>JAILDK010000020.1 GCA_024689485.1 Fibrobacter sp.
TAGTACCAACCGATTTTAGGGAAAAGGTGATAAAGAGGCAAAAGTGCATAGCCGTAAATTGCATTCACAAAAATCAGGTGCGGGTTGTATTCGGTACCGAATGCGCCTGTAAGCCTTGCCGCCATAAAATAGTCATCGATGGCTCCGAATTTAAGATCCCCAAAGATAAGGCAAAGAGCGAGGAAGAATAAATTGATGACGGCAGAAAATGCCAAAGCTTTTTTAATAGGCATGGGAGAAATATATATTTTTATCGATATGTCTATCCCTAAGATTGTGCACTACTGTTGGTTGAGCAAAGATCCGTATCCGGAATTGGTTCAGCGTTGTATTCAGAGTTGGAAGGAAAAGCTTGCAGATTATGAATTGATGCTTTGGGATATGAATCGTTTTGACGTGCACTCTGTGCCTTGGGTGGAACAGGCCTGTTCTGTAAAGAAATGGGCCTTTGCTGCGGACTACATCCGTCTCTATGCTCTTTATAATTATGGCGGAATTTACTTGGACAGCGATGTAGAAGTTTTAAAACCATTTGATGATCTGCTTGATAGACCTTATTTTTTTGGAAAAGAACATACTCCGGATAGGATTGATTCGAGCCATATTATAGAAGCAGCGACTTTTGGCGCAGAAGCCCATCATCCTTTGATCAAAAAATGCCTGGATTATTATGCCGGTAAAAATTTTATTATGGCGAACGGTGCTTTTGATACAACCGTTCTTCCGCATATTATGGCAAGCGTCTTGAACCAAGAAGGCGCTTTGCGCGATTTGCTTCCGATGCATTATTTTTCGCCTAAGAATACAAGAACACAAATGGTAGAAGCTACAGATGAAACGTATTCAGTCCATCATTTCAATGGATCGTGGTATTCTGTGGCGCAGCGAAAACATGTAAATGCTCGGATTCAATTGTGCAAATTGTTTGGCGAAAATGTGGGAACCATGATTTCGACAGTCTATGCTGTATTTGTGAATTTAAGGTATAATAGCTTTAAGGACACATTGTCCCGTTGCAAGCAAAAAGGACTTTCTTTATTCCAGGCGAAAAAATGGCAATCCCAAAAGTGATACATTATTGCTGGCTGAGTGGAGAACCCTACTCGGATCTCGTGCAAAAATGCATGGAGTCTTGGCGGAAAATTTTGCCGGATTATAGCTTTGTGTTATGGGATCGAGAAAAAATCCAAGAATGTTTTTGCCCGTGGGTTGAAACTGCTTTAGCAGAAAGAAAATGGGCTTTTGTTGCTGATTATGTCCGGCTGTATGCACTTTACAACTATGGCGGCATTTATTTGGATTGTGATGTAGAAGTTCTAAAATCCTTTGATGATATTCTTGACCAAGATTGTTTTTTGGGACGGGAATCCCACAAGAATGTAATTGAAGCGGCTGTCATGGGTTGCGAACCGAATCTAGCATGGGTAAAAAAATCGTTGGATTGGTATGAAAATCGAAAATTCAATGTGTCGGATTTGAATAATCCATCGATTGCGATTCCGGTCGTTATAAAAAAAGCGCTGGTGAATTATTCCAATGTTAAAGTGCTGCCGGCGGAATGTTTTTCTCCCAAGGATAACCGAACAGGGAAAATTCGAATCACGTCAAAGACTTATTGTATTCATCATTTTGATGGAAACTGGTTCAATGATTATCAGCGTGAGTACTTTAGAATTCGAGTGGAATTTTCTAAAAAGTATGGTGCTTTTGTGGGGCTTGTTGCGGCGAGTCTGTTTTCGCTGAAGAAGAAATTGTTTAATAGGTGATAGGTGAGATGGCAAAAGAAAAATTAAACATCTTGTTTGACGCGAAGATATTGCTGAACTATAAGGATAATGGATCCAGTCGCAGTGGAATTTTTTCTTTTACCTACAATGTTTTTAAGGAATTTCTTAAGCGGGAAGATGTGAACATTGTATTGTGGACCGAAGTTAAAAATTTATATGCTTTGAGCCTGTTAAAGAGAGAACTTTTCCCAAATGCAAATGTTTTTTATGATTTGCCAAAGAAATATGAAAAGCTTTTTAAGTTAAAATATTCTTTGGATTGCCTGTGGACTGCTAATTTGGCAAGACCTTTTATCCGTAAACCTATAGCTCTTTGTCGGTTAGTTTATGAGAATGTATTGAATACGTTCTTCCTAAACAAGCAGAATAAAAAAATAAACTCTTATGATTTCTTTTTTGAATCGTTTGAAAATCCCCCCAAGATTGTACAGAAAAATAGTCTGATAAGATGTTGCAGCGTTTTGCACGATGCAATCCCGTTTTTGTTTAGCTATATGGGAGAGTCTTTTAAAAATGGAATTCGGAAACAGATTGAATTAAGTAACTCTAATGATCTTTTCTTTTGTGATTCGGAAAATACAAAGCAGGATTATTGTAGACTATTTTCAAAGTTAAATAATAAAAATGCGTTTGCCGTTCTTTTGGCTGCGAATGCGGATTATAAGCCCGTGAACGAGGGCTGTGATTGTAATCGAGTCTTGGCGAAGTATCACGTGCCGCAAAAACGCTATATCTTTAGTCTTTGTACTCTTGAACCTCGAAAAAATTTGGTGCGAGCGGTTCGCTGCTTCATGACTTTTGTTCAAAAAAATCATATAGAGGATTTAGCGTGGGTTATGGGTGGTGGTCATTGGGATTCATTCATAAAAGAATTGAAGAAAAACGGGGTCGCCTGGGATTCTAAATACATTGTTCAGGCTGGCTATATAGATGATGAAGACCTGCCTGCTCTTTATAGCAATGCAGAATGGTTTGTATACACTAGTCAATATGAAGGATTTGGCTTGCCTCCACTGGAAGCGATGCAATGTGGTTGCCCGGTTATAACGAGCAACAATTCGTCACTACCGGAAGTTGTGGGTGATGCAGGAATTATGATCGACTGGGATAGCGACGAACAGCATATTGAAGCGTATGAACAGTATTACTTCAATGAAGAATTGAGAAAAGAAAATAGCCGAAAGGGGTTGGAACGATCTAAGCGATTCTCGTGGGAAAAGACGGTCGATGAAATGGTTAATGTGATGAAGAGAAAATTAGTCTCTTATGATTCGTAAGGCCTTTAATAAATTGTAAAGTTTAATACCTGCAAATCGAATAACTAAAGAGAATGTTTCTGAAAATAGTTCTTTTTTCCAGCGATTTCGAATCGTTTCGTATACTTTTTCTGAATCAAATTTAAATCTGTTGTTATCTATCCATTCAATGTTGCTAAGTGGTATCGTGTGCTGGTGAAAAAAAGGAATACAACTATTTGCTTTTAAATAGTGGTGAATGATGCAATCTTCGCAGGATGCCGTGCCGGAAGACATTTTTTTCCCCCATTGTGCTGTTGTATTCATTCCGTGCCGGTTGTTATAATTGAGAATTTTAGCGCAGTAAAAAACATTGCCGATAAGACAAAATTCTATCCAGAACAGCCAATCTCCGCTAGAAGTAAATGTCTGATATGTCTTCGGTATGGATTGGAGAGCTTTTTTCTTGAATAAGACTGCACTTGCGTTTAAAATAAAATTGTGGAAGATCATTTCTTTTTGAAGGAATGATCTTCCATGCAAAAAAGTGTCCTCTTTTATAGGAATATCTATTTTTTTCTCATTGGGTGTGACTATATATGAGTTTGTGAAAACCAGATTTACATCATTTACTTTTAATCGCCGCGTTGTTTCTTCTAGGAAATTTAATTCCGCCCAATCGTCGCTCTCTGCAATCCAGATATATTCGCCCTGTGCTAAGTCAAATCCCTTGGCCCATTGTTTAAAGGGAGAACCGCTGTTTGTTTCATTATATACTATATGACTTACTTGAGGACGATTGTGATATTCTTCAATGATTTCTTTGCTGTTGTCTGTGCTGCAGTCGTCAAGGATGATGACTTCAAAGTCTTGGAAAGTTTGATGGAATATGGAATCAAGACGCTGCTGAAGGTACTTTGCGTGATTATAGTTCGGAACGATGACAGAAACGAGTGGACTAGTCATGTTTGCTCCTAAAGATTTTTCTGCAACTTGTTCACAATTACTTCAAAAATATCATCGTGTTTTCTTAGTGAGGGATCTTCTTTGATGACCTTTAGGGAAAGCTCAATTTTACGGATAAGTTTATGGTATGTGTCCATGAGGGCCTTTGCTTTGAGGCCTAATTGATTTGCAAGAAGTTCAAAATCGTATTCGTTAACTTTTCGAATTTCATAGTGCTTACCGATTTTCATGGAAAGTTTTTGTGTGAGATTTGGATACGCGAGCGTGCAAACTGCGTCGTAAAGCGGAGTGAGTTTGACAGAACCTTTGGGAAACATCAATGAGTAGTTTTTTCCGTGTGCGTCGCAGTTGCCTATAATGAAATTAAATAAAACGTATTGCAAAAAGGTACGTGTTTCTAGCAATGGGATGGTTGTATTGTTCTTAATGAGTTCATAGATATCGGCAATGCTTGGTCCGCCGTCGTTTTGATATTTGTTGTCGCTTAGTATTCCGAGAGCCTGGCATGTGTCTTCTTGATGAATTCGCTGAATTTTGCCATCTTGAATAGTTCGATCATAACGTTCTGCTAGCAGAAATTCTGTTTCATCAATCTGCATCAGTTTTACGTTCGGCACAGGGAGACCTGCGTATTTTGCTAGTTTTGTACAAATGTATTCATTTGCAGAAAGCGAGGATAGTGGCCCCTGTCCTGTTGGCTTTAAAATATGTGTTGAAGGCGCTCCGTTTTTGGGTAGATAGAATTTATCATTTGCATAAACGAGTGGAAGTTTTTCTTGCGCTCCGGCGAGGGATAGCCGCAATTTGTTCTTGACTTTGAGCAACGGACGGACGTTGATGTTCTGAATGTATTCGACAATTTTTTTTTCGGAAAGTGATTCATAATTTTCAGGAGAAAAATCGTAGGCGTTTTTGATTTGGAGATGTTCATCATCGGGCAAAATCGATATCATGCCGGCGCATTCGCCGCCGAGTTCCTGAAGTAGTTTGAGTGTGCTTTTTTCAGAGATGTGAAGGTATTCGGAGATGCGTTTTTTGACATTACCTTCGGGCAAGAGTCCTTCAAAAAAGGGAATGCATGCTTTTTGAGGGAGCTCGTTAGCTTGCAGAGGAAGTGAAAGTGAAATCGGTGGTTGTCCGGATTTCAGGTAATCTGTGGCATATGAAAAAACAACCCCTCTTTCTGAGGTGGATTCTAAATGTCCCGCTAGATTTTCGCCTAGATAGACGTGCAATTTCATTTACCAATCTCGTTTTTTGTGATTTGTATTTTTAGACCTAGCATTTGGAGCACCTGCATGACTTTACCTAGGTGCAGGGACTGTTTGCCGTTTTCCAGTTCGGAAAAAAAACGATTCCCGACGCCGCAGAATGCTGCGCACTCGGCTTGGGTCAAATTAAGGCTCTTGCGTCGTTTTTTTATTACGGATGAAATATCCTCAGTTTTAAATATTTCCATACCTTAAATATAATATTCCCGAACGGGAAAATCGAGGCGTGCTCTACGGAAAAGTAATAAAAATATTCCCGAACGGGAAAATTTCTTATTGCTTCGCAAGGAGCGTAATGAGAAGAATGATTCCTTTCTGAATATGGACTATACCCATGATATGGGTATTTATTGAATGTGATAGAAAATAAATGGTTTTACAAAAAAGGGGTCTTACATCAAAAAAACTATATTTTTTTGATGAAATTTTTAGTGATCACGTATGAAACTACTCTATATTTTAGTTAGCAATTGTAATGACTACTATTATGAACAGGCTTTTTTGTCCATCCTGTCTGTAAAATATCAGATGCCTGAAATGCAAATTTCAATGCTAGTGGATGATGACACGAAAGATTCTCTTGTCGGTCCTAGAAAAAAAATTTTTGAATTTGTAGATGAACTCAAGGTTGTAAAATTTGAAAAGTCTGTAAATCCGATAGTTCGTTCTCGAGAATTGAAAACGACTATGAGGGAAAAAATTACGGGCGATTTTTTATATGTGGATGTGGATACGTTGTGGGTTGCTCCGATAGAGGAAAAAGATTTTTCTTCTGATATAATGGGAGTTCCAGATGGTCATGTTGAATTTTCAGATTTTGTTGGAAAAAAATTTCATTGTGAAAAAATGAAATCTTTGAACTTAGATTTTTCCGAGAAGTTTTATATAAATGGGGGCGTTCTTTTTGTGCGCGATACTCCTGTAGCCCATCAGTTTATGCAGGAATGGAATCGCTATTGGCGATATTGCTGTGAGAGGGGTTCTTTTACGGACCAACAGTCGTTAAATTATGTGAATTCCAAGATGGGTGGTGTGATTCAATTGATGCCTCATTCTTACAATGCTCAGATTGTTTTTTCTGTGCGGTATCTTTTAAATGCAAAAGTGATTCATTATTTTGCGACGAATTTGCAATCGGATGAACGAAAATTACTCTTTGATTTGCAGAAAAAAAGTTTTTGGGATGATTTAAAAAAATCTGAAAATTACCTAGATAAAATGAAAAATGTTGTTCGGAATCCGAATGCTTTTTTTTCGCCTCAGATGGTTTCTGTTGATATAGAAAGGGAACGGATAGAAAATTTGTCTTATGGGTTGTTGTGTACGATTATTGATTCAAACAAGACTCGTGCTAAAGTGCTTTTAAGAATGCTGAATAGTATCGCTCAGATTATAGTGAGTGCCTTTAAGTTTTTTCAAAAGAATTAGAAAATTCTTAAATGAGAATGTGTTTCCCAATTTTTTCATCCCATTCATTAGGGGTGAATTTTTCAAAGCCGGCCCCATGATAAAAGGTGTGTTCACCGCAATAAACACTTCCGTTGATACTGTAAAAGTCGATTCTGACATGCGGAAATCCTTTTGACAAGCTCTCTGCAATTTCTTTCATCTGTTCAAAACCGTTAGGTTTTTTTATAATGGCATCCCTTTTTGATGAATATTGTATTGAAAATGGCAATTGATTCCATTGGGGGTCATAGAGATTTCGATGATGCTCTGTGAATCTGTCGTAATCTACTTGTAAAAATTCAATTTTACCATTGAAACAGAAAAATTTATAGTCGTTTAATTCGTGATTATCATCTTCAATGTATTTTTCAGCAATGATTTTTGGCTTAATATTCTTATAAGGCCATTCCCTTGCATTCTTTGGGATTTAATCCGTACTTTGAAAATTTTTCTGCCAGGTTGGAGATGATTTCAACGTTGAATCCAACCTTTTTTAGTCTGTCAATATAATCGATTCCATAGATTCTTACGTGATCTCGCTGCCCAAAAACTCTTTCTCTGTCTTTGGAATCTGTTATGTTAGAGTCTTCGTAGGTGTTTGGCAATTTATACGAAATCGGTACTTGTTATATCGCAAATCCGCCTGTTCTCAAAACCCTAAATATTTCTGACATCCCTTTTATATCGTCTTCAACATGTTTTAATACATGATTGCATAGTATGAGTATACTTTGATGCAAATGGGATTGTGCCGGAGTCTTTCTAAAACAGTGTTGATCATTTTGAATTGATCTGAATCCAGGTAATGAGATTTTCGAGGTCTTGTTTTTGTCTAGCCTTTATCTTTTTATATCTTGAGAATCCTTCTTTTTGCAATTTTGAATAAATTCCGTCCTCTTGCAAAAGTAAGAGTTGTTTTTTTATTTCTTCTATGGAGGTTGGATTGAAATAGAGAGCAGCGTTTCCACAAACTTCGGGGATTGAGGCCGCGTTTGATGCAATCACGGGTACTTTATATCTCATGGCTTCTAAGGGCGGATAGCCAAATCCCTCGTTTAAAGATGGATAAATAAAGGCGTAAGCATTTGCATAGAGGGAGTCAAGTTCTGCTTCTTCAACATAGCCAAGAAATTTAAAGTTGGCTGTGTTTTTAATTTTGTATCTTGATTTGTTTTTTGATGCTCCGGTTATTTTTACAAATATATTTGAAGGGATTTTTTTCTTAGATAATAATTTGTCTATGGCAATAATCGCTCTTGTACAGTTTTTTTCAAACCGATCTGCAGAAACCAGCAAAAAATATTTTTCTGTTGGTTTTCTGTCCGACTGGTAAATTGATGTTGATGGCGGGTAGAATACAGGAATATCCTTTTCGGGGCAAATATCTTGAATGACTTTTCTCGAATGGAACGAATCGGTCACGAAATAAAAATTTGGCGTTTGCAGGAGCTTTTGGTAGTGTTTTAACATTTGGGCTTTCTGCTTTTTGGCCCGGAAAAAACCGAGCAGTGTGTTTAGCCCAATAATCCCAGAATCAAGCAACCAATACCCGTAAAAATCGTATTCAAGTTCTAGGCTTCGCAATCCATGGATTGTTCCTAGAATCCTGCAATTAGGCCAGGGGAGAATGCCTTCGGGCAATGCGGAGTATATGGTGGAAATTTTATTTTGTTTAACGATTGATGGTAGAGATTTTTTTTTAATGTCGTGTAGTGGAATGTTGTATTGGATTGAATATTCATACATTTGTGGATTTAGGTACTTGCCGGAATCGTAGAATGCGTGAAATTTTATTTTCTTTTCACATAATCCACAAAAGAGCATTTCGCAATACTTGCCGCCGCCATGTCTTTTGCTTGTGCTGCTTGGTTGTGACGCTGTTAAGTCAAATAGTAGAGACATAGAAGATTCTTGTTTATTTAGTTTCGAAACCGAAAAGGCCATCTCTGTTTAATAAAAGAGATTGGCCAAAACGATCGCTATTTCCATTGATATCTATTGTTGCGCAATTGGGGGCTTCCATGTAGTATAGAACATTAGGTTTGTGCAAATAGATGTCTACAATACATATTCCTTTTGAAAGGTATTTCGGTAAAATAAATTGCTTTTTTATGGAAAACTTTCCCGCATCAATGTTTTGTGAATAGTTCTTGTAATGCCCTTCGGCGAGTGTCGCCAAGGGTGTCCCTAAAGAATTTTTTATTGTTAATCGAATGTCTACATTCGAAAGGGGATATTTTGTGGTTCCTTCTATGCAAATGTCGACTGAATCTTGTCCGTTTGTAATTGTTGACTGACTTGATGTACTCCCGTTAAAGGAAAATCGATTTATTGTAAGACCATTGACGGTGCTCTTTATTCGGTGAATTAATTCGTTGTTTTCCGAAATGTGATTTTTCCCGGTATAATACCCCACAGCCTCTTCCACGCCGCCGTCAAACGCAACTTGCCCCTGATCGAGAACGATTCCTCTCTTGCACAAATTTTTCACCGCGCCCATATTATGGCTCACGAACAGAACGGTTCTGCCTTCGCCCTTGCTCACGTCCTGCATCTTGCCGATGGCTTTCTTTTGGAATTCGGCATCGCCCACGGCGAGCACTTCGTCCACCACCAAAATTTCGGGCTCCAGGTGTGCCGCGATCGCGAATCCGAGGCGAACGGTCATGCCGCTGCTGTAGCGTTTTACGGGGGTGTCCAGGTAGCGTTCGCAGCCACTAAAGTCCACGATCTCGTCGAGCTTGCGGGTGATCTCGGCGCGGGTCATTCCCATAATAGCGCCGTTCATGTAAATGTTTTCACGACCGGTCATTTCCGGGTGGAACCCGGTGCCAACTTCCAAAAGGCTCGCGATGCGTCCACGTGCGCGGATCGTTCCGGTGGTCGGTGCGGTCACGCGGCTCAAAAGTTTAAGGAGCGTGCTTTTCCCTGCGCCGTTTCTGCCGATGATGCCGACAACGTCGCCTTCTTCGACCTTGAAGTTGATATCCTTGAGCGCCCAAACATAATCGCTTTTGCCCTTGCTTGTGCGGTCGTTTACTTCGCCCACTTTCAGGTATGGGTCTTCCTTGTGCAAAATCTTGGTTTGCCAAAAACGGTTCAGGTCGTGGCTCAGCGTTCCTGTGCTCACGAGCCCCAAACGATACTGCTTGCTAATGTTTTCAAATTCAATGGCGGTCATGTATTGGTAATATAACTAGAAAAATTGGGTGAATTTCGCAAATACGCATAAAAATGCCTTATATAAGATATTAAAAATAATTAACATCTTGCTTTCTTTAGAATTTTGCATTAAATTATAGGTGTATTAAAAATTGGAGATGCTGTGCAGGTTGTTTTCGAAGATAGGGAATTGGCTATATGCGCAGGAGGTAGGGTGAGGTTATTGGACTGCTTGTTGAACAAACCGTTTTAATAGTAGAGATTGTGGATTATCACAAATAGGAGTGCTGGATGGAAGTGTTTAGATGTGATAGACTAGCGGTGATTTTTCCTCCAGGAAGCGACTTGGCGGAAAAATTGGAAGAAATGGGGCTGGATGCAAATGATCTTGCTGCTCGTATGGGCTATACGCCTAAGGCGGTGAACGATATTTTGCAGGGCAACTGCCGAATCACGCCGGAAGTCGCGATTGCGCTCGAAATGATTACCGAAATTTCGGCGAATTACTGGTTGCGTCGCCAAATTTCTTACGACGAATTTCTTTCGCGTCAAAAGGTGGAAGAATCCCTAAGCAACCAGCCTCTTTGGGAAAAGTCATTCCCGAAAGAAATGGCGGATCGTAGCTGGGTTGGCTGTGAAGAAAAAAAGTCTGGCCTTTCCTTGCTTAAATTTTTTGCGGTGGCGTCGCCCAAGGCTTGGGATGGGTATTACAAAGAAGCTCGCCTAAAAGTGGCGTTCCGAATTTCGCTTGCAGAAGTCAAAGATCCTTATGCCGCTTCTGCTTGGATTCGTCGAGGAGAAATCCTTGCGGACCGAGATCCTATGGAAAAACAGGAGCAGATTCCTGTACGAAAAAGGCTCAAGGCTGCGTTGCCAGAAATCATCGCCTTTGCGGCGGCGAATAAGGAACTTCCGAAACGCGCAAAAAAGATCACTTATACGACTCCAGAAGTGGATGTTGTGGATGATTGCATGACGGGCTTGCAAGAGCTTTGCCGCAAAATTGGCATTCGGGTTTTGTTCGTGCAAAACTTCAAGAGCGCGCCGATTCATGGCATGTACCGATGGTACAAGGATGTTCCCGTGATTCAGTTGCATGACCGTTTTGAAAAACGTTCCACGATGTGGTTTACGTTCTTCCATGAACTTGCTCATGTGCTATATCACGGCAAAAAGGGCATTTGCTTGCAGAACATTGAAATTACGCACAATTACCCAGAAAAAGAAGACGAAGCAAACTGCTTAGCCCAAAAATGCATGGTGGAGGCGGGCTTTTAAACCGTGTCCATAAAGGTGCGCTGAATGTGGTTGAAGACGATTACGCCTAGGGCAAGGAGCAAGGCGGCAAAGACTGCGCTGTAACCGAGCGCGGCCCAGCTGAATTCTCCGACGCCGAGCATGCCGAACTTGAACGTTTCCATAATGCTCGTGAGCGGATTTGCCTGCATCAGCAATTTGAGCTTGGGATTTTCAATGGTGCTGAGCGGATAAATCACCGGCGTCGCGTACATCCAAAGTTGCACAATAAAAGTCAGCAAAAAGGTAAGGTCGCGATACTTGGTCGTGAGACTGCTGAACAGCACACCGAATCCGAGTGCAAGACCTGCAAGAATCAAAATTAGAACCGGCGTCAAAAGCAGGTAAAGGTTCGGGTGCACGGGTGCATCGGTAAAAATCATGTAATACGCGAACACCAAAAAGAAGAGCCCCATCTGAATCGCAAGGCGTACCAGGTTGCTCGTTACGGTCGCCATCGGAACGACCAAACGCGGAAAATAAACCTTTCCAAAAACATTCGCATTATCAATGAACGTTTTGCTCGTTTGATTCAAGCTCTCTGCAAAATACTGCCAAAGGCAAATGCCCGCCAAATAGAACAGCGGTTGCGGAAGTCCGTCGGTACTGATTTTTGCAATCCCGCCGAAAACGACCATGAACATGATCGTTGTCATGATCGGCTGAATAAAGAACCAGAGCGGTCCAAGAATTGTCTGCTTGTACCACGTCACAATATCGCGCTTGACGAACATGCGGTACAAATCGCGATACTGCCAGAGTTCGTGAAAGTCGACGCTCAGCAGACTCGTTTTCGGCTTGATGACGGTTGTCCAGTTGTTTGTTTGCATTCTATGACGTAATATAGATTTGTGGAAATTATTTGAACTTTTCAATTTTATCGCTTAAGGCGAGAATGGCGGGTCTCATTCTAAAAGATAGTCCCGCGAGTTCCGCGGCGTTAAGTAATGGGACGAGCTCTTCGAAAGAGCCCTCTGTTAAATTCTCGGCGCAAGTCTTCATTTTTTTGACGAGTTCGTTTATGCTTTTGGCTGCGACGACGTTTTTATAAGAGCGTGCTTTTTTGAGGCGGGAAAGTAAAATGTCTGCCCGAGGAGTTGCCTTGAATAACGTTTCATATTGATAGACGTCGTACAAGTCTCGCATTAGCTCGCGTTCGTTCCATGCGGCGATTTTATGGGCGAAAGATACCCCGGGTTCCATGATGCGCACGATGCGGGCTGGATGGCCGTAAGGGGCGCTGAGTAAAGAGGTCGACATGGGGATGGATGGACATTCCTTGTCGGTATTGATTTCTATTTGGGCGTTTTGTCCGCCGAATTCCACGATAATTCGTAAAGCTTTCGAATTCATAGAGGATTCAAAACGTAACCCTTCTACTTCTGAAAGAGCTTCCTCCACAAGAGTTTTTGCGTCCTTTTTGGAGTCAAATGGGATGAAAATGTAATCAACATCATTTGTATAGCGAGGGCTGTGCATTAATCTCAAAGACATCCCTCCTTTGAGTATTGCCGAGTTGCCAAACTTTTCTGCAAAAAAATCAATGATCCAGGCCAGCAATGCTTCTGTGCTATCAAACTTTGCCATATACCGTGTTCCTCACGAAAGTTTTGAATTTTGGATTCGTGTATCGATCTAGGTAGGTTTCCATTTTTTCTTTGGATAACAGAGAAAACTGAATGTCTTGGAAAACGTTGAAGTGAAAGCTTTTTTTGTGCTGGTAAAAGTAGAGAGTGTCTAATACTGCCTTCTCTTTATCGGCTAAACGCACGCCGTTATTAAGAATCGTTGTTCCGAAACAAAGGGCTTGTGAAATGCGGGCGTAGGAAAGGTTCACCTCGCCGCTGTATTCGCTTGCTCTGGAAGGAACGACACAACTGACGAGGAAGGGGCTTTCTGTGCCGATGAGCCTGTGGTAGGCCAAAGCAGAACCGAGTGAAATGTAGGAATCGGTTCGGACTTTTGCGGAGAGGATTTGAGGGTCAAATTCTTTGGCGATGTAGATGCCTCGGCAGTAACGCTTGAGAAGTTTTGCTGCTTCGAATTTTTTGACCGTAGCCCAAAGAGTTTGTTGATTGGAAACGTTGAAAAGCGAACTAAGCTCGGATAGCGAAAAAACTCCGCCTACCTTTGGGGCGAATTCGAGGAGCTTTTCGGTGTTTTCCAATGCGTTTTTCATATTTACATAAAATATGCATAAATATATATTTTCTGTCAATATGATTTTGTGTAGGGAAATTAAACCTTTTCCCGGATCACGTACTGCGGAGCCTGATTGATGCAGATGTAAACGCGACCCACGTATTCGCCGATGAGACCGAGCAAGAACATAATCATGCCGCCGACGAATAGGAGCGTCGCGAGAAGGCTCGCATAGCCGATTGGCGCCGAGGCTGCGGTCAACTTTTCGTAGATCACAAAAAGGCCTGCCGCAAATCCGACGACTGCGCAAAGGATGCCGATGAACGTGGCGGCGCGCAAAGGCTTTACAGAGAAGGCGGTAAAACCGTTCACCCAAAGCCCGATCAGCCCTGCAATCGTGTAGCCGGATTCGCCCTGCAAACGCTGGCGATGGCCCACGGCGACATTGCCCAAATTTTTAGTCGCTCTAAAAATCAAACCGCTGATGTACGGGAACGGGTTCGGATACTGCACAATTTCTTGCGCAATAAACCGCTTCATAATAAAGAAGCTCGTCGTCTTCAAAGTCGTCGGCTGCCCGATGATCGCTTCCGCCATCTTTTTGTTGGTCCAGCTTCCAAAGCGGCGGAACAGGTGCTGTGCGGAATGTTCGTAATAGCCGTATACCACGTCAAAGCCTTCTTCGATTTTATCGACCAGCTTAAAACTTTCGCTTGCCGGAGTCTGTCCGTCGTCATCGAGGCTGATCACGTAATCGCCGGAGGCTTCTGCGTAGCCTGCCATCAGCGCATTGTGCTGTCCAAAATTTTTGGCGAGGCAAATGCCCTTGATTTTGTTGTCTGCACTTGCGAGCTGTTTGATTTTACCCCAAACGCCGTCCGGGCTGCAGTCGTTGACCAAAACGATTTCGTAGTCGAACGTGCGGCTGCCTTGTAATTCTGCATTCCGGTTTTGGACGGTGGTGCGAATTTCATTTACGACGGTTTCGATCGTATTTTCGCTGCGGTAGCAGGGGATCACAAAAGAAAGTAAAGTCAAATTATTTTGCTCGCTCATGGGTATGAATATAAAAACAAAATTTACATTTAGACCGTGAAGAAGTTTCTTTATCCGCTGATTGCAAGCGCGTTGATTACGATTACGCCTTTTTTGATTACGTTCGAAAAGGGGCAAGATATTGTGCGCGGCCTTTTTGGCTTTAGCGAGTTCGCGCTGCTGTTGTTGTTTGCCTGTGCGCGGGAACGCACGAAGGGCGTGTTGCGAGTCGTTTTGCTTGGGGTGATTTCCGCTTTGATTTTGGCGGTCGCCTGGATCGATTTGCAGAACCTGCTTGCGATTAAGAATTGGAGTACGGGCGTTTACGGCGTGGTTCCGCTTTTGACGTGTGCGCTTGCCGTTGCGATGATGGCAAAGGTGCCGAGTTTTACCTTTCCGACAATCAGTTTCATTGTGTTCGTTTCGCTGATTGCGCACCTTGCGGCGTTGAACTGGAATGCGTCTCAGCCGCTTGCGCAGTTCCCGGTGGTGGATTATTTGAGCCGTACAGCGCCGAAGCCTGTGGAACGCAAGGTTTTGCCGGAGTCCTTTGTTCAAAAGTATCTGGTGCTGGATTCGGTGACGGTGACGCGTCGTTATGTGGATTCGCTTCGCAGCAACGTGGTGATTCTGGTGGAAAGCTGGGGAATTCCGATGGAGGAGTCCCGTTTTACGGAAGAGCTCCAAATTTTTGATGGCGTGGTGCAACAGCTCGGAGTGCATTCGAGAATGTATAGCCGCACGCGTACCGCTGAACGTGAAGACCTGATGCTTAGCTTTACACGTGATTCCGTGACGCATGCGAAGGATACGACTTTTATACCGCAGGAATTGGCGAAGAAAGGTTTTAAAACCGCATTCTTCTTTGGCGGGGATAGCGCGGAACAGTGGCGTTACAAGTACATTTACAATATTTTTGAAAACGCTTATTTCGGCGGGTTCAATCCGAATGCAAGACCGCTTGCGGTGAACGCTCCCAAGCTCGATTCGAGCCTGGCAAAAGAAGCGCTTGCCGATAGCGTCATGGCTGCAAAGATCGACAGTGTACTTTCGGATTCCGTCGGATTGGATTCTGCAAAATGGTTTATGGCTTGGACAACGCGAGATACCAAGTTCCCGTTGCAGGGCTTGGGTAGCGCATATCAAGGTTCTGCTGATGAAAATGATTCTGCGTACACGGAGCGTTTGATGGGAACTCTTCGCCTGATTGCGGATTTGGCGCGTAAGCATCCGGATGTGCGCTTTATTGTGCAGGGCGATCACGAGCCGATTCTTTCGCCGGTCGCTTTCCAGGAACGTTTTTATAAGCGCTGGGTGCCGTTTATTGTATTAAATTAAGGGGGTGAGGGTTTTATGAGCATTCGCATTCCTTTTAACAAACCGCCGTTTGTCGGTTCCGAAATTGAGTATGTACGTGCGGCTGTGGAAAGCGGTCGCATTTGTGGCGATGGGCAGTTCAATCAAAAGTGCCACAAATGGTTGCAGGAACACACGGGAACTTCCAAGGCTTTGCTGACGACGAGCTGTACGCATGCGCTCGAAATGGCGGCGCTCCTTTGCAACATTCAGCCTGGCGACGAAGTGATTATGCCGTCGTTCACTTTTGTTTCTACCGCGGACGCGTTTGCGATGCGCGGTGCAAAGTGCGTGTTTGTGGACATTCGCCCCGACACGATGAACTTGGACGAAAAAAAGATTGAAGCGGCGATTACGCCAAAGACCAAGGCGATTGTGCCTGTGCATTATGCGGGCGTCGCCTGTGAAATGGATACGATCAACGCGATTGCAAAAAAGCACAATCTGTTTGTGGTTGAAGATGCAGCGCAAGGGATGATGGCGACTTACAAGGGCCGCGCGTTGGGAAACCTGGGCGACTTTGGCTGTTACAGCTATCACGAAACCAAGAATTACAGCATGGGTGAAGGCGGAGCGCTTTTGATTCGCGATCCGAAGTTTGCCGACCGTGCAGAAATTATCCGTGAAAAGGGAACGAACCGTGTGCAGTTCCACCGTGGCGAAGTCGATAAGTACACTTGGGTGGAACTCGGTTCGAGCTATTTGCCGAGCGAGTTGAATGCGGCGTATTTGTATGCGGAACTCGAACAGGCAAAGCGCATTTTGGACAATCGCATGGCGAGCTGGAATGCGTATTATGAACGTTTGGAACCGTTGCAGAAAAAGGGCCTGATTGAACTTCCGAAGATTCCGGAGGAATGCAAGCATAATGCTCACATGTTCTACATCAAGATGCCAAATCTTGAAGGGCGAACGAAGATAATCGCTCACCTGGTGAAGCATGAAATTTTGGCGGTCTTCCATTACGTGCCGCTGCACAACGCTCCAGCTGGGAAACGTTTTGGAAGATTCTCGGGCGAAGATGAATTTACCACGCGCGAAAGCAACCGCTTGCTGCGCCTTCCGATGTTCTACGGTTTAAAATCCGACGACCTTGATTACGTTTGCGATCAGATCCATGCCTTCTATGCGTAAAAAACTTTTACTCCTGGGCGGCGGTCACGCCGAAATCCCGCTGATTCAAGCCGCCCAAAAGCTCGGCTACTTTGTGATTACCACGGGCTACGCCCGTGAAGGTTTAGGTCACGCTTACGCAGACAAAAACGTTTTTGAAGACTTCTCCGATCACGAAAAGATGCTCGCCCTTGCAAAAGCCGAAGGCGTGGACCGCGTATGCTCGGGCTGCAATGACTTCGCGTTGCTCAGTACCGCTTACGTCTGCGAAAAATTAGGTTTGCCCGGTCACGACTCTTACGAGACCAGCCTCCAAATTCACCACAAAGACAAGTACCGCGCCCTCGCGACGCGATTAAACATTCCGACGCCAAAAGCGCTCTCGGTCCGCCATGCAGAAGAATTTGAAGCCGCGCTGCAAACGCTCTCTTTCCCCGTCATCGTAAAGCCGGTGGATCTCACAGGCGGCAAAGGCATTCGCCGGGCCGATAATGCCGCCGAAGCCCGCGCTGCATACGCAAACGCTCTGAACCACACCCGGGAAGATCATGTCGTTGTCGAGGAATGTGTCGTTGGCACAAATCACGGTTTTTCCGCTTACTTGCAAAATCAAAAAGTCACCTTTTACTTTGCCGATAACGAACAGTATTATTTAAACAAATACATGGTGAGCGGCGCAAACACTCCGACGACCACAAGTTCGCACGGGCAAAAGCTCCTTTGCGAATACAGCGAACGCATTGCGAAAGAGCTGAATTTGGTCGACGGAATTTTGCACATCCAGTACATTGAAAAAGCGGACGGAACGCCGGTCATCATCGAAATTTGCCGTCGCCCGCCGGGAGATTTGTACATCAAATTTGTGCAATACGCAACAGGCGTCGATTACCCGAAAATGCTTGTCCAGGCAGAAACGGGGGACGTTTGCACGGAATCTTTGCCGCCCCTCGGAACGCCGCCCAAACCTTTTTTGCGTCACTGCATCATGGCGTCGCAAAAAGGCTCCGTTCAAGATGTGACCTTTGCGCCCGAACTTCAAAAGAACATCGTCGAAAAATTCCTGTGGTATAAAAAAGGCGAACCGATAACCGACCCGCTTTACTACAAGGCTGGAATCGTCTTTATGAAGTTCGCCACCCCCGAAGAAATGCAAGCGCTAACCGCAAAAATGACAGAGCTGGTGAAAATTCAAACGGAAAGGGACAATTAACAATTATCAATTAACAGTGAATTCTGAATGTGGCTTCTACGGCAAACCGCTCGTTCTACAGTAAACCCTTTCTTCCGCGTAATTGATAATTGTTAATTGAGAATTGAAATTACAATTTGAATGTATATTAGCTTCATGTTCAAGATTGCTTTTATCGGTGGTGGAATCAATTCTGCAATTGGCGAAGTGCATCGCGCGGCGAGCCAAATGGATGGTTTTTTTAAACTTGTCGCCGGCGCATTCAGTACGCATGATGCGGTGAACCGTGAAACGGCAGAGGCTTGGGGCGTTTCTCCGGAGCGTACCTATGCGAATTATAAAGATCTTTTAGCGGCGGAAAAGGGAAAACTTGACGCGGTTATCGTTCTTGCTCCGACGGATTTTCATAAAGACATTATCATCGATGCTTTGCGCGCAGGCTTTAACGTGGTCAGCGAAAAATCCTTGGCGACGAGCGTTCAAGAAGGCGAAGAAATTGCGAAAGTAGTTGCCGAGACCAAAGGCTTCTTTTGCACCACGTACAATTACACGGGCTATCCGATGGTCCGAGAACTCAAGCAGTTCATTGAAGACGGTAAGCTCGGTAAAATTCAGCAGGTGCAAGTCGAAATGCCGCAGGAAGGCTTTATGCGTTTGGGCGTTCAAGGTGAACCTCCCAAACCGCAGGCGTGGCGCTTAAAGGATACGGTCATTCCGAAAATCTCTTTGGACCTCGGCAGCCATTTGCACAACATGGTTTACTTTTTAACGGGCGAACGTCCTGTGCGCATTGTGGCAGACCAGTCGACGTTTGGACTTTTTCCGCAGATCGTGGATAACGTCGGCGCACTTGCCAAGTACACGAACAATGTTCGCGCTCAGATTTGGTTCAGCAAAACAGCTCTTGGAAACCGCAACGGTTTGCGCATCCGCGTTTACGGCAGCGAGGGCAGTGCGGAATGGTTCCAGCTTGAACCGGAAACACTCAAAACCTGTGACTTGCGCGGACATGTGAGTTTGCGAGATCGCACGGGTGAAGTGAAAATTGCAAATCAGCCGCGTTACAACCGTTTTAAGGCGGGGCATCCGGCTGGATTCATTGAAGCCTTTGCAAACTATTACGAAGACATTGCGGATTGCCTTTCGCAGTTCCAAAAAACGGGAATTTTCCAAAGTAAATATGTTTGCGGCATCAAGACTTCTCTCGAAGGGCTCGCCATGATGCAGGCCGCGGCCAAGTCGGCGCAAACAGACAAGTGGGAAAATATTTAACCCTGTGAATTCAAAAAAGAAAGTCGAACCCGAAGGTTCGACTTTCTTTTTGCTTTTTGCAGGAGCAGTATTTTATCAAATTACCAGTTGGCAACTGTAATGCTGTAAGACGGGAGAACGTCTTCCGGTTCCACGATCTTGGTGAAATCCGTGCCGTCATAAGCATAGAGAGCTGCTGCGCCGTAGGCACGGTCGCCAGCATAGAGCTTGCCGCTCACAGCGTCGAACACAAAGCCGCCTTCGGCATCCACAATTTCCGTAGACTTGACAGAGCTCTTCTTTGTCAGATCGACTGCGGCAATCGGAGCGTCACCGTAGGAGTTGTAGATATTGACGTAAGCGATGTTGTTCACGGTGTCCAGAGCGAGCTTATTCGAACCTGCGCCCAGGTCTTTGCCGGTTACCACGAATTCACTCGACTTCTTTTCAAGGTCGACGATTTCGATGCCGCGGGTGTCATCGCCCGGCAGGTTAAAGTCTGCATCGTAAGCGCCTTGGGTCAAAACGACGAGCTTGCCGTCGTTCGTCTTCATGTTGGCCGGGTTGTAACCCTTCAAGCAGATGGTATCCTGGAGTTCACCGCTTTCTGCGTCATAAAGAGCGAGAAGAGCCGGCTTTTCCGGAGCGTAGTTGTTCAAACGGCCGAGCAAAACAGCGAGCTTGCCATCGACAACCTTGATGGAAACGCCGCTAGCGGTGGTTGCGCCTTCTGCTGCAAAGGCAGAAACGTCGATGGAGTCCAAAATGGCGAGAGAGGTTGCGTTCACCTTGAGAATCGTAGAACGACCGTTCAAAACGATCCAGCCGGTTTCTGCATCGGTAAAGGCGATTTCATACGGATAAGCGTAATCGCCGATGCTTGCCTGCTTGACGATTGCACTGGAACCTTCCGAAAGTTTGCTTGCATCGATCAAGGTCACGTTGCTCGGGGTGAGAGCGTAAACGTACTTGCCGTTTGCAAAAAGGAATGCGTCTGTGCCGAGATCAATGCCGGCATCATCGAGCGTGTCTTCGCTGACGTTGCCATAGGTGAGCATGCCGCTCGTGTAATCGGTGGAGAAGTGAACGATGACGCTGTTGTCGTAAGCGACGACTTCTTCCGAGCTGGAGCTTTCTTCGGAGCTGCTGGATTCTGCTGCGCTGCTCGAGCTTTCGGCTGCGGAGCTGCTGGACTTTTCCTTGCTGTCAGAGCTCTTGCTTGCGGAACTCTTTTCCGCGGCGCTGCTCGAACTTTCGGCAGAGTCGGAGCTTTCTTCGACGCTGCTCGAACTTTCGTCTTCGTAGTCTGCGGAAGAGCTGGAGCTTCCGCAACCGATGAGGGCAAAGGATGCTGCGGTTGCAGCAAACATTGTCAGGATTTTTTTCTTTGTTACGTTCATTGTTTTCTCCTATAGGGTGTTAAAAATCTTGAATGAGGGTTGCCTTGTATTCTCGCCCGGGCTTCGGGTAAGAATCGTAAATGTTCTGGTGATCTTCATCGGTGATGTTGCTTACCGCCAAAGTCACGCGCGTCTTGGTTTCAAAGGTTTTGGAAATGCTCGCATGCAAAAGGGTTTCGCTGTCGACGCGTTCCTTGTTCGCGCGGTCGCAGTAGGTTTTACTGCGGTAATGCATTTCCCCGGTCAAATCGATTTGGAACGGTAGGTGCCACGTGCAAATCAAATGTTCGCTGAAAACAGGTTCGTTCGGCAGATACTTGTCGTTATAATACTTTGCACTGGAAAGGTCTCGCGGATTTTGCACGGTTCCTTTCAGGCTCAAATCCAAGAATCGGAATGTCCGATTGCTCCATTCAAATTCAACGCCGCGGGTGAGAGTTTCATCCACATTCAAAGGCTTGACAAGGCTTCCGCTCGTGACCCAGGTAATGCCGTCCTTGGAACGCGTTTCAAAGTACAGAACCTGGAGGGAGTTCTTAAAACGGCTTTCTGCAAAACGAAGTCCCGCTTCCCAGTTCAAACCGGTTTCCGCTTTCAAATCCGGATTCGAAAGAACGTTCTGGTACACACCGTAAAGTTCAAGCATCTGCGGCGCTCTAAAGTAACGGGCGACAGAGGCAAAGCCTTGCACCGGCCATTCCTCTTTCCCTAAACGCGCCGCACTTCTCGCTGCCCAATACAGATGTTTTCTCCGCGCACTCGGAAGCGTGTCACGGTTCACCGCGTTAAAAAGAACGCCCCGAGACTTGTGAATGTAATCGCCGCGTCCCGAAAGGTTCAGGTCAAACGCCAAAAGACTGTTCGGAGAAATCCCGAATTCCGCGGCAAGATCGCCTTGTGCCTTTTCCAGGTGCCAGTCGTACCGCGAAGCGATCTGATTGTTGTCGCGATTTTCCACGCGTTCAAAGTCGCCCGTCAAATGCACGCCGCCGTGAATTTTGTACGGACAGTGCAGCGGCTCAAAGAGCAGTCGCAGTTCCGGGCGAGCCGTGTACGCGATGGCGCCGTATTCCATGTAGGCGTTGTAAGTGTAACCCAAGCGGTCCAGTGGAAAATACGAATGCGAAACGGCCTTTTCGATTTTGCCCGCAGTTCCCGCTTCAAGTCTCCAGTCGTCCGTGTACGGGGATTCCCAAAGGTACTTCGCCTGCAACAGGGAATTTTCAAAACCGGCGACGTAAGTCTGGTTGCTTTCCTTGCCCGGATTTCCGCCCCATTCGTTCGAATGCGTCACAATCAAATTCGAAAAGGAATATCCGCTGTGCATGTAGCGCAACGAATGTGTGCCGGAGAATTGCGAATACTCGGCGTTCTGACGCGTGCGAACCGTGTCGTCTTCCGTGTTGTACTTGGTGTCGTTGCGGTCCAAATATTCGTAGTCGTTATCGCTGTGGCGGAACCCGGCTTGGCTCGAAAGCTTGAAGCGGTCGCTCAACTTGTGCGTGAGCGCGTACGAAAGTTCGTAGCTGTTGTGACTGCCGTAGCTTGCGAGCAAACGGTTGCGGTTCGAAGCTTCGGGCTTGGACACAAAGTTGATAACGCCGCCGATCGCGTTTCCGCCGAATTTGGCAGGCGCATAATTCTTGTAAATCTCGACGCGCTCGAATTGGTTCAAGTCCATGCCGCCGAGCGAAACCGCTCCGCCGCCCGCGTCTTGCAACGGAATCCCGTCGATGCAGATTAGAACCGTCTTGGCGGAAGCACCGCGCACCGAGACCGTTTCAAAGCTTCCCATGCCGCCGAGCTTTTGCAGCTGAATGCCCGCTTCCTTTGAAAGGAGTTCCCCCGCAGAAAGGTTTTTGCCTTCCCACGCCTTGGAATCGATCGATACAAAGTCCGGACTTTCGGTAAAGGGAGCTTCTTTGGCTCCGCTTAAAATTTCAGAGGTGCCGAGATTTTGAACGCTTGCGCTGTCGGCAGCAAAAACGCTTGGAATGCCAAGTGCTGTCGAAATCAGGACACACGCAAAAAGGCGCGCTTGGACTGCGTTCATCGGATGTCTCTCGCATCTGTTCGTTTCCACAGTTCTTCTGGCTCGGGGATCGTTCTACGCCGGCTCCTTCACATGCATTTCTGCACATTGGTTTATTGCCGGTTTCGTCCTCCCATACAGCGGCGGGACCGTTCCCGATTCTCACGGGATTCTCTCGAAGGTCTTGCTTTCGCTTGACCTCGGCTTTTCAGGGCATGGAAATCGTTTGTTTGTGCGAAAAGATAGCTCTTTTTCTATCTTCTGTATATGCAACTCTTTGCTGGCATTATCGATCCTGAAACGCTTTCGGCTGTGGAACAGAACCCGCAGGGTGAGCTTGCGAAATCGGCGGCCCTCTGCACGGCGCTCGAAATCCGCTATGATCTTTTCTTGGACTGCGGGGCTTCGGAAGAAGACCTCGTCGCTCTTTCAAAACGTGTCCGCAGCCTTTACCCCAAAGCCTTCCAAATCGGCACGATCCGCTTAAAGCGCGACGGGGGAATGTTCCCAGATGCTCGCTCCCAAGACCGCGCCCGCTACTTTAACGCGATCCTTTCGACAGGCGACCGTCCGAACGTGGTGGACATCGAAATCGAAGAACTCGGAACTTTGCTTCCCAAGGTCCAGGCCGCCTTGAAGTCGACCGGAACAAAGTTCCTCGTTTCGCATCACGACTTTTTGAAGGTGCCGACGGTTGCTGAATTCCAGGTTTGGATCGAACAGGCGAAGGCGGCCGGTGCAAACGGTTACAAGACTGCCTGCATGAGTACCGCCGAAGGCGATTTCGACTGCATTTACCCGCTGATCGAGCAGGAATCGAAGAACTTTGAACTGTTCTCGCTCTTTGCCATGGGAGCCTCCGGACAGGAGTCCCGCGTGAAAAGTTTGCTTTTTGGGGCGAACATCACCTACTGTTCCATCGGTAAAGCGGTCGCTCCGGGGCAACTTTCGGTCGAAGACGCCCTGAATCAGTACAAAATGCTTGCAAAAAATCGCTGAAATTTGTAAAAAATAGCCGAATTTAGCCAAAAAAGCCAAAGTTTAAAGGAAAAGTGCTTTTTCGCTCACAAATATACCCAACTGGCTATTTTTTACTAAACTTTTTAGAAATAAAGAGGAAACAATAAAATTATGCGTCTTTCTGAACGATTTGCTGACAACAGCGTGATCATCAATGCCAAGGGTTCGACCAAGGAAGAAATCCTGAACGAACTCGTGGATACGCTTTGCGCTTCTTACAAGCTCGAACATCGCGACGAAATCTTTGATGCTGTCTGGAAGCGTGAACAGACTCGCTCTACGGGTATCGGTTGTGGATTGGCAGTGCCGCACGCAAAGATCGACTATGTGGATCGTATGTGCATGGTGGCTGCAACAGTGGAAAACGGCATCGATTTCGAAGCCATGGACAATGAACCGGTTCATTTGCTCATTTTGATCGTGAGCCCGGGCAATACGGTCGGTCCGCACCTCAAGGCTTTGTCCTCGGTGAGCCGTATCCTTGCCAACGCGGAAGTCCGCAAGGACTTGATCGACTCCAAGAATCAGGTCGATTTCCTCGATATCTTGGGCAAGGCCGAAGACAAGTATCTGTAAAAATCAATCTAAAAGAGATTAGAGCCTTGACGCAAAGTCAAGGCTTTTATATTTTTGCGGTGCTTCGGACGATTAGCTCAGTTGGTTTAGAGCGCTGCTTTCACACGGCAGAGGTCACTGGTTCAAATCCAGTATCGTCCACTTTAAGAGATCCGATGTTCGCACCGGGTCTCTTTTTTCTTATATATTGAATATATGAGCAATACGATAGACGAATCCAAGATCCCTGAACCGCCAGTCGGTTCGCACTTGCTTTCCCCGCGGACGGGGTTTAACCACCACGGCATTTACATTGGAAATGGCCGAGTCGTCCACTATTCGGGAATGGCCCGCACGCTCACGCGCAAAGACATTGTGCGCCTTCCGGGGCTGATTCGCTACGGTTGCATTGTCAAGACTTCGATCAAGCGCTTTTGCGACGGCCACGGTTTTCGCGTGATTGAACATCCGCATGCGAAGTTCACGGGTGAAGCGGTGGTGGAACGCGCCAAGAAGCGCCTGTATGAACGCTCCTATTATTTATACAGCAATAACTGCGAGCATTTTGTGAACTGGTGCATTGACGATACGTTCAAGAGCCCGGCGGTCACGCGTATTCTGATCGGTTTTGCGACTATCGGATTTTTGATTCACGCCCTTGGCATTTCGAAGCTGACTCGCAAGATGCCGATGTGGGCGCGCATTCTGCTGAGCGGGGCTTCGGCTTCGATCGGTTCGTTTATGATTGCGCACTTTACGCTCGACGCGTTGCAGCCTGCCGAAGGCATTCGCGGTCGTGAACGTCGCAACCGTTACTTTGGCCGTATCGGTACGCGCTGCGGTCTTGCGCTGGCGCCGCTGTTTGCCATTTTGGGCATTCGCAAGGATTCGAAACTTTCGGAAAGCCTTTTCCCGTTCTTCCTTCCGGTGTTCGGAGGCTTGAGCACTTACGGCGTCTTCCGCTTAAAGGATACTCTTGACCGCGACGAGCTTCGCAAGTTCCGCCGTCGAAAGCAAGAAATTGAAGTGATGAAAACCTTGGAATCGGTGGATCCGGAAGAAACTCTCGAACCTGTCGAAAAAAATCCTCAGTGATTTTGGAATTCATGCAACGAATGGTTCCGTTTAAGCATCTCAGTATTGTGAACTTACGATACGAGATGCTTTTTTTGTGCGCCGTTTTAACGGGCGCAGCCTTTGCGGAGCGAACGCTTTCTTTGGAAGATTGCGTGAAGCTTGCCCGTGAACAGAGCCTTGACATGGAAACGGCGAGGCTTTCGGAACGGGCTTCCGAGGCTTCTTTGAAATCGTCGGAGGCTTCGGGGCGTCCAACGGTTTCTGCGTATGTTAGGAACACGCTTTACGATACGCCTTTCGATGGGCAGTCCCAGGATCATTACCGTTTTAGCATGGGACTTTCCGGATCGTACACGATCTGGGATGGCGGCTCCACGAGCATCAATGTGGAAAGCAAACAGCTTTCACTTGAAGCGAGCAAGTACAGTACAGAACTTGCCGCGTTGAATGTGCAGGAAAGCGCGATGAACGCTTTTGTGAACCTGCTCGCCGCAAAAGAAGATTTGGAAACCGCGGATTCCGCGCTCGTGCTTTCGGATTCCTTGGTGAGCTATCACGAACGTTTGTATGACGCAGGCTCCATTACGCGGAGCGATCTCGCGCTGGTGAAGAGCGACGCCGCAAGTGCAAAGGTCAAGCAAATTTCGGCGGCGCAGGCGGAACGTTCGGCAAAGACGACTCTCCGTCAGGTGCTTGAACTTTCCCGTTCGGATTCGTTAAAGATTGTCGCTCCCGAGGCGAATTACGAGAAGCCTTCGGACATGGGCGAGCTTCCCACTTTTGACGTGGTGCTTTCAGAAACAAAAGCGCATTATCCGGGATTCATTTCGGATAGCTTAAAGGTTCAGGCGGCTGCAAAAGACGTGGAACTGGCGGGCAAGAACAGTTCGATTTCGGTGACGCTCGGGGCGGAAGCTTCGACGGGATTCCAAGCTTGGGAATCGGACCGTTACGCGCGTCAAATGAAAAACGGTTATACGCACAGCGTGACGCTTGGCATCAACATTCCGATTATTGACGGCGGAACGACGACGGCGAAGGTGCTTTCGGCGCAAGTGGAAAGTGAACGGGCAAAGGTTTCCCAACGGGAAACGGGAAAAACTTTGGAAAACAATTTGGAAAAGCTCTATATGCAGGCGGAAAGCGCCGACGCGAGCTGGCTCGCCGCAATCGCCGGGCTTGAAAGTGCGACGGAAGCTTACCATGTTGCAGAAGAACAGCGAGCCGCCGGCGCGATTTCTTCGACGGATTTCTTGCAACAGAAGAACAATTTGCAAAGTGCCAAAAATACACTGACCCAGGCGAAGTACACGAGCATTCTCGCTCGGAATCTGCTGGACCTTTACATGGGGAGGTTCCAATGAAAAAGTTTTTGAAAGTTCTGATCGCTCTTGTGATTTTGGGCGCGATCGTTTTTGCCGTTCACAAATTCTTCTTTGCCACCGAAGCGGAAAGCGTCGGGGTGATGGTGAGCGAAAAGGTCAAGCTTGCAACGATCCAGACGACGATTTCTTCGACGGGTACGATTTCGCCGATGGATACGGTGAGCGTGGGTACGCAGGTTTCGGGCGACATCAGCAAGATCTACGTGGACTTTAATTCCAAAGTGAAAAAAGGCCAGGTGATTGCGGAACTCGACCGTTCCAAGTTGCAGTCCACGCTGTACCAGGCGCAGATTGCGGAATCCAGTGCAAAGATCGATTACGAACACAAGCTTTCTGTGTACAATCGCACGAAAAAGCTCGCCGAGTCGAACAGTGCAAGCGCCGTGGATTTGGAAAATGCAGAATACGAAATGAACTCGGCAAAGTTCTCTTGGGAATCTCGCAAGAGTGAAGTGCAACAGGCAAAGCTGAACCTGAGCTACTGCATCATCAAAAGCCCGATTGACGGCGTTGTTCTTGAACGTTCCGTGGACGTGGGCCAGACTGTCGCCGCTTCGATGAGCGCTCCGACGCTCTTTGTGCTGGCGAAGGACCTTTCTAAGATGCGCGTGATGGCGGACGTGGACGAAGCGGACATTGGACAGGTGAAGGCCGGTCAGAAGGTGACGTTTACCGTGGACGCCTTTCAAGATGAATCGTTCAGCGGTAAGGTCGAATCGGTCCGTTTGAATCCGACGGTGACTTCGAACGTGGTAACTTATACGGTGGTGATCTCGGCGGAAAATCCGGACTTAAAACTTTTGCCGGGCATGACGGCCACCTGCACGATTGTAACGGAAGAAGTGGAAAACGCTTTAAGCGTTCCGGTGACCGCGATCAAGTTCACACCGGCCGCGGGAACCCCGATGATGGATCCGCGTGAAATGCCGCGTCCGCAAAAGTCTGCAAAAAAGGATTCCTCGGACGATGACGGCTTTGGACCTCCGCCGGGAATGCAGGGCGGCCCGATGGGCGGCGGCGCTCCCAAAAAAAGTTCTTCTTCGACGCCGAAGCTTGTGGGTAAAGGCGTTTGGATAAATGTGAACGGCAAGGTCGCTTTCCGCCCGGTGAAAACGGGCATCAACGATGGCGTGAACGTGCAGATTCTCGCTGGCCTTGCGGAAGGCGATTCCGTGGTGGTTCGCCAGGAATCCGCTGCGGTCGCGGCTCAAAGTTCAGGCGAAGCCGTAAGCCCGTTTATGCCGGGCCCGCGTAAAAAGAAAAAGTAAGAGCTTTTTTATTTCACAATACCGACTTCGCTAATCTTGGCGAAGCCGTTTATTTTTTCACCGAGGCGAACGTGGACCCAGCCGTCTTTCACGCTCAGCACTTCGATTTCGGTGCCTTCGGAAAGCATGTTCAAGGTTTGGTCCTTATCGCTCGGGCCGCTGGTGATGTCGGCACTTTCTGCAATCACGACGCCCAAGGAATACGTGTTGTCTTTGTAAACCTTGTAGCCGACGCTGCAGGCTAAAATGCCAAGGATCAAGGCGACGGGGAAAACGCTTGCGGCAAGGGCGGTTTTTACTTTGGAATTTGCAGAAAGCACACGTGCCACGCAAAGGAAGAAGATAACCCAGACAAGAATCAGGATTGCGATGAACTGTTCTTTTTCCGAAAGGAAGTGGTGCGCTTCAAAGGCAAAGTTCAGAATCGGATTTTCCATGTCTTCGGATTCTTCGACTTTATCCTTGGTCATGCTGCGGGCGAATTTGAGATTGTATTCGTAATCGTCATTCGTCGGATCAAAACGGAGCGCCTTTTCATAATTCAGAATGGCGAGCCCCAGGCGGTTTTCGCGGAAATAAGCGTTGCCCAGATTATAATAAAGGTCGCCGTTCTGGTAGCCGTTGTCGACGCAGTTCTGCCAAGCTTCTGCCGCCGAGGTAAAGTCGCCTGCCTTGTATGCGGCGGCGCCTGTAAAGAGCGTTTTGCAGCTTTCTGCAAAAAGGGAAGACGTCAAAAGGGCAAAAATCAAAAGAAGCTTTTTCATTTCAAAACCTCCAGTGCGTCGCAAAGGGCTTCGAATTCGAGGAGCGCCTTGGAACGTTCTTCTGCAGAAGCGGTGACCGGGGCAAATCTTGCAAAGGCGCAGTCTTCTTGCCACTTCAAAACCTTTTGAATGTTCTCTTCGGCAACGCCGAGTTCTGTCAAATTCTGCTTCACAAGGTCCTTGGTCATGCCGCGGAATTCACGGTTCGAAAGATCTGAAAGGTAGCCGACGAGGCCGTTTTCAAGGGCTGCGTAGAAGGCTTTGCCGTCATCCTTTTGCAGGGCCGCTTTGGCTGCGGACGTGTACTGCTTTAAATTCTTCTTCGCCTTTGCCTTGCGCACCAGAGCCGCATTGCTCGAATTCTTACGGTGCGAACGGATGAATGCGCAGAAAAGAGCGTACAGCGGAATCGGAATCAACAGAAGAACCCAGAAGAGCGACAACTTGTACAGCGGAGCTTCTTGCGGGGCGACTTCGTGAATGGTGTGCATGTAGCGAATGTCGCGGCCCAGGTCTTCGATTTCTTCCTTGGCGGCAGGCGTGTAAGTCGGCGTGCTCGGGGTGTAGGCGGCTGCAGAGCCTTCGCCCTTTTCCACGGTGATTTTCCACGGGCCTTCGGTTTTGGTTTCGTACTTCTTTTTAGCAGGATTGAACCAGTTGTAAGAAATGGCAGGAATTTCGAATTCGCCCTTCTTTTTGGGGTAAAGGAAAATGCGAATGTTTTTGGTGGTGACGACTTTTCCGCCGGAGACTTTCTTTTTGATTTCGCTTTCCGGTGGGACGGAACGGAAGTCCGAGAAGTCGGGGAGTTTCGGGTCGGTAATCGTTCCCGGTTTGCCGTCGCCCGAAATTTGAATGGAGAGCGTGAGCGCGTCGCCGAGGGTCAAAGAATCCTTGTCGAAGGAAGCCTTGAAGCTGTAATTGCCGACCATGCCGGTGAAGTCTTTGGGCTTGTTTTGCGCTGGCAGCGGGAGAACCATAATGTTCAGCGGAGCGGTTTTGGCTTCGGCTTCTTCCGGTTCCTGCTGGATGCTCTTGAAGCTCATGGAGAATCCGCCGTGAGACTGATTCTTTTCGACTACTTTCGGCTTTCCGACCTTCATGTATTTAAAGTGGAACGGTGGAATGGAAACCTGTCCTGTTTTGACGGGGGAAATCCAGGCGAATTTGGCACTGCCCTTGGTTTCTCGCGGAGCGTCTGGAATCGGGGTAAGCTTCAATTCCGAAAGATCGGAACGGTGCGCGATGAAGTCGTTTCCAAGATCCATGCTTGTGGCGGTGAGATTCCCTTGGAAATGTTCAAACGTGTGAATAGAAAGGGTAACAGAAAGCTGTTCGCCTTCGTAAACGGTCCTTTTGTTCGGAGAAAGTGAAACGCTCACGGCGGCGTCATCATAGGATTTTTGCACGTCCACGGTCGGGCGCGAAATTTCATATTCCTCGTCCTGGATTTTCCAGGTGATGATGCCCGCAATGCGGCGACCTGTTTTCTTGGGCGCGGTCAGCTTAAAGCTGTATTGACGCACCGCATAGCCTCTGCCGAAAAAGTCTTCGACGCGGGTGTCTGTAGAATCCAATCCGCGGAAGGTAAAATCATTCTGCGCCGTAAAGCGGGGAATGCCTCGCGGTTCCGCGAGTTCGCGGAGGGGAACGTTCAAACGAATTTCAAAATTGTTGCCCGCTTCGATGCGGTCGGTGCTGTAGTCCAGACTCATGCGCGCCTGCGCCAAAACAGCACCTAACAGAACTAAAAAGAAAAAGCGTTTCATAACGTTCAAAAGATACAAAAAAGCTATCTTAGAGCCATGCCGTATAAAACGTTGGAATCGCTCTTTGAGAATTATTCAAAAATTCAGATGATCGGCCCGGTGGGCAGCGGAAAGTCCCGCTTGCTGCGTGAGTTTGCAGAAAATCATCCGAACGTCGCTTTGTCTTCCACCGAACTTCAGCGCCGCATTCAGCGCGCCTTGGCTCCGTTCTGGCAGCAACGTTTTATCAGTTTACGCGATGAAGACGCCCCGCGTGTGCGCGATCTGCTTTTGAAGCCGAAATTCTTTTTGCATACGGAGCATTACGTCGAAGATAATCCGTTCCCGCCGACGAATCCGGGAAAACTCGACGAGGCTCTCGCCATGGCGAACCTGCCGGAATCGGTGCTCAAGGTCAAGCTTTTGAGCCTTTCGAACGGGGAACTGCGCCGCATTCTTTTGGCGCGCCTTTGGATGGAATCTCCGGACTACATTCTTTTGGACGATCCGTATGGCGGTCTCGATCCGGAATTTCGGAACCATCTTGCTCGCGGTATTTTGAAGCTGGCCGAAAAAGATGTGAAGCTTGCCATCAGCATGCAGCGCAAAGAAGAGCTCCTTCCCCAGATTCCCGCTTTTGTTTACGAGAACGGGGAATTCCGAGAATTCGAGGGAAAACTTCCCGAAGCGCTCCCGCCCGAAGAAAAAAAGCCTTACCTCACCCATTACGAAACTCAAGTTTTGCACTATCCGGAAAGCGTCGGCGAAACGCTCTTCGATTTGCAGCAGGTGAACGTGCATTACGGTTCCACAAAGATTATCAACAATCTGACGTGGCAAGTGAAAAAGGGTGAACACTGGGTGGTCATGGGCCCGAACGGCGCCGGAAAAAGTACGTTGCTCGCGCTCCTTTCCGCAGACCATCCGCAGATCTATTCCAACGACATTACGCTTTTTGGAAAGAAGCCGGGCCAAGGTTTGAACGTTTGGGAACACAAGGCACAAATCGGATTCTTTTCTCCGGAACTCGCGACGCAGTACCGTGAAAAGTTGAACTTGGAAGAAGTCCTTTGCACGGGCTTTACGACGGGCCTCGGCCTTTTTGAGCCTCCTTCTTGGGAAGAAAGGGCTAAGGCGATCCGCTGGCTCAAAGAATTTGGCTTTGCCGATGTTTTCCGCCCGTTCCAGGATCTTTCTGCAACGGAACGCCGCTTGATTTTGATTGCCCGCGCCGCAATTCGCCCGCCCAAGGTTTTGATTCTTGACGAACCGACTCAGGGCATGGACGTGGGATTCCGCGAAAAGCTTTTTGACCTGTTGCAGTTCCTTTCTAAAGAAACGACCATCATCCTCGTGACGCATTACGAAGAAGAATGGCCGCCTTGCATGACGCACATTCTGCGCATGCCTAAATTCTCTATGGAAAACGCTCTTTAAAAAAGACGTGTCACCATATTGCCCACGTACACCGCGATGACGCCGACAAAAACGCTCAGCGCCGCATACAGGGCAAACTGCAAAATGCTTCCCGACTTGATAAAGTTCAAGCCTTCATTCGCAAACGTCGAAAAGGTGGTGAATCCGCCGCAGAATCCGACGGTCAAAAGCAGGCGCACATTCGGGCTTAAAACGTGGTCCGAAAGACCGTAAAAAAGCCCGATTAAAAAACATCCCAGAATATTGACGACAAAGGTGCCGAGCGGAAAAAATCCCGGCGCGTAGGCGTTTAAAAAACGGCTGCATAAAAAGCGGCAGATTCCGCCGAAGAAACTGCCGACGCCAACGCAAAGAATCGAAGGAATCATGCTTGAAAATTTAGTATCTTTAAGGCTCACAAGAGGTGCCTGTGATAACTGAAGAACAAATCCTCAGAGCTTTATCGAACGTCCAAGATCCCGATTTGCACAAGAATATCGTGGAACTGGGCTTTGTGAAGAATATTCAAATTTCTTCCGAGGGCGACGTTTCGCTGGACTTGGTGCTGACCACTCCGGCGTGCCCGATCCGCGACCGCTTTAAGAATCAGTGCGAAAGCATTTTGATGCATTTGGGCGCTCGTTCGGCGGTGGTGAATTTGACGGCGAAGAATGGCCGTGTAGAAACCTCTCCGGCCCAGAATTTTGACAATGAACTTTTGAAGGGCGTAAAGCGCATCGTTGGCGTGGCAAGCGGTAAGGGTGGCGTCGGCAAGTCAACAGTTACGGCGAACCTCGCGATGGCTTTGAGTCTCGCGGGCGCTCGTGTGGGCGTTCTCGATGCCGATATTTACGGCCCGTCGATGAACATCATGTTCGGGGTGGATTCCGCTCCGGAAGTTTTCCCCGATAAGACGCTTGCCCCGGTTGAAGTCAAGGGTGGCATCTCCTTGGTTTCCATGGCAATGTTTGCGGAATCGGACAAGGCGACTATTTGGCGTGGTCCGATGGCGAGCCAGATGATCCAGAACTTTGTGCACCGCGTGCGCTGGGGCGAACTGGACTACTTGTTGATCGACTTTCCTCCTGGAACGGGCGACATTCAGCTGACGCTCACGCAGCAGTGCCCGCTCACCTGTGCGGTCGTGGTGACGACTCCGCAGGAAGTGGCGCTTGCGGACTGCCGCAAGGGCCTTGCGATGTTCGACAGCGTCGGTGTGCCGTCGGTCGGTATCATTGAAAACATGAGCTACTTCATTTGCGACGGTTGCGGTAAACATCACAACATCTTCCGTTCGGGCGGCGGCGAACGCATTTCCAAGGCTCTCGGTGTGCCGATGCTTGGCAAGGTCCCTCTTGAACCGTCTGTTGCCGACTGCGGCGACTTGGGTACGCCGGCTGTGCTCCGTTACCCGAACAGCGAAAGCGGTAGAGCCTTTGCCGATATCGCCGAAAAAACGATCTGTGCAATCGCCCAGTTGGAGCATTCCGGCAACGTTTTGCACAATTTCAACTTCCGTTGGGACGAAATTCCTCTGGAGGAAGCCTAATGATTCAGCCGTTGAAGCTCTTTCGCACAAAGAACAATGAACTCGGATTTGAATGGGACGATGGGACGCGGTCGGTCTTTAAGCTGCGCGAACTTCGACTCGCTTGCCCTTGCGCGCTCTGCGTAGATGAAAATACGGGGGAGCACCTGCTTGACCCGAAGACCGTGCCGGAAGATATCTCGATCGAGAGTATCCAGTCGATTGGACGCTATGCGGTCGGCATCCTCTGGAGCGATGGCCATCGCACGGGCATATACCCTTATGATCTCTTAAAGCGTTTGACGGATAAGGCATAAAAAGCCATATTTTGGAAAGTAAGTAAAATAAACTTGGCGTAGGTTGTCTCTGTATGAGTGATTTTAATGAATCGTTATATTTTCGTGACCTAAATCGATATCCGACTCTGAAGCCGGAAGAAGAGACCGCGCTTATCACGATTATCAAGAACGGGGAAACGGAAGAAATTCGACAGTCCGCGTTGCAGCATTTGATTCGTGGTAACCTGCGCTTTGTGGTCAGCGTCGCCCGTAAGTATCAGGGACGCGGACTTTCTCTCTTGGATTTGATCAACGAAGGTAACTTGGGCCTTTTCAAGGCGGCAAAGCGCTTTGACAGCTCCAAGGACGTGAAATTTATCAGCTATGCAGTCTGGTGGATTCGCCAGTCGATCCAGAAGGCTCTCTTTGAACAGGTTGGTGCAGTCCGCATTCCGCCTAACAAGCTCACCCTGGTGAACCGCTTCAAACGCGCTCTCGTGCAGAACGGCGGTGACTACGAACGCACCATGGCGATGCCGGAATTCGCAGACTCCGAACAGGACATCGTTGAAGTGATGGAAAAGATCGTGGACATTTCCCTCGACGCTCCGATCAACGACGACGGTGCATCGGGCGATTCCGTGAGCTCCCTCATGGACGTTCTCGGAACGGAAGGCAACCAGGAAGACGAGATGGAAAAGAAGGAGCGCAAGGCTCTGATCGAAGAAACCCTCAAGTCCCTGCCGCACCGCGAAGAAGAAATCCTCCGCATGTTCTACGGTCTTGACGCCGTGGAAGATACGACTTTGAAGGATATCGGTGAAGACCTCAAGCTCAGCCGCGAACGTGTTCGTCAGATCAAGAACAAGACTCTCCGCAAATTGCAGAAGAACAAAGAGAAGCGCGATCGCCTGAGTGATTTCTTGGAAAACTAATGGCCATTTCCAAAGCGAAGGCGCGTCAAGCCGCCGTCTTTTTCCTTACGCTCCTCGGCGGAGCGTTTATCGCTTTATTCGCTTATAACATCTATTTAAAAATCGGTCCTCGCCACCAGGAAGTCCCGAATATTCCGTTTGGACTCCCCGGCGGAACACAGCTTGCCGTGGGCGATATGCCCGATACTTTGGCAGGCTTTGAAACAATGCCGCTTTCGACGCAACAGGAACTGCGCCGCGCATCGGAACTCCAGAAGAGCGGAAAGTTCAGCGATGCAGCGGAAGTTTATGAAGCGATCGCCTTGCAGTACCCCGAAGCTTTCCTTGCACAGTGGGGCGTTGTCAATTCTTTGCTCGCCCAAGATTCCCTGCTCCCGATTTGGCAGTCCCAGCTCGATCTGATGCAAAAGGCTTTGCGCGGGCGCTATCCGGAATCCTCGGTCGCCTTTTTGATGGATGCCCGTGCCGCAGAAAAGGTGGGCAGCACTTCGACCGCTTTGGAACTTGCCCGCGTGGCGACGGAAAAGGCTCCGGTCTTTACCGATGCGCGCCTCTTTTACGCGGACCTGCTGTACAAGGCGGGCCGTTATGCGGAAAGTGCGATCGAAGCCCGTGCAGCAATCAGCCTTTCGCGGGGGAACGAGCCGAAGGCGTTTGCTCGCCTTGCCGAAATCTATCACGACGAAGGCGTTCTCGACAGTTGCGAACTCGTGGTGGAATATGCGCTATCCAAATTCCCGGTGAACGCGGAACTGCTTTGCTTGCAGGGTTACCTGCAAGAGTACAAGGGTCGCTTTGAAGAAGCGGAAGGGACTTACCGCCGCGTCCTCGCGATCCGCCCGGGTTTTAAACTTGCCACGGATGCGCTCCTTTCTTTGGGCCAAAAGGCTCCTCCGGGAGTGGGCGGCGGGGCGCGCCTTTCGCCGCGTGACCGTGCACAGGTCGCTTACGAAATCCTCGAACCGCTCGTGAATCAGTATCCGGAAAACCTGCCGCTTCGCGAAGCGCTCGGACGTTCTTATTTAAAGGGTCGCGATTTTGACCGTGCCAAGTCGCAGTTCTTGGAAATTCAATCCCGCGATCCGGACTATCCGGAAATTTCCCGTCGCATTCAAGAAGCTTCGTCTGCGCCTCCGGTCCGCGAAACCCAAAAGAACCTTTTGGCCGATGATTTGAGCCGTGCCCTCGACAGCATGAGAACGCTCCCGACGACGGAACATTCTTTTGAGTCCGCTTTGGGACATTACCTGGTGCGCTATGGCGCGACGCAGAAGGAATTTTTCCGCAAGTATTCCGCGGCGAACTTCCGCAAGCTCGACAAGAACACGTGGCAGGAATCCTTCTTTGAATCTCCGTATTTTCACCAGTACACGGTTCTGTTCGATCAAAATGGACGCTTTTACGGTGTACACGTAATCGTCACCGATTCGAACGTGGTGGCGAACAAGACGGCGACGAATACGCCGGAAATTTACACGAACCTGTTGCAGTTGAATTCGAGACTTTCGGGCGTCGGCTCGGAAACGGGCGAAACGGACTGCGACGGCAAGGTTTTGACCGGAGCGACTTGGGAAACGCGCGACAACTTTGAAATGCTCGCCCGTTTTGCGGGGAAACCGGCTGAAGTCCGTATGATTCGCCTGAATCGCGATGCAATCCCGGACGGGACGCGCCTTTGCGATTACACGAAATACCTTTTGATGTATTGATATTTGTAGTTTGTGATTATGTTGCGCGCTCGAACCTTTGTTTTTGCCCTGATGACTTTCGCCATCGCGATGATGCTCGAAGGTTGCACGTGCTGCGCATACTTGAATCACATTTTTAACGCCGACCGCAATTACGAAGAAGCGGTGGAACTGGAGCAGGCAAAAGCGGATTCGCTCCCGGGCGATTCGGAATTTGTGGCGACCGGCGAAGCGGCGAAAAAGTACGACAAGGTCATCGAAAAAGGTTCCCGTGTGCTGGAACGTTTTCCGGATAACGACCGTCAAACGGCCCGTGCGGTTTTCCTCATTGGCGAAGCTTTCCGTCACAAGGGGGAATGGAGCAAGGCCGTTACCAAGTACGACGAATTTGAACGCTACTTCCCCGATCACGATTCCATGCCGAAGGTGGAATACGAACGCGCCTACTGCCTTTATAAAAATGGCGAATATGACATTAGCCGTTTTGCGTTGCAGTCGATTTTGGACGCGGGGGACTCGCATCCGTTCTACCATGAAGGTTTGAACCTGCTTTCGCTTTTGGAAGAAAAGGGCGACTTTACCGACCAGGCGATTGCCGCTCTCGAAAAGATGCTCGCCGATACGAACGGAACGCCTTACATGCGCGGACGTGCGCACATGCGACTCGCTTCGCTTTACTTTAAAACGGAAAACTATCCGAAGGCGCGCGAACATTACAAGGCAAAGGAAATTGTGGAACTGCCGATGGGAGATCAGTATTCCGCTGCCCTGCATGCCGCAGAATGCCTGGCGCTGACCGAAGCCTATGCCCCCGCCGCCGAAGAATACCAGGTGATGATTCAGAACAAAGAGTTCGAAAAGCATTTGCCCGATCTGCAGGTGCGCCGCGCGGAACTCTTGCTTTTGGCTTCGAACTGGACGGACGGTGAAAAACTTTTGCACTATGTGACCGAGGAATACGAAAAGACGGAATACGCTTCCCGCGGATTCTTTGACCTTGGCGAATTTTACCAGACCGAAAAGCGCGACTACGAACCGGCTTTGGCCTATTACGATTCGAGCTTTATGGCAAAGCCTGTTTCGAGTTGGGGCAGAAACGCTCGGGAACGTCGCGATGCGTTAAAGCGCTTGCTCGCCCTCCGCGCCCAGGATTCTCTTTCCGATACGACGGCGAATGCGAAAAAGAAATTCTTCGATACGGAATTCCAGATTGCAGAACTCTTCTTGTTCAAACTTTCGGAACTAGACAGTTCTTTAGTCCGCCTGGACCGCATCATTGAAGGTTCAGAAGATACCGCCATCGTTATGCGCGCCACCTATGCCCGAGCCTTTATCTACGACGAATTCAAACAGGATGAAGACAAAGCGGAAGAGCTTTACAAGGAAATCATCGCCAAGTATCCGAAAACGGATTACGCCAAACAGGCGCAGATCAACTTGGGCGTTCGCGTCACCGTGAAGACTCCGGAAGACGATGCGCACGACCTGTTCCTCATTGCAGAAAGCCTGCTGGTGGCCGCGAAAGAAGTACCGCTCGATCAGATGGATTCCGTGGACTCCGCTTATGCCCGAGCCTTGACCGCATACGATACCGTTTACCAGGCTTACCCGGAAACGCAGGCCGGAATCCAAGCCTTGTACATGAAGGCGATCATTTGGGAAATGACCCCGGAAACGAAGGACAGCGCCGCGTTTGCCTTCAAAAAACTTCGCAACGAACATCGCAATACGCCGTGGGGCCGCGACGCGGAAAACCGCCTGCAGACCCGCACCTCGATTACCGATGAATCCTTGGCCCGCTTGCGCAAACGCGTGGACCAAAATACCGCTTACGTGGAAAAGCTTTCCAAACAGTATTACGACGGACTCGCCGAGGCTGAAAACAAAAAGAAAGGCCCGGACATTCAAGTCGAAGAAAACGAAGAGCTCGAAAACTCCTATAACAGCATGTACGATTTTGAGTAAGTTTTTGACATAAATTGTCAAAAACGGAATCTATAATTGTACGCATGAAAACTGCACAAAAGAACACTCGTTTTGATAATCGCCTTGTAGCCGCATTTTCCCGCTATACGCCTTGCGGCTTTGAATCTTTTCGCCATCGCATTGCCGACCAGCTTTCGCTGCAAGGCTACGAGCTTTCGGAAGAGGATGATGAAACTCTTCTGAGTTATTACCGCCACGGTGAAAACGAGACTTACGTGCTCGCCGCGTTCGGTTACGAAAATTGAGAATGGGAATTAAACGGCTTTGTATTCGACAAAGCGAAGCTTGTCGTAAAAGTCCGGCAAAACGCCGACCCATTTGAGCCACGGATAGTTCACGGATTCCTTTTCGAGAATCTTGTCTTCGTCGGCTTCCGGGCCAATTTCCATAAGGATGATTCCGCCCGGATTCAAATGGTCTTTGGACTGTTCCAAAAGCTTGCGGACGAGCGTTAAACCGTCCGGGCCGCCGAACAGCGCAAGCGACGGATCGTAGTCGCGGACTTCCGGCTGGAGCTTTTCCTTTTCGGCGTCGGGAATGTACGGCGGATTGCTGACAATCGCGTCGAACTTTTCGCCTTCTGGGAGCGCGTTCAAAAGGTCGCCTTGGAAAAATTCCACGGCGGCTTCGTTTGCTGTCGCGTTTTCTTTGGCGAGTTCCAGCGCTTCTTTGGAAATATCGGTGGCGACAACGCTTGCGCCTTCGACTTCCTTGGCGGCGGCAATGGCGATCGCGCCTGTGCCTGTGCCGATGTCGGCGATGCGGTAGCTGTCTTTACCGGTCAAACGTTCCTTTAAGAAGTCGATCAGCGATTCCGTTTCGGGACGCGGAATGAGCGCTCTGCGGTCGCAGTGGATTTCATGTCCGCGGAAGCTGGTGCTGCCCACAATGTGTTGGAGAGGTTCGCGCTTGGCACGGCGTGCGACGAGCGGACGCAGAACTTCGAGTTCGCTTTCGGAAAGCGGCTTGTCGAAGTTCAGGTAAAGGTCCATGCGCTTCATCTTTAAGCCGTGCGCAAGAATGTACTGCGCATCGAGGCGCGGATTGGGAACGCCTTTGTGCTGAAAGAACGTCGTCGTCTTGTTTAAGATTTCAAGGACGGTGTTCATGCGAGCTTTCCAAGGACTTCCTGGGCGTGAGCCATCTGCAGGGCGTCGACGAGTTCCTGAATGTCTCCCGTCATCACGTTGTCGAGCTTGTAAAGGGTGAGGTTCACACGGTGATCGGTCACGCGGTTTTGCGGGAAGTTGTACGTGCGAATCTTGGCAGAACGGTCGCCGGTACCGACGAGAGCCTTACGGCTTGCGGCTTCGGCCTGTTCCTTTTTGGCGATGACCGCGTCCAAGATTTTGGAGCGGAGCATTTCCATGGCGTGCAAGCGGTTCTGCAACTGCGAACGTTCCGTTTGGCAGCTCACCACGACGCCTGTCGGAATGTGGGTGAGTCGAACGGCGGAGTCTGTTTTGTTGATGTACTGACCGCCAGCGCCCGAAGAACGGTACGTGTCCATGTGAATATCGGCTTCGCGAATTTCCACGTCAACTTCTTCTGCTTCCGGGAGAATGGCGACGGTCGCCGCAGACGTGTGAACGCGGCCCTGCGTTTCGGTATCCGGAACGCGCTGCACGCGGTGCACGCCGCTTTCAAACTTGAGAGTGCCGTAGACGCTGTCGCCTTCGATAAAGACGCGAATTTCCTTGTAACCGCCGACGGTACCTTCGGAAGCGTCCTGCACGGTCATCTTCCAGCCCATGCGATCGCAGTAACCGCGGTACATGCGGAAAAGATCACCTGCAAACAGGGCGGATTCGTCGCCACCGGTTCCGGCGCGAATTTCGAGAGTCGCGTTGCGGAAGTCCCAAGGTTCTTTCGGGACCATCAAAATCTGAAGTTCGTTTTCAAGCTCTTCGAGGCGCTTTTCGATAGGCGGAATTTCTTCCTTGGCGGCTTCGGCAAGTTCCGGATCGTTTCCGGCAAGGACCTGCTTCCATTCTTGCAGATCGCTCGAAAGCTGGACGAATTCCTTCGCCTTGAGGCAGCTCTTTTCGAGGCCTTTGTACTGCTTTTGGAGCTTGGTGTATTTGGCTTGATCGGCAATCACGTCTGGAGAGGCGAGTTCCGATTCGAGTTCTTCGTATTTTTCGATGACTTTTTGTGCGGCGTCTAACATTGCCCCAAATTTAGAAAATTTGAGAGTTAGAGTTGCTCCAAGAATGCGATTCGCTTTTCAATGGGCGGGTGCGTGGCGGTAAAGAAGCTAAAAAAGCTCTCGTCTTCTGATGAGTCGATAAAGAGTTGCGAGACGGCGGAGTCTTTAAGGCCCGGAATATCGGAATTTCCGGAGATTTTCCGCAAGGCTCTGGCGAGCGCCCAAGGCTTGTGCGTGATTTCGGCACTGCCGGCATCCGCTAAATATTCCCGCTTTCGGCTCACCGCAAAACGGATGAAGAACGAGAGCAGGTAAGCGAAGTAGCAAAGGATCATCATTACAAAGCAAAGGAGTAGTAGGGAACCAGCCCCCTTTCCCCTTTTGCGGGAAGAACTTCCGGCGCTTGCGATGCCCGAACGCATCAGGTAATAAAAAAGCTGGGCGAGCAACAAAAAGATGCCGACAAAGACAATCGAAACGATCATGACGCGGGCGTCGTTATTGCGAATATGCGAAAGCTCGTGGGCGATGACGCTTTCGAGTTCTTCGTCATCGAGATTGTCGATAATGCCTTGCGTGAGAGCGATTGTGTAAGTGCTTTCGTTGATGCCGCTCGCATAGGCGTTCATCGTGGGAACGTCGATGATTTGAACCAGGGGCATGCTCGTGCCCGTGGCGACGCAGAGGTTTTCAATGATGTTGTAAACGCGTTTGTTTTCTTTGCGTTCAATGCTCCTGGCGCCTGTGGAATAGCTGATGATCGATACGTTGTAAAAGTACGCGATAAGAAACCAGGCGAGAACGCACAGGAATGCGATCGGACCGACCTTGGTAAAATATTCAAACGCGTGTTCTTTCCACGGGATGGCGACCATGCTGTTCAACTGTTCGCTGAACGCCCAGATGTAGCATGCCGCATAAATTAACCCGAGGACGATTGCCGGAAAAGATAAAAGCATGAGCACGCAACTGCGATTGTTGCGCGTGATCTGCTTTTGCAGCCCAACGTATTCTTTCGCCATAAAGTTCGGTTAGAACTGGACCTTGGGAGCTTCTTCAAGCGTAGCGCGGGATTCTCCCACGTCGAACATCGGTTCTTTGTGGAAGCCGAAGGCGCTGGCGAAGAGGTTTGCCGGGAAGGTTTGAACCTGGTTGTTGTATTCCTTGGTGGCGGAATTGAAGAAGCGGCGGCTTGCGGCGAGCTTGTTTTCGATGTCTGCGATTTCTTCCTGGAGCTGAATAAAGTTCTGGTTCGCCTTCAGATCCGGGTAGGCTTCGAGGGAAACCTTCAAGCCGTTCAAGGCGGAGGTGAGCTTGCTTTCGGCGGCGATCTTTTCGTCGACGGTGTTTGCGGTCAGGGCGCCTGCACGGGCTGCGGTCACCGCCTTTAAGGTTTCGCTTTCGTGCTTGACGTAGCCTTTGACGCATTCGACGAGTTGCGGAATCAGGTCGTGGCGCTGCTTTAAGTGCACATCGATGTCGGCGAAGGCGTTTTCGCGGTTATTGCGCAAACGGACGAGAGAATTGTAAATGCTGATGACTGCGACGACGATAATGACGATCGCGATGAGAATGACGAGCCCAAAACTCATAAAAACCCTCAAAAAAGTTCGTTGTTGAACTGAATTTTGTTTCTGAAAGTAATATATAACATTTCATCGGAAAAATAAACCTTAATTTATGTGAGATGGGTATCGTAATTTTGGCAGTATTGGGGGTCATCCTCGTCTTTTTGATTTGGGGATGGGATGAAGTTGTCTTGCGCGATGAGCAAGGACGTCTTTTGAGCTGTAAAGTGCAGCTGGATCGTGTCGATGAAGGCGCGTTGATAGGTCTTGCCTATGGAACTTACACGTTTGAAGTCTGGCATCGGGGCCTTTTCTGTTTAAAGCCTCGCCTGGTGCGCGAAATCAAGCTTGCCCATAATAAGATTACCGAAAATGAATGGAATTATGCGGCAAAACTGCGCGAAGAGACGAACGTGCTGGATTCCTTTTCGCGTGATCCGCAGATGCGGCACATGTATGCGGAGCATTTGACGGATGAAGTTTTGCTGAAGGCTTCCCGCGGCGGATATTTTAAGATTTTGAACAATGTTTACCTGCTGCGCAACAGCTTGAACGATACGACGCATATCGATTCCTTGTTGATTCATCCGACGGGGCTTTACCTGTTTGAAAATGTGATCAAGTCCGGTTGGATTTACGGCGGTGAAAATGAGAAGTACTGGAGTTCCACTTCGATGAAGGAAAGCCAGACCCGAGAATCCAAATTTGAAAATCCTGTTTTGCGCAGCGTTCGCAATGAGGAATCTTTGCGTCGCATGTTTGAAGGTGTCGATAAGCCTTCGCTCCCGTGCTATTCGTATGTCGTGTTTGACGACAAGGCTTCTTTGAAGGAAATTCCGGAAAGTTCGTTGAATCGAAAGCTCGTTTTGCGCTCGCAACTTTTGCAGAGCTTAACGCGCACCTTTAGCCTTGCGCCAGTGGTTTTCTCGGAAAAAGAAATCGACGAGTTCACGGAAGAACTCGTCGCATTATCGGATCAAAGTATCGAGAATTAAGCTTTAGATTTTGAAGTCGAGACCGAGTGCGATGTTGTGACTTGTGCGGTCATAGGTTTTGGTGATGCCCGAAGCTTCTTTCTTCTTGTATTCTTCGTAGATCGTTTCCATGTAGCCGACTTGGACCTGGAACTTTTCGTTAAAGCGGAATGCGATACCGCCGCCGACCGACCAGGAATCCGTGACAAAACTCAGATCGTTGATGTATTCGTCGGTGATGCCGTAGAGCGTACGCTGGACAGCTGCGGAAACGGTGAATTCGTTGACGATGTCCGCTTCCACGCCAAAGACGAATTCGTTTTCGTCACCGTCAAGATCGTCTTGCTTGTCGTTCGGGTAGCTGGCGAACGTGTCGAAGTAATGGTGGTAACCGACGCCCGTGCGGAGCCAATCGAGCCAAGCGTAGCTTGCGCCGACCGAGAGAATTGCCGGAAGGTCGTTGTCGGTTTTGGCGCCGTCGGCAAACTGCGGCATGGTCGCTGCCACGGTGGCGTCGACTTCTTCGGTTGCCGTTTCCATTTCAATGGAAGTGTTGTGCTCGTACTTGATGCCTGCGGAGAATTTCTTGTAGTGGAATCCTAAGCTCGCGATCGGGGTGATGCCCCAGCCGGTCTGTTCGCAGTCGAGGAGGGTCTTGTTGAGCATCGAGTTCAAGATGTCGTTGTCGATCTTGGACTCCATTTCGCCTTCATAAGAATTATACGCATAATTGATGCGGGCGCCGAGGAAGGCGGAGAACTTTTCCAAGAAGCGATAGCTTGCACCGAGCTGCCACGCGTAAACGTACTGCTTGCCGGTGAACTTGGCACTGAAAAGATCTGTGGCGCTCGAAATGCCTGCGGCCGCCATCATCTGCGTGAGAGCGGGATTGGCTGCGGCCTGGGCAGAAATCGTCGCCGAAATCAGCTGATCGATCATCGGAAGGCCGTCGTCAAACTTGGCTTCGCCACCGCCGCCGATCAAAAAGAAACCGCCGGAAACGGCAAAATCACCCAGGTGCCAGTTCAAAAGAACGCTCGGCATCACCGGTACAAAAGAACGTCCTTCGTAATCGCCCAAAAGATCCGTTTTGATTTCGCGGGTCTGCCAAACGGTCTGGCTGTTGACCGAAGCGTAAAAACCGTCTTCGGCAAAAGCGGTACCTGCCGGGTTGTAGTAAACGGCAGAATTGGAAAGAGAAGCGTCCTGGGCAAAGTTTCGAACAAAGTCCACGGACTGGTTTGTGTTGTGCATAATGCCACCTGCAAAGGCGGCAGAAGCCAACAACGGCAGAATTTTGGTGATTTGCATAGACTTTCTCATAGTGGTGGGCAAAATTAGTTAAACGCTTGTTTTATTACAAGAATGTCGCGAACCTGTAAGTTTTTTGTTCCGTATAAATGAAAGTTGATTTAAAAACGCCGTTGGACGGGATTTGCTAATTTTGCGGTATGGCTAAAAAATTGAACAGTCTTTCTCGCGTGGCGCGATTGCTTGGCGACTCCGCAGTCGATGAAATTTCCCAAAAACGCGTGATCGTTTTTGGCGTGGGCGGTGTCGGTTCGTGGTGCGTCGAGAGCCTTGTCCGTTCGGGAATTCAAAAGATCACGATTGTGGACAGCGACTGCGTTTGCGAAACGAACATCAACCGTCAGCTGATGGCGACGACGCAGACCGTGGGGCAGGTGAAGGTCGATGTGCTGAAAGAACGTTTGTTGCAAATTAACCCGTCTGCGGAAATCGATGCGCGGAAGGAAGTTTATTCTGCGGAAACGGCGGAAAGCTTTAAGCTCGATGAGTACGATTACATCATTGACGCCATCGATTCTTTAAAGGATAAGGCGCACCTAATTTTGACCGCCTGTAAAACAAAGGCGAAGTTCTTTTCTTCGATGGGCGCTGCCTTAAAGCTCGACCCGACAAAAATCCATGTTGCAGAATTTTGGAAGGTGCAAGGTTGCCCGCTTGCGCGGGCGCTGCGGACCAAGTTCCGTTCCACGCACATTTTGCCGGCGAAAAAATTCAAATGCGTTTACAGTGAAGAACTTTTGCAGAATAAAGGTGAAATCGACGAAAGCGATCCGCGAAAGGCGCAGATCAACGGGGCACTTTCCCACATCACCGCGATTTACGGTTTCACCATCGCAGGGCTTGTCATTCAAGACATTGTCAGTCAGATGAAATAGCTTGAGCGAAAATGGAAATATTCAAAAAAAGACTCCCGATTTCTCGGGAGCCTTTTTTGGTCATTAGGGAAAAGAAGTTCTTAGAGGCCCAAAGCCTTGTCCATGCCATCGATCAGCTTGCCGTCACGGATGACTTCGAAGCCGCCGGTGTAGCCCCAGTGCTGCCACGGCACCTGGAGAGAATCGCAGGATTCGCGGACGGCGGTGAGGTAGTTCAAACGGTCTTCTGCCGTGGAACCGACGTTATAAGCGCCGAATTCGTTGATGATGACCGGAACCTGATTTTCGACAGCCCACTTCTTGGCGGTGTAAATCTGGTTCAGAATGTAGCCCTTGCTGCCGGTCTTGTAGTAGTTCTTGACCGCGGTCTTGATCCAGCTTGCCGTCGAAGCGTTCACGCCGAAGTCCGAAGAGTAGACGGACCACTTGGTGGTATCATACGGGAACGGAATGTTCTTGATGGA
>JAILDK010000022.1 GCA_024689485.1 Fibrobacter sp.
TAATTTTCTAACTTTGCTCGCAATATGAAATTTTCTGAACTCCCCTTAGACGAACGTCTGCAACGCGCAATCGTTGACGCAGGCTACACCACCCCGACACCGATTCAAGAGAAAGCGATTCCTCCGGTTTTGGAACGCAAAGACTTGATGGGCATCGCCCAAACGGGTACCGGAAAGACGGCAGCCTTTGCACTTCCGATTTTGCAGAACTTGCTCCAAGGCGGAGACTCTAAAGGCCAAAAGCCGATCCGCGTTCTGGTTCTGCTTCCGACGCGAGAACTCGCCATTCAGGTTTCGGACTGCTTTGAAAAATATCAGAAGTACACCCGCCTCACAAGCGCCTGCGTTTTTGGCGGCGTCAGCGATTTACCGCAAAAGAGAGCGCTCTCCCGCGGAGTCGATACGCTCATCGCCACACCGGGCCGCCTTTTGGACCTCGTCAATCAACGCGTGGTCAGCTTAAAGAAGCTCGAATACTTTGTACTCGACGAAGCCGACCGCATGCTCGACATGGGCTTTATTCACGACATCAAAAAGGTCGTGGCACAGCTTCCGCAAAAGCGCCAGAACCTGTTCTTTAGCGCAACGATGCCGCCCGAAATCACAAAGCTCGCTTCGACAATTCTGCGCACCGACCCGGTCCGCGTCGAAGTCGCTCCGCAGAGCACGCCGATCGAACGCATTCGCCAGGAACTCTACCGCATCGACAAGCGTCGCAAGGGTGCGCTTCTCAAGGAAATGCTCTTAGAACATCCGGAAATGAAAAAGGTTCTTGTCTTTTCGCGCACGAAGCACGGCGCAGACAAAATCGCCTGCGTCCTCGAAAAGGCAAAGATCACCTGCGCCGCGATCCACGGCAACAAAAGCCAGAACCGCCGCCAGGAAGCGCTCGGCAACTTTAAAACGGAACAGATCCGCGTTCTCGTCGCCACGGACATTGCAGCCCGCGGAATCGACGTGGACAATGTGAGCCACGTTTTCAATTACGACCTCCCCGATGTTCCAGAAACCTTTGTGCATCGCATTGGACGTACAGCCCGCGCAGGCCGCGAAGGCGTCGCCATTTCTTTCTGCGCCCCGGACGAAGAACAGGACCTGCGCGCGATCGAAAAATTGACCCGCGTCCAGATTCCGGAAGGCGACAAGGCGATCTTTGAAAAGCTCCCGCCGCCGCAAAAAGAAACCCCGGAAAGCGAAGCCCGCAACGCCCGCTGGCGTACCGGAAAATTCGGCGGTCGCAAGGCTCGTGGAAGCGCAGAAAACAAGCCGCAAAAGGAAAAATCACAGGCAAAGCCCCAAGCTACACAAGGCAAGCCTCAGGCAGCGCAAAAGCAAAATACCGCCCCGACGCCCAAAACCCACACGGGAAAGCGCCTCGGCAGTCGCGCACGTCGCCGCTTAAGGGAAGAACAGGCGCGCAAGCAGCAACAAGGCGCCTAAAGTTTCTAACTTGAAATAAAAAACGGTACAATCTGTGGCAAAAAAAATTCTCATCATGGTTTGCAGTCCCAAGAACGAACGGAGTGGAACACTCATTCCGACAAAAGCGTTCGTGGACGGAATGCTCGAAAACGGCGACTATGAAGCGGAATACGTTTACATTGACCGTTTAAACATCAAGCCGTGCCGCGGTTGCCTCACCTGCTGGGGACGCCCCGACGGAAGCTGCTTTATCAAAGGCGACGATGTTCCGGCGACCCGTAAAAAGCTCGAAGAAGCCGACGTGGTCATTTGGAGTTTTCCGCTGTTCCTCTTTAGCATTCCGGGACAGATGAAGGTTTTGCTCGACCGTATCGTGGGAATGGTTCACCCTTACATGGGCCAACGTTTAGACGGTGACGACACCGGTCACGATATGAACCGCCCAATGCACGGTCTGCAGCACCAGAAGCCCGGTCAAAAGATCATTCTGCTGTCGAGCTGTGCCTGGATGGACATTGACGTCGTTTACGAACCGATCGTGAAGCAGTTCGACATCATTCTCGGCAAGGGCAAGTATTACATGATTGCCTGTCCGCAGATGCGCGCCTTGCACCACCGCGGCGGGGAACGTCGTTTGAACATGCTCCGCAAACGCTATGCGGCTGGCGGCGCAGAACTCGCAAAAACGGGCGACATTTCCAAGGAAGCGATTGACCTGATGCAAAAGCCGATCTTTGGCGAAGACGCCTACGTCACGCTTGTGACGGAATTTGTCACGCACATGTTCGACCGCGACGACAACTTCTAAAAATTCTAAAGATTATTTTCGATCCACTGGTAACGTCTTTCCATCCAAACGGTCATGGAGTCGACGGCCTCGTCGTAAGAATCGTAGGAATGTCTTAACGCCCAAAGGAAGGCGTTATCGAGAATCGGCCAACGTTTGAATTCATTCTTCGCCGCCTTTTCGATTTGCTTTTTATACAGCGGAATGCTGTCGATCAGCGCATGGAAAGTTTCCCGGTGGTCTTCCCAATATTCCCGCGCCTTTTTCGACATCCGATAATCCATTAGAATATAGCGGTTCCAGCGGTAATTGCGAATGAACCAGTTTTCGGGCATGCTGTACTTTTTGCGGGATTCGTTTCCAAAGCCCAGGTCAAAGTCCCAGAGCGGCCCAAAGTGAATTTGACCGCCGCGGGTCCAGTAAAAGAAGACGCTGCGGGTAAACTTGCCGTCTTCATTTTTTGCAAATTCCTGAATCCAGTAATACACGAGAAAGTCTGGAATGTTCAACCAATTCTGAATGGAATCTTCGCCCCAAAAATCTTGCCGGTGCAAATAGGTTTCAAAGCTGTCCAGGTGCGCCTTTGCCACTTGGATATTTTCTTCGGAAATTTTCTTCGGTTCCTGAATGTGGATCAGGTTTCCGTCCAGAGTTTTAAAGAACGGATCGTCGACTTTTTTGGAGTCTTCCTTTTCGAACAAAAAGTTCGAATCGTTTTTGGCAAGGTGAATGCGTTTCTTTGAAAACTTGATCGTTTCCGAAAGCATATAGACGCCCTGATATTCGCGGTTCAAATAAAGTTCCACGAATTGCATTCTCGGGGTAAAAGGAGCTCCGAGCCAGTTCGCAAGGCGCGTCATCATAAAGTCACGAATTAAAGCCTTGTCGCCGTAATTCGAAAGCAGCGCCCAATCTTTATCCTTGGGCATGCCGAGGAGCGACGTCTTTTCAGTAAATTCAAGTTTGAGCCCGTATTTGGGAGTGTGAAAAGTGGAGTTTCCACGTCCGCGCACGGTGAGTTCCAAAACTTCGGTCTTTGGAGAATCCTTGCCGTAAATTTGCAAACGGGCAGGGACTAAAGTTTCGCGATTTCGAATGTCTTTAAAATTTTCCGTTTCAATCACCACACGCGGAATGTCCGCATAGGGATACTCCGAATCATCCAACGGCAAATACGAAACGTCATCGATCGACGATTCTGTATCTTCCCAAAGGCAACCCGAGCAAAAAATTGCAAAGGCCGCGAGCGCTGTCCACGGAAATATTCGCATAGCTCCAAACTCGCTTAGAATATAACCGAAAAGCTCCCAAAATCCAAGTTTTACGAATTGACGGAGCGCTTTTTCTTTTTGCGGTGCAAAATATAATGGGTCAGGTAGTTGTAAAAGGCTTCGGTCTTGGAATTGTCCTGCTTATTACGGCGCAGCGAAACGACAATGTCTCGTTTGAATTCCGTATCGGTGACTTCCAAAAGGCGCACCTTTTTATGGTCCATCTTTCCCCACGAAAGTTCGGGCCAAAACCCCACGCCGATGCCCGCCGCCACAGCTTCTTTCACCGCGAGAGCGTTATCACTTTCAAAGGTCACGTTCGCATTAAAGCCGACACGTTCACAAAGTTCGTTACAGATTTTACGGTACTGCTTGGAGCCGTAAAGACGAATAAACTTTTCATCGCGCAAGTCAAAAAGCGAAATCGAATTCATCTTTTTGTAACGGGCAATGTTCGGGACCGCGAGAAAAATTTTTTCGGAATGGACAAAGGTTTCGTCGCTGTTCGTGTGGTCGAGTTCCGGGCGGTAATTCGCATACGTGCGAACGCAAATATCAAAGACGTTCGTTTCTTCGTTCTGGATCAAGTCCACGTCGATGTCGGAATGATCTTTTTTATAGTCGATGACAGCGCTTGTAATCAAAGTCGATGCGGCAAGAACGTTCAGTTTAATATTGTTGTTCTGCTTTTGAATCATCTCTTTGAGCTGCGACGGAAGCACCATCATGTTTTCGTACAGCGGCAAGAGCTTTTCGTAAAAGAATCGGCCCGCTTCGGTGAGCTTAATGTTTCGGCCGACCGTTTTGAACAGCGGAACGCCCAGCTCACTTTCGAGCTTGTGAATCGCCTGGGTCAGCGCGGGCTGCACCACGTAAAGGTTTTTTGCGCTTTGCGTCACATGCTCCGTTCGGGCGACTTCCAAAAAATATTTCAGCTGAGTCAATTCCATCGCGGTCAAATATAAGCAAAAAGGGTATCTGTTCCTAGGTTTCCTTTTATAAGATAATTTGATGATTATATCATTGTCAATTATAATATTAAAGATAATTAATAATAAATATTGATGAATTGATACAAACAAATTATTAGTCAAAAGTGATGAATGACTCTACATTTGAACCGTCAAAAGAAAGACAACCTCAATCAGGAGTCATTATGTCGATCAAGTTCTTCGCCGCTCTCGCAACCGCAACACTCGCACTCACCGCTTGCCAAAAGGCTAATACCTGCAGCTACAACGAAGGTTCAAACGAACTCGTCTGCGTCGAAAAAACTTACAAGACCGTCAAAACCGGCGACCACGTTTGGATGGCCGAAAACCTCGCCCGTTTGGACCTCACCGGCACAAGCCACTGCTACGGCGATTCCGCCAAAAACTGCGAAATTTACGGCAGCCTTTACCCGTTCGAAACCGCAAGCAAAATTTGCCCGGACGGTTGGACGCTCCCGACGCAGGCAGACTTTGAAAAGGCAGACATGCAGGCTCTGAACGTAGTGAAGGCAGGCTTCCGCTATTACGACGGCAAATCCGCAGACCTCGGCACCAGCGCAAGCTTCTGGACCGCAGACGCCTTTGACGAATCCCGCGCCGTTCTCGTTCGCGTCACCGATACGACCGTGTTTGAACACTTCAACAAGACCATCTCCGCTTCGCTCCGTTGCATTAAAAAGTAAATTCCCTCTATATAAACCAGGAGCATTCACTTTAACCCAGAAATACTTATGCAATGGTTCATTGATTTATTTACAGGATCTTCGGTCGCGCAGCAGGTGGTTGTCCTTTCCTTTACGGCAGCCATCGGTCTCATGATCGGACGCATTAAGGTCAAGGGTGTAAGCCTCGGCGGTGCCGGAGCCCTTTTTGTTGGCATTCTCTTTGGGCATTTCGGTCTGCGCATGGATCCGAACGTTCTGCACTTTATGCAGGAATTCGGTTTGATTTTGTTCGTGTACACAATCGGTATGCAGGTGGGTCCGGGCTTTATTGACTCGATTCGCCGTCACGGCCTTGTGCTGAACATTCTCGCCGTGAGCATTGTGCTGATAGGCGTTTTGATTACGGTCGGCATTTACTTCTTTACCGATATGAGCCAGAACGTTCCGGTGCTGATCGGCATGCTCTGCGGTGCTGTGACGAACACGCCTTCCCTGGGCGCTGCCAACTCGGCTCTCGCGGCGGCAGGCGCGGATACTTCTCTTACCGGTATCGGTTATGCGGTCGCTTATCCGTTCGGCGTGATCGGCATTATTTTGGTGATGATTCTTGTGCGCCTGATCTTTAGAAAGAAGCCGGATGTCGCCGCGGAAGAATATGCGGCAGAACTCGGCAAGACCCGCCAGGACATTGTCTCGTGCAGTCTCGCTCTCGAAAACAAGAACCTTTTCAACGTGCGCATCAAGGACATTCCGGGCATTCGCACGAGCGGCATTGTGATTACCCGTTTACAGCGCGGCGATGACGTTTCGATGCCAGACGGAAAGGTCGTTTTGCAGGAAGGCGACAAGCTTCACATCGTCGGATTCCCGAAAGATGTCGAGCTGATGGAAAAGCTGATCGGTTCGCGTCTGGAAAAGCCTATTACGCAGCTCCATTCGAAGATTGAAACCCGCAGCATTCTGGTGACGAACAAAAAGGTTCTTGGCAAAACGCTCGGAACGCTCGCCCTGGAACGTTACGGAGTGACCGCAAGCCGCGTCGTCCGCGGAGAATTCAAGTTCACCGGTCGTCTCGATCTGCGCTTGAAATTTGCCGACAAGGTTTTAGTCGTCGGCCCGAGCGAAGGCATTGACGCCGTGGCAAAAAAGCTCGGCGATTCTCTCAAGGCTTTGGACCATCCTGAAATCATCCCCGCCTTTATCGGCATTTTCCTCGGCATCATTCTCGGATCGATTCCTATCGCAATTCCGGGCATGCCGACGCCGCTCAAGCTCGGCCTTGCTGGCGGTCCGCTGATTGTTGCCATTCTTCTTTCTCGCAAGCGCAAGCTTGGCCCGCTGAACTTCTTTATGGCGGCCAGTGCGAACCTGATGCTCCGCGAACTCGGCATTACGCTGTTCCTTACATGCGTCGGCTTGAATGCGGGTATTAAGTTCTTTGATGTTCTTTTGAACGGTGACGGATTCTACTATATGGGGCTCGCAGCCTTGATCACCTTCATTCCGCTGATGATTGCAGGCATTGTCGGAACGCTCGTCTTCAAGGTCAATTATTTGAGCCTTTGCGGTATGATCGCCGGTTCCATGACCGACCCTCCTGCCCTCGCCTTTGCCAACGGCATGACGAACAGCGAAGCGACGAATGTGGGATACGCCTCCGTTTACCCTTTGACGATGCTCTTGCGAATCTTAAGCGGACAAGTTCTAGCGATACTCCTTCTCGCTTAAGTCCAAAGTGTCATTGCGAACGTAGTGCAGCAATCCAGGTTTGCTTCGGGCTACGCCCTCGCAATGACACTTTTTATTTCGCAATGACACTCTTGTGTCATCGCGAGACTTTTTATGTGTCATCGCGAGACTTTTTACTGTGTCATCGCGAGCGTAGCGCGGCGATCAGTTTGCTTCGGGCTACGCCCTCGCAATGACACTTTTTTATAGATCAAGGCCTATAGGGCAGTGGTCACTGCCGAAGACGTCATCGTAGATGTACGATTCTTTGACCTTCGGGAAAAGGCTTTCCGACACGACGAAATAATCCAAGCGCCATCCGACGTTGTTGTCACGGGCGTGTCCGATGTAACTCCACCAGCTGTAACGCACCGTATCCGGGTGCAATTTGCGGAACGTGTCGACGAAACCGCTCGCGAGGAGGTCGGTGAACTTGGCGCGTTCTTCATCGGTAAAGCCTGCGTGTCCGCGGTTCGCGCGGGCGTTGTAAATATCGATTTCGTTGTGCGCCACGTTCAAGTCGCCGCAAAGAATCACGGGCTTCTTTTCTTCGAGCTTTTTCAGGTACGCCTTGAACGTATCTTCAAAGTGCATGCGGGACTCTAAGCGGGAAAGGTCCCGTTTTACATTCGGTACGTAGGTCGTGACGAGGTAAAAGTCTTTGAATTCCGCGGTAATGCTTCGACCTTCATCGTCGTATTCGGATTCGCCGTAGCCGTACTGGACGCTGAGCGGTTCCGTTTTGCTGTAGATCATCGTTCCCGAATAACCCTTGCGCTTGGCCGGGTAAAGGTATTCCTTGTAACCTTTCGGGTGAAAGTCGATCTGGTTCATTTCCGCTTTGACTTCTTGCATGCAAAAGACGTCCGCATCGATCTTTGCGAGAAAATCCGGAAGACCCTTTTTAATGCAGGCGCGAATTCCTGCGACATTCCAAGAGACAAGTCTCATCTGCGAACTCCTTTTTAACAATTCTATTGGAAAATTAATAAAGAAAGTCCCCATTTCCGAAGAAATGAGGACCGCGTATGGAGTTCAAAGAAGACTCTTTTACTTCACCTGATTCCAGAAGCGAATGTTACCCGTGTAGATGCCGCGCAAATCCGCAAGGGAAATGTTCGAAAGCGGATTCTGGTTGTTCACCACCACCGCGATACCGTCGCGGGCGATCGTCAAACCGGTGAGCACTTCCTTTTCGCTCGCCTTCAAGTTGCGGCTAGCCATGCCGATGTCGCATGTGCCTTCTTTCGCGGCAAGCATACCCGAAGAGGAGTCGTTCGTCTGGATTTCGATTTCCACATCCGGATTCAAAGCCATGTAGGCTTCTTTCAGCTTTTCCATCACCGGGGAAACACTCGAAGATCCTGCGATAATGATCTTGCCCTTCATCTTTTTACTTTCAAAGCGTGCACCGTCAGCGACGCCGACGTAGCCATTTGCTTCAACAATGCCCTGGCCGTCTGCGCTCATGATGAACTCGATGAAGTTCTTTACAAGAGCGTTGCCTTCACCCTTCGTCGCAATGTTGAACGGTCTCGAAATCGGATATTTTGCGGACTTCACATTTTCCTTGGACGGTTCCACGCCATCGACCGAAAGAGCCTTGATCGTGTTGTTCCAAGAACCGAGGGAAATGTAACCGATTGCGTATTCGTTTCCGGCAACCGTGCTCATCACACCCTGGGTGCCGTCAATCGTCAACGCTTCCTTCGTCGTGATGTCCTTCTTTCTTCCGTTTTCCTTGATAAGGGTTCCGACGAGTTCCGTAAACGCATCACGCGTACCCGAGCCCGCTTCACGGGTAATCACCGAAATCGCTGCGGACTTTTCGCTCGCTTCCATTTGAGTTTTAGACTTCGATTCGTTGCAAGCGGCGATCAGCGCCAATGCCACCAAGGCAAAAGAGCAAGCAACTAAAGTGGATTTATTCATTCTGATTTCTCCTATTAGGTTGTTGAATGACGAGCATAAAGTAGACTTGCCTTGTAAAGTCCCCACGATAAAGGCAGTAAATTCCTTGTAAAGTTCTACAGACCGTTTTCTCCATTTTCCAGACTTCTCAAAGACTTTACTTTCCATCCCCTTTTGATTTTACAATGGCAACTTAACTTGAGAGCGTCATTCAAACAGGGAATACCCCAAAGGAGTTTATAATGACATTGAAGAAACACTGTTTGTTCGCCGCTCTCGCCGCCTTCGGCATTGCAAACGCCGCAGAAGATAAGGCCACAGACAACTTTGAATTGACCGGCAATATTCAGACACAAGCAGCGAAGGCTTTTTACGATAACGACAAGGACAACACCTTGGACGGTTTCTGGTTCCGCGCAAACATCGGCGGAAAGTACAGCTCTGACAACTTCGACGCCAAAGTGACTATCCGCATGTATGCCCCGCATTTCAACGGCGGTTCCGATAAGTACCAGGCAGATACTTATTACGGAAATTACAAGTGGAACGATCTCGGTTTGAATTTGAAGCTCGGTCACTGGAAAACGGATACGGAAGGCGCAGGCAACTTCGGTGGTTACCTCGACAAGAACCTTTCGAAGCGCGGATTCCTTTCTCGCGATTACGCACATGACGCTTTTGAAGTCGGTTGGAAAAAGGCTTCGAATCAGCTGAACGTGATGATCGGAACCGAAGACGGAAACTTCAACAAGGGTTACCTCCGCGTGAACGATGACTTGAAAATCGGAGACGCTCTGAAACTCGGTCTCGGCTACCGCATAAACGTTCTGGATCCGGTTCAGTATGACGCAGTCCTCACGCATGTGGTCGATTTCCGCGCCAAGTTCAACATCGCCGAAAAGCTCGCCGTTTACGGTGAAGCGGCCGCCATCATGACCGGCGAAAACGACGACGTGAACGAAGCCACGATCGAAGCGGGATCCGCCGCAAAGCCTCTTTACGCCCAGGATTCCAAATACCTCCCGGTCTATGCGGGTATTGAGTTCCCGACCGCAGGCATTTTGGACAAGGCGTTTGTCGAAGTGGAATACGTCAGCGACCGCGACGAATTGAATGCAGACGCAGATGAACTCGGCTGGGCCGTAGGTCTTGTGAAAAAGATCGGCAGCCGCAGCAAAGTTCAGACTACGGTCTACAGCGAAAACGAAATTTCTGACGTCGGATTTAGCGTTCGTCTCACCACGACCATTCGCTAAGGATTTCAACTTCATCCACTCCAAAAAAAAGGCCTTCCGATTTTCGGAAGGTCTTTTAAAGAAAAACTTATGAAGTTTCAATTTAACACATCATTCAAAGAGAAAATCGCCTCGCATATCTTTTTGGTTTCGGCTCTCGCAAGCATTCTCTTTGTGGCGCTGATTTGCGTTTTCTTGTTTGCGAACGGCGTTCCGGCGATTCTTAAAATCGGCATTCCGGACTTTTTGTTCGGCAAGGAATGGGCGCCTACCGACGAGCCTGCCGTTTACGGGATTTTCCCGATGATTCTCGGCAGTATTTATGTAACGCTTGGAGCGCTTGCGATCGGCGCTTCGGTAGGACTTTTGTCGGCGATTTTCCTTGCGCGATTCTGTTCCGACAGAATGCATAAGCTTTTAAAACCCGCCGTGGAACTTCTTGCGGGAATTCCGTCGGTGATCTACGGCTTTTTTGGACTTGTCGTGATCGTTCCGTTTGTGCGTCAAAACTTTGGCGGCAGCGGCGCGAGCATTTTGACCGCATCGATCCTTCTCGGCATCATGATTTTACCGACCATCATTTCGGTTTCCGAGGCGGCGCTTCGTGCGGTTCCCAACAGTTATTACGAAGGTTCGCTCGCCCTTGGGGCGACTCACGAAAGGAGCGTCTTCTTTACGGTTCTCCCGGCCGCGACTTCGGGAATTGTCGCCGGATTCATTCTTGGATTTGGACGTGCAATCGGTGAAACGATGGCGGTAATCCTTGTCGCCGGTAACCAGGCGCGCATGCCGAACGGAATCCTGGGCGGTATTCGAACCTTGACGGCGAACATCGTCCTCGAAATGGGATACGCCGCGGATTTGCACCGAGAAGCCTTGATTGCAACGGGCGTTGTCCTGTTCACCTTCATCCTGATCATCAACCTGATGTTTTCCATTCTGAAAAAGAGAGTTATCCAATGATCAGTTACTACAAACGTTCACCCCTTTCCCTGGTTCTGAGAATCCTTGTGACTCTCGCCATTGCGATCACGGTTTTCGCATTGGGATTCCTGGTGATTTACATCCTTGTAAAGGGAATTCCCTTTCTCAAACCGTCGCTGTTTTCGCTCACCTACACTTCGGAAAACGTTTCGTTCTTGCCTTCCATTTTGAACACGGTGATCATCATCCTCGGATCGATTCTGATCGCAGGGCCTCTCGGGATCTGCGCCGCCATCTATACGGTGGAATATGCGAGCCGCGGAAATAAGATCGTCGGCATTGTAAGGCTCACCACGGAAACGCTTTCGGGCATTCCCTCGATCATCTACGGTCTATTCGGTATGCTCTTCTTTGTGACCGCCCTGCACCTGGGATATTCCCTCGTCTCCGGTATTCTGACGATTTCCATCATGATCCTTCCCCTGGTGATGCGTACAACGGAAGAAGCTCTGCGTTCCGTTCCGGACAGCTACCGCGAAGGCTCCTATGGACTTGGTGCAGGAAAGCTCCGAACCGTTCTCGCGGTGATTTTGCCCGCCGCCATTCCGGGAATCCTTGCGGGCGTCATTTTGGCGGTGGGCCGCGTCGTCGGTGAAACCGCAGCCTTGATTTACACGGCGGGAACAGTCGCCGATTTTCCGAAGGGAATCTTCTCTTCGGGCAGAACACTCTCCGTCCACATGTACGAACTTTCACGCGAAGGCCTTCACACCGGCGAAGCTTATGCCACATCGGTCATCTTGATCGTAGTCGTCCTTCTTATCAACTGGGCATCTAACAAATTCTCCAAAAAGCTTGGAAAAAACTCATGACACAAAAAGAAAAAATCACCATTCAGGGCATGGACCTTTACTATGGAAACTTCCATGCGCTTAAAAATGTCAGCCTGAACATTCAACAAAATGAAATCATGGCATTCATCGGACCTTCCGGCTGCGGAAAAAGTACGTTGCTCAAATCCTTGAACCGCATGAACGATCTCGTGGAAGGCTGCAAAATCACGGGCGACATCCGCTTGGACGGCGAAGACATCTACGGCAAAATGGATCCGAACATTCTCCGTAAAAGAGTGGGCATGGTCTTTCAAAAGCCGAATCCATTTCCCATGAGCATTTACGACAACATCGCCTACGGCCCGCGCACCCACGGGATTCACAAAAAAGAAAAGCTCGATGAAATCGTCGAGAACTCGCTCAAAAGTTCGGGCGTTTGGGATGAACTCAAGGATCGCTTAAAAAAGAACGCCCTCGGGCTCTCTGGCGGACAGCAGCAACGACTTTGCATTGCCCGCGCCCTTGCAGTCTCACCCGAAGTCTTACTGATGGACGAACCCACAAGCGCTCTTGACCCGATTTCGACTTCGAAAATCGAAGACCTGGTTCTCGAACTCAAAAAGGATTACACGATCGTCATGGTCACGCACAACATGCAACAGGCGACACGTGTTTCCGACAGAACCGCCTTTTTCCTCCTTGGAGAAATCATCGAAGTCAACAAAACAGAAACCCTCTTCTCGCTGCCCAAGGACAAGCGAACCGAAGATTACATCACCGGGAGATTTGGATAATGAGAAACCGTTTTGATTCCCAACTTGAAATTTTAAGCAACACCATCGAAGAAATGGGAGCACTTGTCGAAGAATCCTTGAAGGCTGCCATCGAAACCCTTTCTTCTTTCGACCGCACCGCAGCCAAGCGCATTGTCGCGGCCGACAAGGAAATCGACCAAAAGCAAAAAGAAATCGAAGGGCTCTGCCTGAGGCTCCTTTTAAGCCAACAGCCTGTAGCCCGAGACCTGCGACTGATTTCCGCATCCCTTAAAATGGTCGGGGACTTGGAACGCATTGGCGACCAGGCCGCAGACATCGCTGAAATCATCGCCTATACGGACCCAAGCGACGCGCCAATCCGGCTCGAAGCGATTCCGCCCATGGGCAAGGCAACCCTTTTAATGCTCGCCCAAAGCGTGAGCGCCTTTACCGATAGGGATTTGCACTTGGCACGTCACGTCATCGACAGCGACGATACCGTAGACGCCTGCTTTGCCTCTGCCAAAAGAGAACTCATTCAGATTATCAAGGACAACGAAAGCCGTGCCGAAAGCGCCATCAACTCCATCATGGTCGCCAAATACTTGGAACGCATTGGCGACCACGCGATGAACGTTGCACAATGGGCGATCTTTGCCGAAACAGGAACGCACCACGGCGTAAGTCTGATCAACGGCGCAGCGGAAATCGACGATAAATAATTACAATCCATCAAAGCAAAAAAGCCCGGCAGGCGAAAC
>JAILDK010000044.1 GCA_024689485.1 Fibrobacter sp.
GGAATCGTATCCGCCAGAATCACTTCCAGCGAATCCAGGAAACCGTCATCGTCCGAATCCTGGATATAGGCGGTTTCCGCCTTCGGAATCGGATCGTAGAAGTTGATGCCGTCAAAGATGATCAGGTGACCGTCTTTATCCGTAAAGTAGATGCTGCCGACAGAAACAACCGTATCCGCCGTCACCCAAATCGTGATGTCCGAACCATTGACCGAAACGGCGATATTCGCATTCGGATCGCTCGGATTCGTCGGATCGACAAAGAGAAGACCGTCCGAACCGGAGACGAAAATCGAGTCCGCATCTTCGAAATATTCCTTGATCTTGTCTGCATCGAGCGTAATCTGGATAACGTCACCCACATTCACGCTTTCTCGACCCGTTGCCGAAGTCGTATCGGAGCCGTAGCTCGGAAGCAGAGTCGAAGATACCGTCGAATCCGTCACATAGGTATTGCCGTTGATGACAATCGTATTTAATCCCGAAGAAGAATCCGAAGAAGTCGGAATGAGCTTCGAGCCTTCCGTCACCAAGGTATCGCCCTTGTCGCGCTTATCGTTGGTCGGATAGACATCGGAACCATCCTGCGTTTCCGTATCTTCGTCGTCAAAGCCCACATAAGAAGTCGAATCGTTCACCCAAGGCGGAACCCAGTCGTCACCGGTGCCCGAACCGCTCGAACTTGAACCGCCCGATACATCGTCATCACCGTAGCCCGAGCCGGAACTCGAAGAATTCGGATTGTCACCTGTACCCGTGCCGCTGCTCGAAGAATTCGGATCGTCGCCTGTGCCCGTGCCGCTGCTCGAAGAATTCGGATCGTCGCCTGTGCCCGTGCCACTGCTCGAAGAGTTCGGATCGTCGCCCGAGCCCGTGCCGCTGCTCGAAGAGTTCGGATCGTCGCCTGAGCCCGTGCCGCTGCTCGAAGAGTTCGGATCGTCGCCTGTGCCCGTGCCACTGCTCGAAGAATTCGAAGTGCCACTTGAGCTGGAATTCGTATTAGAGCCGCCCGCAGAACTGCTGGAATTTCCCTTCGAACTCGAAGAGACTGCCGAACTCGAAGATTCGTGGTAAACCGCCGCACTCGAAGAGGAATGCGAATTCGAAGAAAGGATCGTACCGCCGCTCGTATTTGCCGAGGTACGGTTCGAACCCGCGCCTGCAATCGGTGCGAGGTCGTCCAAGTAGTTATCGATCCACTGCACGTGAATCAAAATGTTGTTGTTGATCAGCTTATTCGGATTGGAAGTGTAATCGAGGAAGATCAAATGTCCCGAGTTGGACGCCACAAAAATATGCCCCTTGTGGTCTGCCGTACCCTGGTCCAAAAGCCAGCGGATTTCTTTCGAGCCGCTAATCGCATAGCCCGTTTTTTCCGCACTGTTCGTCGAATAGCTTCCCGTCATCAAACTATCGGGGAACACGTATTTACGCAGATCCACATCGGCAATCACCTTTTTTGTCGTCGGATCGATCTGCACAATATGGGAGTCACCGAACAAAAGGATCGTATTCGAATATTCGTCAAAACTTGCACCGTGGGCACCCTTCAACGAGTCGATCAAAGTCTTGGTTTTTAAGCCCGTAATGTATTTCGCCGGACACGGATCCGCATTGATCGAGCAAAGCGTATCTACAATCATGCCGAACTGGGCATTGTTGGAAGAATACTGGGAAATGGTACCGAGGTTACTCGAACGCGTATAGAACGCCTGACCGGTCTGATCCCACATGATCGTCGTGATGTTCGAAATATCGCCATAGACCTTCACCTGGCGAATCTTTTCCAAACGACCACTCGTTGCCGAATCAATTGCATACGTCACCAGGTTACCCGGAATACCCGCAGACCAGAGAACGGAATTGTCCGGGTTCACCATCAAGTGATAAGTCGAAGAACCGACGCCCGATTTGACCGTCTTCGTCACGCAAACAGATGTAAGCGTATCCGAAGCATCCATGTCCACTTTATAGACCGCATTATTGCCCTGACCCGCCACAAGCAAATCGCCATCCGGATGGTGCACAATACCATCTGCACCCGGAGTGCGGCAAAGGACCTTCTTGTTCGAAAGCTTCAAATAGCCGTTACCGTCATAGTAATAGTCCAGCGACTTTGCACTCAGCTGCGCACTGTAACGGGTATAGTAAACCGTTTCCGTTGTACTCGCCGACGGATACAGGTCACCCACCTGCTGAATCCAAATACCCGTTGCCGGGTTATACGGAGTGTTGACAGTCACGGAATCCGAACTGTCCGCAAATGCTATCGCCGTCGCGACTAAAAGCCACCCTAAGGCGAGGAATTTTTTCTCGATCAACATAAACAATTCCTCCTATCAATCATCCAAAGCAAGTCCATTTTTTCCACCATGGACGCCCCATTTGAAGATCTTGTCATAAGTGTAGGAATTTTTGCTTCCGTACACCTTCAAATGGAACTGCGCCAGGTAAACTCCCACGCCCGCTTTACGTCCTGTATTCGCACGTAAATTCCAGCGCAGGTAAAGTCTCTTTGCATTTTCAAAGCAGTTACCGCCAAAATCCTCGTCGCTGCAGAGAATCTTATTATTCGCGCTCGCCACAAAGGATCCGGTGTTCGTATAAATTTCCATCGACCAGTGCAAACCGATCTTGTCCAAATCCAATTCGCCTTCCGAAGAATCGGCAAAGATCGTGGAGAATGCGACGTCGAGCATCACACCCAAAGATTTGCCCATTTCCGACTCCGTCGAAGTGCCTTCCGGGAAGAAGCGTTCGGTAAATTCCGGACCATCTTCTGCCAAAGCGACACGGTCCAGGCCCACCATCGAAGCTGTTTCCATCACCACGCGCGGGTCGCCTTCAATCGTCACGGTCTTCGAAGTTTCGCTGACCGCGTTACCGCTCTTATCCGAGAACGTTGCAGACGGATTGATAAAGAGAGAATCGTTCGGATTTGCACGGTCCAAAAGGTCGTCATTTTCGCCGAGAAGCAAAGAAACTTCCGAGCTGTCTTCGTTCCAAATCGCATAAGAGAAGTCGAAGTACACGGAATCGCCGTCCACGACAAAACCTATAAAGTTCGGATTCGTAATCGCATCCACATCGATCGGTTCAGAGAAAGTAATCACCAAGCGATCCGGGCGTTTTTCATTGCTCGATTCCGGATTGAGGAAGGTCGAAGTGATGACCGGGGCCATGCGATCGTTCATGTTCAAATACTGAATCGTCGAACTGGAATCTCCATTGACGACGGTGATGTTTTCCATCGCAGAATAGCCATATGCATTCGGATCGTCGATCGACGTCAGGTTCGGCATTACCTTTGCCTGTTCCTTTTCCGAAAGCTTGTACGAAATAATCTTGCCGTCTTCGGAAAGGGTCAAATCTTCCGGATCCGGCGTAATGATCATTTCATTCCCTGCGGAATCGAGCCAGAAGAATTGAAAGTTCAAATTGGCGAGTTCTTCTTCCGTAATCGGGCTGTCCACGCCGATCGTCACGGAATCCATTTTACCGTCGCCGTCCGAATCAAAGAATCCATTGTTTTCATTGGACAGATACACGTGTCCCGCATTCGTCACTTCTGCAGGAAGATTATAAGTCGCCACGTTTCCGTCGGCGGTCACAAGTCCCAAATCGCCGAGTCCGACGACAATAGAAAGGGAATCCCCGACTTCGACTGTACCCGGATCCGTTGTGAAGATCCAACGGGAACCGTCTTTCGAAATCGCCTTCACCGTCACCTTTTCACCGTTCGCGAGCTGCAGAACAGAGCCTTCCGTAAAGGATGTGTCCAAATCCTTGTTGAAGTCGATAACGAGAGTGTCCTGGGCCTCGCCCTGGCCCTTGATCAGAGTCACGCCCTGAATGGCGGGGCCGATGCGGTCTTGCAGAACCGTGCTGAGTTCCGCCGTGGACCCGCTCTCTTCCGACGTCACATAGACGATCAATTCGCCCGTCGCGGAATCCTTCGCAAGAGAAGTCTTCACGTCCAAAAGTTCAAGCACCGTTCCTTCGGAATTCACATTGTAATCGCCCGAATACTGCGTACGCTTGCTGCCGTTCGGCCACGTGGTAAAGAAACTGTCGAGAGAAACTGTCTGCGTTTTACCGGAGAAGTACGCGATAATGCTATCGCCCACACCGTCACCGTTTGCGTCGTAAATAAAGGCGCTGTCGAGGGACGGCAAATCCGAATATTCAAAAGCGAGCGAACCCGGGAAGGTTTCGTTCACAAAATAAGAGGAATCCGACGGGTTCACCAAACCGCTCGCCGTAAATTCCCCACCCGAGACCGCAGAGGACGCATGAATCTGGAAAGCGCCAACGCCCTTTTCCAAAATGACCTGGTCCGTCGTATCGCCCGCCAAAGTCGTAAACACCAAGTTTTCCGAGCCACGCTTGGAACTCAGTTCAAAAGAACGTTTGTGGATCGTCGTATCCGTCAAACCGGAATCCGGGCCGACCGGAATCACCGAGCGGACATAGACAGTCAAAGCCGAATCCACCGGAAGGTTGAAGACCGATTCTTCATCGACCACAACCGTATCGCCCTTCGCATTCACATAAGAGAATTCCAGATTCGGCACGTAAAACGTGTAATAGCGGAAAATCACCGGTTCCGCATTGGCATCGACCGCCATTCCAAGCGGAATATTCGTCGCCGGGAACTGCGAAGAAGCCTTCACATAGACAAAACCCTTGACTGTATCGGCGGTTACCGAAGCCGTCGGATGCGAAAGGGAATCCGTCGTCGAACAGGTCGTTTTACCCGTCGAATAATCCTTCGTACAAGGATTCAAAAGAAGCGTATCATTCGGGGCGTAAACCAAAAAAGTCGCGCCTTTAATCGCACTATCCGAAGCCCAGACGCTCACACCGTCCGGAACCGTCCACAAATAGGAAATCGGAGACGTATAAATGGAATAATAACGGCAAGCACCTTCAATCGGGCATTCTGCAGCAGAAAAAGCCATCGCAGCCGAAAAGACAACGACACAAAAAATCCTTGCGGATACAAAATTCAACAACCAGCGAAACATATTAGATTCTCACAAAACAACGCCCGAAAGGTTTCTTTCTTATTATGAAAGATAAACCAAATATTTGGGAATGTACTCAGATATTTACAATGTAAGATTTTTGCAACTGTCAAAATCCTTATTCCGGCAAGAGACTTTCCACGATGGAATCCATGAAAAGCCAGCCTTCCCCCACAAGAAATACGCGGGAACCGCTCTTTGCCAAATATCCTCGATCCACAAAGCGTTGGATTTTTTCATCCGGAATTTTCGTAAGTTCTTCTCTTTCAAGGGATTGCAAATCCAGGCCTTCCCGGGTGCGCAGCGAAAGCCAAATTTTTTCGTCCACGCGCTCCTTTTTTCCGAGTAAATCGACTTCCATTTGAGCTTCGGGAGAGCCCGCTTCCACCCAGCGTTTCCATGCGAGGTATCTCCCAGGAGCGGCCACGCGTTTATCGCCGATAAAGCCATGGGCTCCCGGTCCAAGACCCAAATATTCGCCCCGAAGCCAATAATTGCGATTATGCAAGCTTTCTTCGCCTTTTTTGGCAAAATTCGAGACTTCGTAGCGTTCAATCCCATGATTTTGGAGAATGTTCACGCCGCTTTGATACATCGCCGGGTAAAGATCTTCATCGAGTGCGATTTCACCCTTTTCAAAGCGCCTTCCCAGAACCGTATGCGGATTCAGCGTGAGACCGTAAAAACTCACATGTCCAATGCCCGATTCCGCAAGTTCCGTCACATCCTTTTCAAAACGTTCAAGCGTTTGCCCCGGAAGCCAGAACATCAAGTCCGCTGTCGCATGAAGCCCGTTTTTTTGCGTAAAATGCAAGATTCTCGAAAGGGCATCCCGGCTCTCTGCCGCAGAGCCTTTGCGCCCAATCGCCTGTAAAAGCGCGTCGTCAAACGTTTGGATTCCAAGGCTAAAGCGCGTTACGCCAAGCTGATACGCCTCTTCCAAAAAGGCATCCGAAGCGGACTCCGGATTGCATTCGATATCGACTTCGCGCATTTCCTTCAAGTGCACTCCAAGAGCCTCAAGTCCCTGCACCAAGCGCGACAGTTCTTCGACCGGAAGTGCGGACGGAGTTCCACCGCCCAAATAAACCGTCGAAATTTTTTTCGCAAAATCCGCATTTTCGCTCAATCGAATTTTCGCTTCGCGCAAAAGCAAATCCACATACTCGCGAAAGAGGCGTGCAGAACTCGCAACTGTTGCAAAGTCGCAATAGCCACAAATTTTTGCACAAAATGGGACGTGAATATAAAGTCCGTTCATCAAAAGCGAATATATATTAACCTCGTGAGCGTGCCATCAAAATTCAAAGCGGTGTTAAAAAAAAGGATGCCTTCTATCCTGTTTTTTCTGCTGTCGGCAGTCGTGCTCGTTCTTGTTTCCGCTCTTCTGTTTGGGCCTTCCTATAAGGAAATCTTTCTCGCCCTAATGCTGTGGAGCCTCCCCTTATTTTTGCACTAGAGGCTCTTATGGCAATCATCAGTACAAGACTTCAAAAAAGAAAGATCAAATCCATCGCCTTTTACATCGGCTGTTGGACTTTTTTCAGTTTGCTGTTTTGCTATTTCCATTTTTACGGCACTCCCCAAGCGCACGATCTGAGCCTTTTCATGACCGCGCTCCAGTTCTCGATTCTCACAGGACTTTCGCACGGCGTTTACGACGTGGTCGTTCTTCACGACGACCAGGACCCCCGTCCGATTATCGGAGCCTTCCTCATTCGCCTCTGGTATTTTATTGCCGTCGTCTTTATCGATATCACGCTTTGCATTTTGGTACAGAACTGGTACAAGGATGGATTTTTCATCGATGAGCAGGGAATAGAATCGATCCGCGATGCATTCCAACTGCCATTTGTCCAATCCTTCTCCATCTACGGCGTGTTCTGCGGATTCTTTATCACGTTCATCCGTTCCGTGAACAAGAAGTTCGGTCTCAACGTGTTCCTCAACGCGGTCCTCGGCAAAACACAGAACCCGACCGAAGTCGAACTCGTCTTTATGTTCGTGGATCTTCGCCAGTCGACACACCTCGCCGAACAGATGGGACACATCAAATACAGCCGATTCCTCAAGGAATACTACCGACTGCTGTCGAACTGTTGCGAAGAAAACGGCGGCGACATTTACCAGATCGCTGGCGATGGAGTCTACCTCACCTGGCCGCTTTCCGCCTGCCGTAAAAAGCCCCGTCCAGTGCTTTGCTTTGACGACTTAAAGCGATGCTTCTTCCGTACACGCCGCCGCTTCCGCGCGGAATTCGGCGCCTACCCCGCCTTCAAGGCCGCAGCCCACTGGGGAAAAGTCACCATGACCGAAGTCGGCAACTTCCGCAGTGAAATGGCTTACCACGGCGACGCCATCAACACGACCTCCCGTCTGCAGGATCTCTGCGGCATGCTCGGCGAAGAATTCCTGATTTCCAAGGAACTTTTAGAAGCCTTGCCGAATGTGGGCCGTTATCATCCGCTGCCTAAAGGAACTTTTGAACTCAAAGGCAAGAGCAACGAAACCGTCGTGTACGCCTTAAAGTTCATGCATCCCGACGTTCACGACGAAAACAAGTCGGACGAAGAATAAAAATTCACTTTTTTTCATTTTCCCTCTTTTCTGCCCTTGACGCTCCGAATTTTTATAGTTATAATTGGCGTGTCCTCGCGGGAATAGCTCAGTTGGTAGAGCACGACCTTGCCAAGGTCGGGGTCGAGGGTCCGAGTCCCTTTTCCCGCTCTCTTAAAAACCACTCTTCTTGAGTGGTTTTTTCTTTTTAAACGCATTCTCGACACGTCCAAAACTTTTTCAAAAAAAGTGAAAATTTTTAGGGCAACCCCTTTGATGATTTCCATTTAATTTCTATACTTGGGACACCCCCGCGGGAATAGCTCAGTTGGTAGAGCACGACCTTGCCAAGGTCGGGGTCGAGGGTCCGAGTCCCTTTTCCCGCTCTCTTAAAAACCACTCTTCTTGAGTGGTTTTTTCTTTTTAAATATTCCAAAATATCAGAGCAGGGAACAAAAAAAAAGGACGCCCCGAAGGACGTCCTTTCACCCCAAACAAAACAAAGCGTTATTCTGCGCAGATCTTTGTATCGTCGCCATTCTTGTCTCTGCAAGTCGATTTGGCCGCGCTGAAGCCCATTTCCACGCCGATTTCCTTCGACATATCGTAGTAAGAGAAAGACTGAGAATTCGTCGTTCCATCCGAATACGTAATCGTCAGGCTCAAGGTAGTGCCATCGCTCGTGTAAACATAGGAAGCATCGTCGCCGAAGTCGTCCTTCACCACAAAATGCCAGGTCGTGACATCGCCACGGACCATCGCATCGCACTGACCGACGCTATCGCAAGCGGCGACTTCTTCCGAAGAGCTGGATTCTTCCACAACTTCCGAAGAAGAAGAGACTTCTTCGCTCGAAGAGGAAGAGAGAACTTCACTCGAAGAGGAGGATTCTACGAGCGCTTCCGAAGAAGAGGATTCTGCGGCAGGTTCAAAGCCGCACTTGGTCACGATGCTATAGCCGAGATAAGCCCAGTCATAAGTACCGTCGTCATCCAGCTGGCATTCCCAATAGCCATCCGCCGAAGAAACGTACAGGTGGGAGCATACATTCGCAGCGGAGCAAGAATACTTGCCTTCAAAAACCGGATCGCTCGTTTC
>JAILDK010000010.1 GCA_024689485.1 Fibrobacter sp.
AATCTCGAACTCGCTTGTCGTGCGGATGCTTTGATGGGCGGCCATTTTGTGATGGGACACGTGGATACGACGGTCAAGGTCCTTTCCCTCATTTCGCGAGAAACGGGTGTGGAAGTGGAACTTGAATTGCCGGAGAATTTAAGACGTTACGTGATTCGCCGCGGTTCGATCGCGCTGAATGGAATCAGCTTGACGGTTGCAGAAAAGAATGAGAAGTCGCTTCGTGTGGCGATTATCCCGGATACGCTTTCCCGTACGAACCTGCGTACATGGGAAGTCGGTACCGTGGTGAACGTGGAAGTGGATATGCTCGGCAAGTACATTGAAAATTATTTAGAGGAAAGAGACCGTGCTTAACACGATTGAAGAAGCCATTGAAGACTTTAAGAATGGCAAGTTTCTCGTTGTCGTGGACGATGAAGATCGCGAAAACGAAGGCGATTTTATTATTGCGGCAGAAAAGATCACCCCGGAAAAGGTGAACTTTATGTTGCATGAAGGGCGCGGAGTTCTCTGCTGCCCGTTGCCGAAGGCCCGTTGCAAGGAACTCGGACTTTCCCGTCAGACGGTGGAAAATACTTCCATGCTCGGCACGCCGTTCACCATTATGGTGGACAAAATCGAAGGCTGCACCACGGGCGTTTCCGCTCACGATCGCGCGGCGACAATCCTCGCCCTTTCCGATCCGAATTCAAAACCGGGCGACTTTGGCCGCCCGGGTCATATTTCTCCGCTGTATGCGCAGGAAGAAGGCGTCCTTCGCCGCGCCGGTCACACGGAAGCTGCCGTGGACCTTGCAAGGCTCGCAGGACTTCGCCCCGCCGCCGCTCTCATCGAAATCATGAATGAAGACGGCACGATGGCGCGTATGCCGCAGCTGCAGGAAGTTGCGAAGAAGTTCAACCTGAAGATCATTTCGATCCGCGACTTGATCGCTTACCGCCTTCGCACGGAATCCTTTGTGGAACGCATTGCCGCTCCGCATGTGCCGACCAAGTTCGGCGATTTCCACGCGATCGGTTTCCGCAGCAAAACGGACGGCTCGGAACACATCGCCTGGGTCGCTGGTGAACTGGACTTTTCGAAGCCGGTCTATGTGCGTGTGCACAGCGAATGCTTGACCGGCGATATCTTTGGCTCCCGCCGTTGCGACTGCGGGGCTCAGCTCGAAAGCGCAATGCGCTTTATCGGCGAACATGGCGGTGTCTTCCTTTACATGAGAAATCAGGAAGGCCGTGGTATTGGACTTTGCAATAAGCTCCGCGCTTATGAACTCCAGGAACAGGGCCTCGACACGGTCGAAGCGAACCAGCGCCTTGGGTTTAAGCCGGATTTACGCGAATACGGCGTTGGCGCTCAGATCTTAAAGAATCTCGGCGTTCGCCAGATGCGTCTTCTCACGAATAACCCCGCCAAGGTGACGGGCATCGAAGGCTATGGCCTCGAAATCGTGGAACGCGTCCCAATCGAAATTCCTCCGACCCCGGAAGATCGTTTTTACTTGCAGACGAAGAAAGAGAAGATGGGTCACATCTTGAACAATTTGGATAAATAAGGAACGATTCCATGAATACTTACAAGACAAGCCTGAATGGCGAGGGCATGCGCATCGCGATCGCAGTTGCCGATTTCAATACGACGGTGACTGCCGGTCTTCTTTCCGGAGCCGTTTCGAAGCTTGAAGCTCTGGGTGTGAATCCGGATGATATTTCCGTGGCTCATGTGCCGGGCGCTTTTGAACTCGCGGGCGTGGCAAAGCGCTTTGTGGATTCGAAGAAGTTTGATGCGGTGATCGTGCTGGGAGCCGTGATCCGTGGCGAAACTCCGCATTTCGACTGCGTGGTGAATGCGGCGACAAGTGGTACAGCCGCTCTCGCTGCGAACGGAGAAATTCCGGTGATCTTTGGCGTTCTGACGACGGATACGGTTGATCAGGCGATGTCCCGCTCCGGTCTCAAGGGCGGTAACAAGGGTGCAGACTGCGCCGAAAGTGCTGTGGAAATGGTGAATCTTTACAAGGAACTCGCATGAAGTCTATAAATAGAAGATCGGCTCGTATGTTCGCGATGGAACTTCTTTATTCCATGGAAATCACGAAGCAGCCGGTTGGCAATTGCGTTGAAGGCGTTTTGATGAGCATGAAGGAAGCGATGAAGAAAGAGCTTCCGGCCGAAATGAAGCGCTATGGTATGTCTCTTGTGGACTTGATCCAGGAACACCGTGCAGAACTCGACGCGATCATCGCGGAAAAGGCTCAGGGTTGGGATCTCGACCGCATGGCGACTCTCGACAAGATCATTTTGAGCATTGCTCTCACGGAACTTCAGTACCAGCCGGACGTTCCGGTGAAGGTGGTCCTCGAAGAAGCGGTGCAGATTGCAAATAAGTTCAGCACGGAAGATTCGTCCCGTTTCATCAACGGTATCCTGAACCAGTATGCTCGTGACAAGGGCATGCTCGCCAAAAACGAATGTGGGGAGGAGAACTAGTGAAGAATATCTCTGAAAATTTGTTGAAGTACTTGACCGCCGGTGTCGCTTTTATCGTGGCGCTCATCGTCTACGTTTCGACGATGGCCCCGACGGTGAGCTTCTGGGACTGCGGTGAATTCGTCGCCTGTGCAAACATCCTCGGTATTCCGCATCCTCCTGGAACGCCGTTCTTTGTGATGCTTTCCCGCGTGATGATCGTCCTTCTTCCGTTCGTGGAAGAAATTGCGAAGCGTTTGAATTACATCTCGGCGGTGAGTTCCGCTCTTGCGGTTTTCATCACGTCGCTGTTCGCTTGGGACTTCTTGGCAAAGATCCTTTCTGCAGACAAGCTTGCAAGCAAGGTTTCTGCAGGTCTGCGCAAGCTCTCTCTCGCTTCTGCGGGTCTCTGCGCCGGTTTGCTTTTGACCTTCAGCGATACCTTCTGGTTCAGCGCTGTCGAAGCGGAAGTCTACGGCTTTGCCATGTTTATCGTGATGCTCATTTCCTATCTCGCTCTCAAGTGGGTGGACCACAGGGATGATGCTTGGGGAAATCGCATTCTCGTCTTTATCTGCTACATCGCATTCCTCGGCGTGGGTGCGCACCTTTATACGCTCCTCACGATTCCAGCGGTGTTCGTTTTGATGTTGATCGTGGAACCGAAAAAGATTTTGCCGCGTCTTCCGATCTGGGTGACGGGCGTTCTGCTTTGCTCGGTGATTTATTATGTGGCGGGCTTTATCGCCATCTCTTTGGTGACGGCGATTGTTCTCGCAGTTTTGTCTTTTGTGAAGACGAGCAATCTCGAATTCAACAAGAGCGTGCGTCTTTCCCTCGCGTTTGCGGTGGTCGCCATGCTCGGTTACAGTTCCCATCTTTACATTCCGATCCGTTCGGAATTGAACCCGGTGATTGATGAAAACGATCCGGAATTGAACTTTAAGGATGACCAGGGCAACCTCCAGCTCGGCAAACTTTTCGAATCTGAAAACTGGACTGCATTTAACGACTTCCTCGCTCGTAAGCAGTACGGCTCCGAAGGCATGCTTTCCCGTGCATTCCACCGTCGCGGTCAGACCGCTCACCAGCTCCTCTCGTTCCCGAACATGGGCTATGGTGGATATCAGATTGCCCAGTATTTGCCGTTCAAGGTCGGCGGTGTTTCCTTTGGAAATGGAACGTATGCGTTCGATCCGTCTGAAAACGTTCCGCTTGAACGCTTCGGCTTCTTCTTCCCAACTCAGATGGCGGCGATGGGCGATAACGTCCCGGCTCAGCTCATCTGGTTCTTGCTCTTTAACGGCGCGATCGTCGCTGTCTGCGTGTTCTCTTATCGCAGAAACAAGAAGCTCGGCGTTTACATGTCGCTGCTTTACGGCATCTGCTCGATCGGTCTTCTTTTCTACATCAACTTCGCAGACGGTATGCGCATGGATTCTTCCCGCGATTATAAGTACTGGAAGTCTGCGATGGAATCGAACGTGCGTGATCTTGCCCAGGCGGGCATCGTCATTTCGAGCGTTCCGGATCCGAACGACCTGATCGATATGCGTCAGAAGGTGGAACACGCAAAGCTCGCGTTGAACACGCTCCGCTTCCGTAATGCGAGCGCTTCGGAACTCTCCAAGGCGGAACAGAAGCTGAACGAACTCGAAAATTCGGGCATTTGGCTCTCGTGGAAAAAGATCGAAGCCGCTTATGCGAAGATGGGCCGCCGGGCTCCGTTCCCGGAAGCGGTGCACATCGAAGTTCGCGAACGTGACTACTTCTACACGCCGGCTTACATTTTTATGAGCCTCATCTTCGGTATCGGCGTCGGTATTCTCGTGTATATACTCGCGGCGAATGCGGCTGCTTTTGCGGCTCCGGTGGCTGTGGCGTTTGTGCTCATCTGCTCCGTGATCCCGGGTGTTTCGAATTATCACGAACATGACCGTTCCGGTCTTTGGGTTCCGTGGGATTACGCTTACAACCTTCTCATGAGCTGCCGTCCGAATGCAATCCTCTTTACGAATGGCGATAATGATACGTTCCCGCTCTGGTTTGCGCAGGAAGTCGCCGGTATCCGTAAGGACGTGCGCGTGGTGAACCTTTCTCTCGGCAACACGGATTGGTACATCAAGCAGATGCTCGATCATGAACCGATCATGAAGCTCAGCTATGATAAGGAAGGCATCGAAAAGTCGATGGCAATCGGCGATTTGAACGAACGCAATCCGGATCATTATGTGCAGACTTGGGTCGCTAAGGCGGACCGCGTGATTCCGGCTCTTCAGGCTCGTATCGAAAGCATGAAGGATTCTTCCGGTAACGTCAAGGCGGAAGCCGATACGACGAAGCTCAAGCAGTACATGGTGATGTATCAGGTTTACAGCGCCTTCAAGGAATGGCAGTCGAAGTCTCGTGCTGGCATTATGCTCACGCAGTACAAGCTCGTGATGGACCTTGCGATGAACAACATCGACCGTCCGCTGCACTTCTCGACGACGGTTGGCATGTCTAACTTCATGGGCCTCGAAAAGTATATGGTCCAGGAAGGCATGATCTACAACTTCATGCAGGGCGATACCACGGACCGTCGCACGAACAATCAGGACTTTGATCTTGAACGTACGGCAAATCTCGTCGACAGCGTTTACAAGTTCCGCGGTCTCGGCGATGGCACTGCCTACATCAACGGTGAAACGTCCCGTCTCCTTTCGAGCTATACCTCTCTCTATCTGCAGATCGCTTTCCAGATCCGCGAAGAAGTGGAAGCTCTTCTCCACGACGGTACGCCTCTCACGGTTTCGAAGAAAAAGGCGATTGATGAAAAGGTCAGCTTGGCTCTCCGCTTCCTCGACAAGGGCATTTACCAGTTCCCGGAAGAATGGCGTTGCTACTGGGCCGCTGCTTACGTCTTGGAAATTGTCCGCGACAAGCAGCGTGCTGCGGAATACATCGACAAGGGCCTCGAAAATGTGCCGGCATACGACGAACAGGGTAGAGCTCGTCTCGAAATGAATCGTCGCTCGGTGGAATCGATGCGGGAAGGCCTGACGGTCGTCCCGGATGCCGCTCCGACGGATTCGACGACGCAGGATACGGTCGCTGCCGCAAACTAACTTGGTTTTAGGAAACACGTATGGATTTGAGTCTTGTAATTCCAGTCAAGGAAGAAGAAGAAAATCTTCCGGAATTGATGAAAGAAATTGTGGATGCCATCACTCCGACGGGCAAGTCGTTTGAAGTGATTGTCATCGATGATGGAAGCCGTGATCGCTCTTGGAATGTTCTGTTGGAACTCGCGAAACAGTACGATTTTCTCCGTCTGTTCCGTTTCCAGTTCAACTGCGGAAAGGCGGATGCCCTTTCGCTCGGATTCTCCAAGGCGCGTGGCGAACTGATCGCAACGCTCGACGGCGATTTGCAAGACGATCCGCGTGAAATTCCGAAGATGATGAAAATCCTCGACGAAGGCTATGACCTGGTGTCGGGTTGGAAGGTGCACCGTCACGATCCGTGGCACAAGACTTGGCCTTCCAAGCTTTTCAATTTGACGGTTTCCGCAGTCTGCGGCAAGCGTCTGCACGACTTCAACTGCGGCATTAAGCTGTACCGCGCCTCGGTCGTCCGCTTCATCAATCTCTACGGGGATTTCCACCGCTTTATTCCGGTGATGGCAAAGTGGCAGGGCGCCCGCGTGACGGAAATGCCGGTGGCGCATCGCGCCCGTGTGCACGGTTCTTCCAAGTACGGCGTTTCCCGCTTGGTGTCGGGCTTCTTGGATTTGCTGACTCTTCTTTTCTTGAACAAGTTTGCAACAAAGCCGCTTCACTTCTTTGGCCTTTTTGGCTTGCTCTTTTTCCTTTTCGGTGGAGCGGTCTTTGGATACTTCGGCATTGAATGGCTGCAGACCGGTGCGCTGCATTTGCGCCCGCTGATCGTGGTGGGTGGCTTCTCGCTGCTCATGGGAATTCAGCTGTTCTCGATCGGCTTCTTGGCGGAACTCATGAGCCGCAACAAAAAGCAACGCTATCCGATTGCGGAAACCGTTCGCGATGCCATTGAAACGGATTTGGAGGAACACGCATGAGTTATCCGAAGAGTCTCGTCATCATTCCGACGTATAACGAAAAAGAAAATATCACGCTCATCATTCCGGAAGTCTTGAAGCAGGATCCTTGCTTGGAAGTCTTGGTGGTGGATGATGGCTCGCCCGATGGAACGGGTGACATTGTGGAAGGCCTTTCCAAGGAAAATGCGAAGATTCATCTTTTGCGTCGCCCGGGAAAGATGGGCCTTGGCACAGCTTACGTCACCGGTTTTAAGTGGGCTTTGGAAAATGGCTTTGAACGTGTCTTTGAAATGGACGCGGACTTTAGCCACAATCCGAATGACCTTCCGCGCTTTCTCGAAGCCGCTGAAGATGCGGACCTTGTTCTCGGCAGCCGTTACAACGGAAAAAAGATCGGCGTGGTCAACTGGGACTGGAAACGTCTTTTGCTCAGCTACTTTGCAAACGTCTATACCCGCATTGTCACGGGCATTCCGGTGAAGGATGCGACGGGCGGCTTCAAGTGCTTTAGACGCTCGGCTCTCGAAGCCTTGGACCTTTCGGGCATGAAGAGCGACGGTTATTGCTTCCAGATTGAAACGACCTTTAAGATTTGGAAGAAGGGCCTTCGTGTGAAGGAAATTCCCATCGTCTTTACCGACCGTGTTCGCGGCGTTTCGAAGATGAGCGGTGGCATTATTTCCGAAGCGTTCTTCTTGGTTTTGAAACTGCGTTTTAAGCGCTCCTAATTTTAGGGGATGCCGATGAGTTCTCCACTTTCTTGCTCTGTCGTCATTGTCGCGTACAATTCCCGCGATTACATTCCGGCTTGTGTCGCTTCGGTGACGGATGCTCTTGAAGGAATCGATTCCGAAATTTTTGTGGTGGATAACGGCTCGCCGGTTCCCATTCTGGATGAACAGAAAAAGGCGTTCCCGAATGTCCATTGGATTGTCAGTCAGGAAAACCTGGGCTTTGGCAAAGGCTGTAATTTGGCGGCCAAGCAGGCGACGAAGGAAATCCTTTTCTTCATTAATCCGGACACGGTCGTTTCGAAGGGAACCTTCCAGAGAACTCTAGCCTACATGGCTTCAAAACCGGATGCGGGTGCTGTCGGCTGTAAAATTTTGAATGGGGATGGCTCCCTGCAATGGGCTTGCCGTAGATCCTTCCCGTCGCCGTTTGCCGCTATCTGCAAAACGATTGGCCTTTCTGCGCTTTTCCCCAAGAGCAAAATTTTTGCGTCTTACAACATGACCTACCTCGATCCGGATGTGGAAACGGAAGTGGACGCGGTCAGCGGATCGTTCCTCGGCGTGAAGCGGGAAATCTTCAATCAGCTGAATGGCTTTGATGAAGATTACTTCATGTACGGTGAAGATCTGGACATTTGCCTGCGCATTAAAAAGCACGGCTGCCGTAACTATTACTATCCGGGAACGAGCATTTTGCATTTTAAGGGGCAGAGCAGTAAAACGCGCCGCTTCCGCACCTTTGTGAACTTCTACATGGCGATGCTCATTTTTGCCAAGAAGCATCACAATTATCACATGCCGACTTTTATTATTGCGCTCGGTATTTTCTTTGCGGCGCTGATCGGCGTGTTCTCGAGGCTCGTTCCGCAGTGGTGGAAAATGCTTGTCGATGTGGCTATTGTGGGCCTTTGCGCTTTGCTGTATTCGCTTGCGGCTCCGATACCGTGTGAAGTGGCGGGTGCTCTTGCGCTGTTTACCTGGCTTCCGCTTGCGATTGCGGGGGATTACGTCTCTTCGAAGCTCGACGGTTTTCGCCTGCTCAAGTTCTTGCTCCCGTCCGCGGCGGTGGGCTGTGCCGTGTCGGTGTTGGCTTTGGGAGCCGCTCCTTCGGTTGTGGCGCCTGCGGTTGGCGTGGTGTTCGGCTGTATTTTTTGGCGGCGCCTGCTTTTTTGGCTCGAATATTTTTACCAGATCTTTTCGGGAAAGGCAAAACGCTCCATTTTGCTCGGTGGAACGACCGATGCAATCGACTGCTGGTTTGACCGTTACCATCTAAAACCGGGTCTGAACCTGCTCGGCTGTGTTTCAAACGCTCCGGAAAAGGTGACGGAAGAGAATCGCGAACATTTGCTCGGCGGATTGCAAGATTTGCCGTCTATTTGTAAGCGTACCGGTTGCAAGGAATTGCTCGTCCTTTCGGATTCGAACGGGTTCCGGGAATCCTTTGACCAGGAATGGGTCAAAGCGTTGGGTGTCCGTCCCAAGCTCTTGATTGGTACCGAAAACAACTCCAATTACGCCGTTGTGGACTTGAATTACTTCTATTGAGTCGTTCTGCGTAAGAAAAAAGAAATTATTTTTATTTTGATTAAAAATAAAAAGGTGAATTATGGATCCTGAAATGCTTTCTCTTTTGTGCACTCCAGATACACGTGAACCCCTGGTGGAAGCGTCCGAAGAAATCCTTTCGAAGGTGAATACGGAAATCGCTCAGGGAACTGTCAAGAATGTGGGCGGAGCAGTTGTTTCTGAAGCTTTGGAAGAAGCCCTCGTTTCTCAAGATGGCAAAAAGCTTTACCCGGTCAAGAATGGCATTCCGGTTCTTTTGATGGATGAAGCCATCGCACTGTAAAGGATTGAGGTAAATATGGCAACAACAGTAGATTCTCTTCGCAAAGCCATTGGCAAAAAGAAGCAGTCTCAGGCTTTTGCCTGGCTTGCCGATTTGATGCGCTTGAGCGGTGACTTGGACGGTGCTTTGCAGTGCGTTCAGTCCGGTCTTCAGGCATTTCCGGAAAGCGTCGAAGGCCAGCTGGTCCTCTCGAAGATTTTGGAAGAAAAACAGGATCTCGACGGAGTCATTCAGGCTTGCGAAGCCGTGTTGTTGCGCAATCCGTACTGCCTTTCTGCTTTGCGCCGTTTGGGCGATGCCTTTGCCTCGAAGGGCGATGAAGGTAATCGAAACTACTACTATCAGTTGTTGCATGACTTAGATCCGCTGGATCCGTTCTGGAAGGAAGAATACGCTCCGCAGATCGATATGGCGTCGATGACGCAGGATACGACTTTGGGCGTAGCGGGCGTTGCAACGGCTGCCGCAGCAGAACCGTCTCTGGATGCCATTTTGAAGGATGAACCGCTGGATTTGGGTGGCGAATCCTTGTTTGAAAAGGCTCCGGAAGCTCCGGTCGCGGAAGTTCCTGCTCCGGAAGCCCCTGCTGCAGAAACGTCTGCTGCAGAAGAAACGCAGACTTCGGAAGACGATCCGTTCTCCGCGCTCTCCAGCTTGATCCCTGCGGACGAAGAAAAGGATGCGGAAGTTTCCTTTGATGATTTGGAACATAGCTTGGATGACGCTATCGCGGGCTTTGCCCCGACTGATACGGCCAAGGATCAGTTCCCGATGGATGAAATTGACGGAAGCGATGTCAGCTCTGCTCTGACCGGCATTTTCGGTGCTTCCGAAATGGAAGATTCGACTGTTGCCGCTCCTGCCGTGGAAGAAGCCCCGGTGGAAGAGGCTCCGGTTGTGGAAGAAAAGGCGCAGTCTTTGTCCGACGCCTTTGACGACATCTTTGGTGAAGATGAACTGCCGGAAGAATTTGTGCCGTCGAAGCCGGCCGCTGCGAAGGAAGAAGAACCGGTTGCAGAAGAAACTCCTGTCGAAGCAGAGGCTCCTGTTGAAGCAGAGACTCCGGTTGCAGAAGCAGCCCCGTCCGCAGACGAAGACATTCTGAACTTGGACGAACCGCTTCCGACTCTCGACGACAAGCTCGAAGTCGCAGAAGAAAAGTCCGAAGTTGCAGAAGAGAAACCGGAAGAAAGCCTCGAAGGCTCTGTAGAAAATTCTCTGGACAGCCTTTTTGGCAAGGACGACGACGATCTTCCGCTCGAAGGTGGCTTTGAAAAGTCCTCCTCCGCAGAAGTAGAACTCCCGAAGGAAGAGGTCGAAGAGAAGTCCGAAGTTGCAGAAGAGAAGCCGGAAGAAAGTCTCGAAGGCTCTGTAGAAAATTCTCTGGACAACCTTTTTGGCAAGGATGACGATGATCTTCCGCTCGAAGGTGGCTTTGAAAAGTCTTCCTCTGCAGAAGTGGAACTTCCGAAGGAAGAGGTCGAAGAAAAGTCCGAAGTTGCAGAAGAGAAACCGGAAGAAAGTCTCGAAGGCTCAGTAGAAAAGTCTCGGGACAGCCACTTTGGCAAAGACGACGATGATCGTCCGCTCGAAGCTGGCCTTGCACAACCTTCCTCCGCACAAGAAGAACTCCCGAAGGAAGAGGTCGAAGAAAAGCCCGAAGCTGCAGAAGAGAAACCGGAAGAAAGCCTCGAAGGCTCTGTAGAAAATTCTCTGGACAGCCTCTTTGGCAAGGACGACGATGATCTTCCGCTTGAAGGTGGCTTTGAAAAGTCTTCCTCCGCAGAAGTAGAACTCCCGAAGGAAGAGGTCGAAGAGAAGTCCGAAGTTGCAGAAGAGAAGCCGGAAGAAAGCCTCGAAGGCTCTGTAGAAAATTCTTTAGACAACCTCTTTGGCAAGGACGACGATGATCTTCCGCTCGAAGGTGGCTTTGAAAAGTCCTCCTCCGCAGAAGTAGAACTCCCGAAGGAAGAGGTCGAAGAAAAGTCCGAAGTTGCAGAAGAGAAACCGGAAGAAAGTCTCGAAGGCTCTGTAGAAAATTCTCTGGACAGCCTCTTTGGCAAGGACGACGATGATCTTCCGCTCGAAGGTGGCTTTGAAAAGTCCTCCTCTGTAGAAGTGGAACTTCCGAAGGAAGAGGTCGAAGCGAAGTCCGAAGTTGCAGAAGAGAAGCCGGAAGAAAGCCTCGAAGGCTCTGTAGAAAATTCCTTGGACAGCCTCTTTGGCAAGGACGACGATGATCTTCCGCTCGAAGGTGGCTTTGAAAAGTCTCCCTCTGCAGAAGTAGAACTCCCGAAGGAAGAAGCACTTGAAACCTCTGTCGAAAGTTCTTTTGATAATTTGTTCGGCAAAGATTCGGACGAACTTTCTCTAGATGAATTGAAGCTTGACGAGGACGCTCCGGCTGCAGAAGCCGCCGCTCCGGCAGAAGTGAAGTCGGAACCGGCTGTGGAAAGCTCGGTGGATTCTTCCTTTGACAGCATTTTCGGCAAGGATTCGGACGACGCTCTCTTGGAAGATCCGACGACCAGCACGCGCACGCTCGCTGAAATTTACTTTGGCCAGGGCGTGTATGACGAAGCGATCAAGATCTACAAGGATTTGCTCCGCAAGAATCCGGAAAGCGCTGAATTGAAACAGCGCCTTGCTGAAATCGAAAAGATTCGTAACGACAAAAATTTGAATTAATTCCGTTACCACGGAGTGTTTCATGGCTGCATTGAAAATTGAACAGCTTTTGCGTTTGATGGCGCAGAAGAAGGCTTCCGACTTGCACATTCGCGTTGGAGTGCCTCCGATTTACCGTATCAATGGTGAACTTGTCAAAATCGTCGATACGCCGATTGATGCGGCGACGATGGATGACTTTTTGATGGACATGATGAATCGCGATCAGATGACGCGATTTGAAAACAACAAGGAATGCGACTTTGCCGTGGGCGCCCGCGACATGGGCCGTTTCCGTGTGAACGTTTTCCGCCAGCGCGGCACGATTGCCATGGTGATTCGTCACATCAAGGCGAAGATTCCTGCATTCGAGGAACTTCACCTGCCCGAAGTTATCCGTGACCTTGCGCTTACTCGCCGTGGCCTTGTGCTTGTGACGGGTACGACGGGTTCGGGTAAGTCGACGACGCTTGCTTCCATGCTGGATTACATCAACCAGACGGAAGCGGTGAACATCATTACCGTCGAAGACCCGATTGAATACCTTTACCGCGACAACAAGTCCATCATTTCGCAGCGCGAGATTGGCGTGGATACGCTTTCGTACGCGAATGCCTTGCGTGCCGCCCTCCGTCAGGACCCGGACGTGCTGCTGGTGGGCGAAGTCCGTGACCTCGAGACGATGCAGATTGCGCTGACTGCGGCCGATACGGGCCACATGGTGTTTGCGACCATCCATACGACGAATGCGACCGAAACGATTCAGCGTGTGCTTTCGATGTACCCGCCGCACCAGCACGACGAAATCCGTATTCTCCTTTCTGAAGTGCTTGCGGGTATTATTTCGCTGCGCTTGTTGCCGACTGCCGATGGCAAGGGCCGCGTGCCCGCCGCCGAGGTGCTCGTGAATACTGCGGCCATCAAGGAATACATCCGCGACAAGGACAAGCTTTCGCTGGTGGAACACGCCATTGCCGAAGGCCACATGCAGTATCATAGCCAGACGTTCGACCAGGCCTTGCTTGAACTCTACAGGACGGAGCAGATTTCGCTCGAGACGGCAATGAATGCCGCCACGAACAAGGATGACTTCGATCTCAAGATTCGCGGTATTTCTGGTACGTCCGACCGCGGCTGGATGTAGTTTTCTTTCCCTGCATTTTTTTAAGGCTCTTGAAGTATGTTTGCTTCAAGAGCCGTTTTGTTCGCTCACACAATCACTTCGTTCCAGTGTTCGCTTAACGAAACGGCTCTCTACGCAAAAAAAGAAAAGAGTGTATCTAAAAAGGAATGTATGTTGCAGGGAAAATGTTGTTTGTCTGCACTGCGAAGCCCTTGTGATTGTTAATCCCTACGGGCTTCGCGAAAATCGGGTAATTAATTAAACGGCTATAGATGCTGGAAATGTTTGCTTCAAGAGCCGTTTTATTTTAATGCGGGCATTTTTCGTACACGAAGGGGTTGTGGTCGCCTTGCACTTTGAAGATGCGGCGGTCGCGTTCGCATTCCTTTTCGGTGACGGGGTACATCTTGTCCCAGGCTTCGAAGAGTTTGCGGTCTTGCTTCGAGAGCTTTACGCCGTACGTCTTTTCCATGTAGAAGCTTGCGCGTGCGACAATTCCGCGGGCCTCTTCGCGGGGCTGCGCTTTCTTTTCCTTGAAATCTACGATGGTCTTGCAGCCGCCGTACATGGGGGTGGGATTGTTGGTCCACTGGCTGTACATGAAGTTGTTGCGGTCGCCGTTCACCTCGCCGATGGCGGGGTAGAGGTTGTGCATGTCGCCTTCCATCAGCTTGAACGTCGAGTCGTTCAAGCTGCAGTTCTTGCGCCCGCCGTCTTTCCAGCAGGGTAGAAAGTGCCCCATATTGTGCGCGGTCACCATGTGTTCCCACTCGATGCGTTCGGCTCGCTTGAAGCTTTTGCGGTTCGGGTTTTCGCGCGGCTTGAAGTCGCAACTGCTAAAGTCGACGTTCTTCTTGTCGTCGTATCTGCACCCGCAGTAGAGAGTCTCCTGCAGTTCTCCGTAATAGACGCGTCGCATTTGCTTACTTGCATCGCGGTAGTTGTAATGCCGGGGGGCAGCCGTCGGGTCGACGCGTGCCTCGGAGAACGTCGTGAAGAATGCGACGCAGACAAATGCGAAAAAAGCGGTTCGGCGCATTGGCTTGAAAGCGTTAAACATATAGGCAATAAGTTTTGTAAAGATGTTGATGAAATTATAGTAACTATATTTGGCTCATGCAATCAGCAGGTATGGAATATCTGGAATCGCGCCTGATGTTCGGGATGGTTCCCGGGCTCGAATCGACGCGTGCGCTTTGCGACGCGCTCGGCAATCCCGAAAGAAAGTTCAGGACGATTCACGTGGTTGGCACGAACGGGAAGGGCTCCACCAGTTATTACCTCGCGGGCGTATTGCAGGCGCACGGGCTCAAGACGGGCCTGTACGTGAGCCCGCACCTGGTAAGCCTGCGGGAGCGTATCCGGATTGACGACGTCCCGATTTCTGCGAGCGATCTTGACCGCCTGCTGTTGCAGGTGAAGGCCGCCGCAGATTCCGTGTCGGCGGGGCGCGTGGCCGCGGGTGCATCTCCGGTCGAACCCACGTTTTTTGAAGTCCTGACGCTGGTCGCCTTCCTCTATTATGCGGAGCAAAAGATAGATGTCGCTGTTCTCG
>JAILDK010000069.1 GCA_024689485.1 Fibrobacter sp.
TCGGGTCATCCTTGAGCTGGGTAACGAATTCCACGAATTCCTTTTCGCGGGCTTCGTAGGTCGCTTCTTCGGCCGGAGTGCCTTCTGCCATGAGCTTGCAACTGTATTCGTCGATCCAAGCCTGGTTCTTGACATGGGTCATCTTCTGAATACGAGCGACCATATCGGCAGGAACGCCCAACTGGAGAATGTCAGCCGGGGTCTTCTTTGTGGAATCGGTAAGGACATCCTGCAAGACGGCGAGGGTCTGGACTTCTTCCGGTTCTCCCTTGCTTTTAAGGTAATCCGCAACATTCTGCAAAAAATCGATGTACGGGCCGCCCGCCTTGTCCTTTTGTCCTTTGTGGACTTCGGCGGCGATCTTGTAGGCGTCTGCGTAAGAAAGCATAGTAATCCTTTAGTGAGTTGAATCTTTGGGGCGCTTTTTAGGCGCCTTGTACGTTCAATATACATAAAGAAAAAAGAGAAGTTTGTCTTTTCTTTGTCTTTTTTAGATGAAGTGTAAGTTTTATGTTCTCAAAAATGTTCTTAAAATATTGTGCATGCTTGTAAAATTTGTTTAAATTTTATTGAGAATATGGGATGTATTCAAAAAGATTGGAGTGTAAAATGTTCTCAAAAAATTATAAAATCTGTAATGCGTTGAAGAGGGCCTCCTTGACGGTGGGCACGCTTGCCTGTGGAGCCTCTTTGGCGGCGTCTCCGAACTTCGACATGGTGGGCTTTGCGACCCTCGGCGGCGGTACCACAGGCGGTGCCGGCGGTGCAGTCGTGGAGGTTTCGACCTTTGCCGAATTCAAACAGGTTGCCGAAGATCCAGAAACTCCGTACGTGATTGTCGTGAACGGAGAAATCAACACCGGAATCAAGACCTATATCGATAGCGACGGCGCAGTTGCGACTTCTGGAACGGAAACCACTTACGGGGAAATCGTCCTCGTCGGAAACAACAAGACGATCGTCGGAAAGGGAACGAACGGCTTTTTGAACCGTGTGGGCTTGAACATTCAAAAGAAGCATAACATCATCATTCGAAATATCAAGTTCACCATGAGCGACGTCCCCATCAGCAAAACGGATGAGAACAAGGTCGTCGCTTTCCGCAACGGCGCAGAAGTCGTGTTGAACGATCCGGACTGCATCAGCATTCAGGCGGACTCGGGCGACGTCGACAAAGCAGACCAGGCAAGCTACAACATTTGGATTGACCACTGTGAATTCTACAACAATTACACCGACAACAAGGACCGCTACGACGGCCTGCTCGATGCAAAGAACAACATCTACAACACGACTGTGAGCTGGAACTACTTCCACGACCATCACAAGGGAAGCTTGATCGGCAACGGCAACAGCGACAATTACCGCCACGAAATTACGTTCCACCATAACTACTACAAGGACATCGATGCACGCACGCCGATGATGCGTTACAACAACAGCCACCTGTACAACAACTACGTGGAAGGCGCAGGAAGCGGCAACGGTCCGAACGTGCGCAAGGGCAGCGATCTTTACTTTGAAAAGAACCATTATGCAGGCCTTAGCAAGGCGATCTTTGCCGGTGACGATGGCGTCGCCACGATCGTGGACAATTACTACGAAGGCTGCGCAAACATGATGGAAAGCGGCTGCAATTCGAAGAAGATGAAGATCTCCGTAAACCCGGGAACGGAACTCACGGCGAACGATACCGTTTGGGTGACCTACGACGCCGAGATCGCGAAGGGAACCTTTGATCCGTCGAAATATTACACCTATACCGCTGATGCGGTCGGTGATGTGAAGAGCCTTGTGACCGCCTATTCGGGCGTCGGCATTATCGACATCTCTGACTACGAAAACGGAACCGTGATTACGCCGGTTGTGTCGAGCAGCTCCACTGTGGAAGTTCTCTCTTCGAGCTCTGCGGAAAGCTCTTCCTCTGATGAAGTCCAGTCTTCCTCGTCGGAAGAAAGCCTTTCTTCTTCGAGTGAAGAACCGACTTTGGCAGAACAGGGAGACGATTCGAACGATGAAACAGCCCTTGTGAAGAGGGATGTTTCGAAGGTGAATTTCTACGTTGCCGGAAACCGCATCACCTTTAGCGCTCCGGCTGGCGAACGTGTGCAGATCTTTTCGATGACCGGAAAGTTCTTGAAGCAGACGACGGCGCAGGCTGGCGAAACGTCCCTTCAGCTGAATCTTCCCCAGGGACAGTATCTGTTCAAGTCCGGCAAGAGTGTTTACCGTTTTACGATTCGGTAAGGACAATCTTCCAAGTTGAAGTTGACGCGAAATTTTGCTATATTTGGCTTCTGCAAAAGCTCGCGTAGCTCAGTTGGATAGAGCAACTGCCTTCTAAGCAGTGGGTCGTGGGTTCGATTCCCGCCGTGAGTATAAAAAGAGTCCGTCGCAAGACGGGCTCTTTTTTTGCAAAAATCGCAAATTCCAAAGTTATATGTTCCGAGTTGGTCTAGTGCTCATGCTGATTTTTCTTGATTCTGAATTTTGGTTGGTTTAATTTAATGGATAAGGGGCGCGGCCCGACTGCCTTGGTTTAGCGAAGGGATGCTGGAGCAAACCGTAGGGTAGGGCAACCGGGGCGCGTACCCGACTAGTTTTCATTGATCATCCTCCTAGCTGAGGTGCAGGGCGGGCGCCCTGCACTTCTCTTTTGAAGAAAGCTGTAGAAGGAAAAAGTCTCTCTCTTTGTTATCGCATTAAAAAAGGCTGGCTCTTGCGAGCTCGCCTTTTTAATTCTCTGAACTTCGAGAAGATTAGCGCTGACCGGCCTTAGCCTTGTCACCGTACTTCTTGATGAGTTCTTCCTGAATGTTGCGCGGAACCGGGGCGTACTTCTTGAATTCCATGGTGAATTCAGCCTTACCCTGAGTCATGGAGCGGAGGTCCGTTGCATAACCGAACATTTCGGAAAGCGGAACTTCTGCTTCAATCGTGGTTTCGCCACGTTCTTCAGTCGTACCGACGATGTTACCACGACGCTGGGAGATGTTACCCACAACGTTACCCTGGAATTCAGTCGGAGTCGTGATTTCGACCTTCATGATCGGTTCGAGGATCTGAGCGCCAGCCTTTTCGAAAGCCTGACGGAATGCCATACGAGCGCAGATCTGGAACGCCATATCAGAGGAGTCAACTTCGTGGTATGCACCATCCGTGACTTCCATTTCGATGCCGACGACCGGGAAGCCGATCAAGGAACCTGCTTCCATGCAGCTCTGGAAACCCTTATCGCAGGACGGGATGTATTCCTTAGGAATACGGCCACCCACGACGGAGTTCACAAACTTGTACGTATTTTCTGCATCGCCTTCGACTTCCATCGGACGCATTTCACCGACGACCTTAGCGAACTGACCCGAACCACCGGTCTGCTTCTTGTGCGTGTATTCGAACTTAGAAGCACGGGTGATGGTTTCACGGTAAGCCACCTGCGGAGCACCCGTCTGGACGTCAACGTGGTATTCACGACGCATACGTTCGATGTAAACGTCGAGGTGAAGTTCACCCATACCCTTGATGATCGTCTGACCGGATTCCTTGTCGACTTCGACCTGGAACGTCGGGTCTTCCTTCGTGAAGCGGTTGAGAGCCTTGGACATGTTGTCGAGTTCGTCACGGTTCTTAGCTTCGATCACGAGTTCGATCACCGGATTCGGGACGTGCATAGAAGTCATGTTGAACTTGTTCTTGCCATCGGTAAAGGTCGTACCCGATGCGCAGTCGATACCGAACAGAGCGACGATGTCGCCTGCGCCGGCTTCGGTGATGTCCACCATTTCATCAGCGTGCATACGGACGAGACGGCCAACGCCAACCTTCTTACCGGTTGCCATGTTGACAATGGAGTCGCCCTTCTTGATCATACCCTGATAAACGCGGATGTAGGTCAACTGGCCATAGCGGTCGTTGACGAGCTTGAACGCGTAGCAAACGAGCGGAGCGTTGTCTTCGCTCTTGAGGACAACTTCCTGTTCGTTGTTGTCGATATCGAGAGCCTTGTTTTCGACTTCGGTCGGATCCGGGAGGTAGTCGATAACGCCGTCGAGGAGCTTCTGAACACCGATGTTCTTGTGAGCGGAGCCCATGAAGACCGGGGTGAGTTCGAGGGTGATCGTCTGTTCGCGGATGGTCTTCTTGATGAGATCCTTGTCGATTTCATCCACGCCGTACTTGCCTTCCATAGCAAGTTCCATGATCTGGTCGTTGTAGTCTGCGCAGCAGTCAACGAGCTTTTCACGGTATTCCTGAGCCTGATCCTTGAGATCGTCCGGGATGTCGGTGATACGGACGTCATCGCCGTTAGCACCTTCGAAGTAGTAAGCCTTCATTTCGACGAGGTCGACCACGCCCTTGAGCTGGTCTTCGAGGCCGATTGGGATCTGCATAACAATCGGCTTGTGGTTGAGCTTTTCCTTGAGCATCACAGCCACGCGGAGCGGGTTTGCACCGGAACGGTCGCACTTGTTGACGAACACGACGCGCGGGACGTGATAGCGCTTCATCTGGCGGTCAACAGTAATGGACTGAGACTGAACGCCTTCCACGCCGGTCAAAACGAGGATTGCACCGTCCAACACGCGGAGGGAGCGTTCCACTTCAATCGTGAAGTCCACGTGCCCCGGGGTATCGATGATGTTGATGGTGTCCTTTTCGCCGGTAATTGTATGAGTCCAGTTTGCGAAGGTAGCAGCAGACTGAATCGTGATGCCGCGTTCGCGTTCGAGTTCCATGGAGTCCATCGTAGCGCCGACGCCGTCTTTACCACGAACTTCGTGGATTGCGTGAATACGCTTTGTGAAATAGAGGATACGTTCGGTGAGGGTAGTCTTACCCGAGTCAATGTGGGCAGAGATACCGATGTTTCTATGGTGTTGGATATCTTTCATTTTTGTTTCCGTGAAAAGTTTGATAAAACTGGCGCCCAAAATAGAAAAATTTTGGGATTGGCTCAAGGCTTTATTTAAAAGGGGCCCCGAAACGGGCCCCGATTGAGTCAAATGTGGGTTAAATTTGCGAAATTTCGCCGGATTCGATGCTGCTGAAGTAGGCTTTGGCGACTTTGGCGACGCCGTAGGTGTCGTAGGCGGCGTAGGCTCCGCTGCTCAGCGCTCCGATGACGGGAAGTGCCCGGGTCAGAGCCTTGAGAGGGGATTTTTTGAGCAAAAAATGCGTTCCCGCTCGGACGGCGACGTCCCTGCTGACCTGGAAGACGGACTGCTTGCAAAGGCACCAGACGAGGGACTGCTTGGTCAGGTAACCGAGCTTTCCGTAAACGGCGGCGATGTCCGCGACGAGTTGCGCCTGGATGCGCCAGATCGCGGCGAGGTCCGGGAGGGTGGAAAGAACGCCCACGACACCGCCTGGGGCGGAGAGGGTCGCGCTCACGACCGCAGCCTTGAGGGCGGCGGTTTCCGTCATCTGCTTGATCTTTTCATCGGGATTGTCGAGCGGGGAAAGCCCCGAGTTCGGAATTTCCGAGAAGTAGTCTTTCAGCTTGAAGTGCAAATCCATAGCTTTAAATTACTATAAAAATGTCAAAACGAGCTTCGCGGCTAGACCGGTGATGGGGAAGTGGATCGAATTTCCTTTCGCTTCGAAGATCATCTTCAAAATTTCTTCGATCCAGGGCTTTTCGCAGTGGATTTGGGAAATGCGAAAGTCGGCGCCTTCCGGCGTTTTGGTAATGGCATATTCTGCGGAAAAACGGATCGGGTAAGGTTCCCCGACAAGTCCGATGTTCAAATCGCAGGTATGTTCATTTGTGTTTAAAGAAAATTCGTGAATCGTCCCGAGGCGCTTGACCGCGGGATGATCCTGCAGAACTTTTTTTATAACGGTGTCTCTTGCGCCGCCGAGCACGATTACCTCGGGAGCGTCAAGATGTCGATGCCGTCCTTCGTCTTCACCATGGTGTGTTCCCACTGGGCGGAAAGGCTTCCGTCTGCGGTCACCACCGTCCAGCCGTCCTTCAACTGCTTGATGTCGGCCTTGCCGGCGTTGATCATCGGTTCGATGGTGAACACGTTGCCGATTTCAATCATGTTGTTGATTTCGCGGTTCGCATAGTGGAGAACGTTCGGTTCTTCGTGGAAGCCGCGGCCGATGCCGTGACCGCAGTAATCGCGGACGACCGTGTAGCCGTGGTCTTCGGCGTACGGTTGAATGGCGCAGCCGATGTCCGAGAAACGAGCCTTCGGCATGGCGGCGGCGCGGATGCCTTCTTCCATGCATTCCTTGGTCACCTTGACGAGGTCCTTTGCCTGTTCGCTTACGTTGCCGACGCAGAACATGGCGGAGCAGTCGCCGTGGTAGCCGCTGAGGATCGTCGTGATGTCGATGTTCACGATGTCACCGTCCTTGAGGACCGTGTCCTTGCTCGGAATGCCGTGGCAGACGACTTCGTTGATGCTGATGCAAGCGTAACGCGGGTAGCCGTAGTAACCGAAGTCTGCCGAGATGCCGCCGTGCTTGTTTGTGAAGTCGGCGATGAATTCGTCGATTTCAAGCGTGTTCACGCCCGGCTTGCACATTTCGCCTGCGCGGACAAGCGTTTCTGCGGCGAGGGCGCCTGCGGAACGGATCAGTTCGATTTCCTTTTTGGTTTTGACCTTGATCTTAGACATTTACTTTGTCCCTTCTTGTTCTCGCTTGACTTCTTTTTTGTCGTATTCTTTCCAGTAGAACTTGTCGAGAAGATAGGCGAGAACTTCCTTGTCTTCCGGATTGGACGCCAATTCGTCTACGAGAGGCAGGAATCGGCGCAGGCGTTCCTTCTTCATCTGTCCGAGCACGCGCTTTTCGCGGTCGAGTTCAGCGGCTGCGCGCTGACGGATGCGGTTTGCGAGCTCTTCTTCCGTGATGGCCGGCATCTTGATAAACTGGATGCCGAAATCCACGGCTGTTTTTTGAAGTTCGATTTCTTCCACGGGCGTGATGAGGGAAATGGCGACGCCGCTACGACCGGCACGTGCGGTACGTCCACTGCGGTGCACGTAAACTTCGTGATCGTCCGGGTGGTCGTATATGATGACGTGGGTAACGTGGGTGACGTCGATGCCGCGAGCGGCAACGTCCGTGCAGATCAAAATGTTGAGTTTCTTGTTGCGGAAGGCGGCGAGAGTTTCTTCACGCTGCTTCTGCGAGATGTCGCCGGAAAGGGCTCCGACGCTGAAGCCGTAGTTCGAGAGAACCTGTTCGAGGTAGCTCACGTCGCGCTTCATGTTGCAGAAAATCATGCAGCTGTCCGGATTTTCCAGTTCGAGCACCTTGATCGTCATCTTGTCCTTGTCCATCACATCGCACATGTAGTAGCGGTGTTCCAGATTGTTCGCGATGACCTTGTCGTAGCTCAGGGAGAGGAAGCCGGCGTTCTTGCGCTGGAATTCGCGGGCAAGGCTCTTCACCGTTTGCGGGATCGTTGCGCTGAACATGGTGCAGGCGATGTCTTTCGGCAGATAGCGGCGAATGCGCTGCATGTCCGGGTAGAAGCCCATGGAGAGCATTTCGTCTGCTTCGTCCATGATGAGGTCGCGGACGGAAAGGAAGTCGACGTTACCGCGCTGGGCGTGGTCCAAAAGACGGCCCGGAGTTGCGACGATAATGTGGACGCCTTCGCGGAGAGCGCGGAGCTGCGGTTCGTAACCGACACCGCCGAAAATCGCGACGGACTTGATGCCTGTGCCTTCGGCGAGCTTTTCAATTTCTTCTTCGACCTGCTGAGCGAGTTCACGCGTCGGGACAAGGATCAAAGCCTGCGGAAACTTGTGTTCGCGGACGATCACCTGGATCAGCGGAAGGACGAATGCGCCGGTCTTTCCCGAACCCGTCTTGGATTGGACGAGCATATCGCGGGCGGCGAGCATGTACGGCATTGTCTTGCGCTGCACGGGCATCAGGTCCGACCAACCGTGCTTTTCGAGAGTCGCCTTCAGGTCGGCGGGCAAATCGTTAAAGGTGTAATCCGGAAGTTTGTTTTCGGGTTCCACAATGTGGATAGGATTTAAAAACGGATTCACTGGTTTTTGAATTTCTTCACTCATAGCGCAAGCAAAGCTAGAAAAAATTGAATTCTAGCCAACTTAAAAAAAGATTCCCGAAATGATTCGGGAATATCTTGGCTTCATTTGTAGGAGCTTTGGTTACGATTTTAAGGATGCTTCGTAATCGGCAAGAGCTTTTTCGATCGGTGGAATCACCTGGTCTGCAATCTTTTCAAAGAAGAGGCACTGCGTCTTGATGGTGACATCGCGATGGCGGGCAGCGTGTTCTTTAATCCAATCGGACACGGCGGTTTGGCGCTCTTTGCTCGTATCGGCAATCGCTTCCTTGATGGATTGGCTCTGGCCTTCCATGTAGCGGCGCATGTCGATAGGCATCTGTTTATAATAAAGGTAAAGCTTTAAAAGCTGATGCATGTCCAAGGCTTCGAGAAACTGTTTCATCTTCTCTTGCTTGAATGCATAAAGATCGGCGATATTGTTCAGAATATACGGAAGAAAGAGCTGTTTCAAATAGTCCAGCTTACCCTCTGCGTACGCTTTGTCAAAGTCGCGAAAAATCTTGCTTTGCTTGTATTCGTAGTCGCTAGAATCTTCCATGGTGTCAAATCTATCTCTAAGTGCGTGGGGTCAATCTTTTTTCAGAACTAAAAATGCAAATTTTTCAAATTTCGTGCGTTTTGTCACATCCGATTTTAGCCGAATTAGACCATTTGTTCCCGGATGCAGGGCATCGACCGGTTCGTTTTTCACGTTTTTCAAGTCATCAATGGAAACTTCTTCGTGGTTTTCCGGATCGAGCCAGCAGAGTCTGGAATTGCGTTCGATCTTGTTCTTGACTTGTACAAAAACGGAACCGTCTGCTTCGATATGATCGACCTGAGCGGCGACGGCGCCTGTCTTGGAAGGTTCCTGCGTCGCTTCGTAATTCTGCGGCAGGGGCCCTTTGAAAAATCCCGGCATGCGACCGCGGCTGTCCGTGTCGGAAATCAGTTCGCGGGATTCCTGAGGAATCGGCTCGCCTTTCATCGCGGCGTCGATCGCTTTGCGGTAGGCGTGCACGACAGAAGACAGATAATAGACGCTACGCGTTCTGCCTTCGATCTTAAAGCTCGAAAGCTGTGCGTTGACGAGGTCAGGAATGGAGTCGAGGGCGCAAAGGTCTCGGCTGCTCATGAAGTACGTTCCCCATCTGTCTTCATCGAGACCGATGAGTTCTGCGGCACGGCCTTCGGTCGCGTTCGTGCGTTCGAGGAAGAATTCTCCCTCGTGAGCCTTGTAATCGTCGGACTGGACTTCGGGGTTCGCATAAAGGCGGTACGGCATGCGGCAGGAGTTGTTGCACATGCCCTGGTTTGCGTCGCGGTGGGTTGTCCAGTTGCTGAGCATGCAACGTCCAGACATCGCCATGCAGACGTTACCGTGGACAAAAACTTCGAGTTCGAGTCCCGGACATTTTTCCTTGATTTCAAGAATTTCGCCCAGGCGGAGTTCGCGGGAAAGAATGATGCGGGAAACGCCCATCGACTGCCAGAATTGGGCGGTCAAGTAGTTCGTCGTATTCGCCTGCACAGACAGGTGGATGGGGATTTCCGGGCATTCCTTGTGAATGAACTGGATAATGCCCGGGTCGGCGACGATCAGAGCGTCGGGGCCGAGTTTGCAAGCTTCGAGAAGCGCCTTTTGGAACGGGGCGACTTTCGAGTTGCGCGAAATGACGTTGCTCGTCAAATGGAAACGCTTGCCTTTGGCGTGGCAGATTTCGATGCCCTTGGCGAGATCGTCCAAGGAGCGGAATCCGTTTTCACGGGCGCGAAGCGAAAATGCCGGCTGTCCTGCATAGACCGCGTCTGCGCCGTAGGCGAGAGCGTATTCCATGCGTTTTAAATCGCCTGCGGGCGCTAAAAGTTCGGGCTTGTAAGAGTCTACCATTTGAAACCTAACCGCGTATAAATCTTTTCGTCGTTGAAAAGGGTCAATTCAAGCATGTAGAAGAAGTAGTCGCCGTCATAGCTGATTGCCGGGGAAAGCGAGTACTTCATCTTGGCTCCGTCCAGGAATTTTTTGGGGAGCTTGTTATGACCCGATGTCGGCGTCGTGTCGTTCACGGCGCTGCCGTAATCCGTTCCCTTCCAAAGCCAGGTGTTGCGCAGGTTCACGTTGATGCGCTTGGCGAATCTGCCGTACAAAGCGAAGTCGATCGCTTGGCTGTTTGGACCGTTCGGGTTGCCAAGAGGTTCGCCGAGGTGGGCCGCCTGAGCCGTGTTCGGATGAAAGTGACTATAAACATAGGGTTCGACGCGAGCGTATTCCGCCAGGGCGCCTGCTTCAAGCTTGTAACCGTGGATGTTGAAATCCTTGCCGATCTGCGTACCAGCCATCCAAGCCCATTTGGCTTCGATGTTGTCGTTCTTGATAAGGCTGATCGGGCTTTCGAAGTCATCGATGTAGAATTCCGTGTAAACTCTCGCCAGATTGAACAAACGGTAGTTGGCGTCAAAGGCGAGCGCTCCGTTGTTGTTGTCTTCCGAAAAGTTGCCTTTTTCCATAAAGAGCGGTACAATCGGAACAAAAAGCCACGGTTTGTTTTCGTTGTAAAGAATTTGCGTTTCGCTCATGCCGATGACGAGATCGCCGAGGTTCAGTTCGTAACGGTGCGCATACAGGTTGCGGTCGTTCGTGTTCTTGTTGCTCATGCTGTTCGAAAAAATGCGCAGGTCACCGTACAAGCTGATGACGGAAAGCGGACCGACGTGGAATTCAAACGAGAGCGTGTTGTATGGAAGCGCGTACTGGTTGAGCGTCAGGTTGTTGTAGTAGCCCGGGCCAAAGTGAAAAACGTCGCGGGCGAGCATCAGACGGCCAAAGCCGAGGTTTGCTGCAATCATGCCGCGGTAACGGGCGTAGCTTGTGTATTCCACGCCGCTGTTGTTTTCTTCACGTTGGAATTCAACGAATTCCTTGTCGAAGGATTTCGGGTAGTTAGCGGAATGGCTTTCTACATAAATGCGGGCGTCGAGCATGAATTCGACGGAATCGCGGTAACCGCGCAAATAAAGTCCTCCGTCGAGGCCCGGCCAGATCGTGTCGCCGAGGGTTTCACCGCCGCGGTAATCCATACCGCCGACAAGGCTTGCCGCAATCGCCTGCTGATTGTCTTTGTAGCCGAGTACGGCGCGCCCTTCGTTCGCGTCAAAGTTCTTGCGCCAGTTCGTATCGCGACGCGGGTAGTAGAACATCTGTTCCGCATCGGTGGTCGTCTGACGGTGCAATTCAAAAAGCAACGGCGTCGTTTCGAGCTGCTTTAGATTGCGCATGTGCTCGCTGGAAATAATCGGCGAGGCTGCACTTGCACTGGAAACGGCCAATGCGGCGACCGCGAGGAAACTTCCAACCGGGCGATGGCTCAGTTTAAAAAAGCGACGAAAAATCATACCCTTAAAGTTAGAAAAGAAAACTTTTCCAACGGAAAATAGGAGCTCTAGAGTCCCCTAAAATGGAAATAGGAGGTTTTCGTTTATTTGAAATCTCGCAGGCATCCGTCAAAGAATTTCTGCGTCATCTCAGCGGGAAGACCGTCTTTTCCGAGGGTGTGAACGGCCATGACGACAAAGAGAGCTGCGTAAGGGCGCACCTTCTTTTCAAAGGCTTCGAGTTCGGCAGAAGAATTCGTTCCCAGGTATTCGGGCAGGAACGCTTTCCAAAAGGCTTCCAGTTCTTGGCCAGTCAAATGGAGAAGTTCATGAATCTTGGGCGAGTTATTCGCAATTTGGCAGTTGAAATAGAGAACTCCCAGGTCGATGAGAGGACTTCCGTAGCCAAAGTCGGCGAGGTCGATCCAGTAGCATTTTCCATCGGCGTAAATCATGTTGCCCATCTGAAGATCGCCGTGGAGGCATGTCGTTGCCGGCGGAATGGAGGCGAGAACCTGAATGACTTTGGCTCGTGTCGAATCGTCCACGTCGATTTCGGCTAAAAATTTTTCAAGGATTTTCTTTCGGGGCTGGAAAACATTTTGGTTGCATTCGGTGGAATGGAGCTTTTTGGCTTCGTGGGCAAACATCTTTGCATAAGTGGGGATGTTTGCCGGGTCGTCTGCGCAAAGGCGGGAAAAGGATTTTTTCCCGACGACGCGTTCATAGAGAATGCCGAGTCGGGCTCCATGCTGCACAAGATTCAGAGCCTTGGGAACGCAAATGCCCATGTCGCTAATCGATCGGGATGCGACAAATTCACGTTCCGAAGCCGAACGGTCTACGCCTTCGTTAAAAAGCTTGAGCATCAGATGGGAGTCGGTCTTGTGGTAGAAACTTTCTGCCGTAGCACCGCCTCCAAAGAGATCCCAATCGTCCAACTGAATCGATTTGAATTCGTACTGCATACACCCTCCGCCGAGTTTTTGAGAAGCGATTTTTTATAATCTACTTCTATTTGCCGAAAACGCGTTCCACGAGGGCGGAAAATTCTTCAAAAGCTTCCGTTCCGCGCAAATCGCTAAGAGATTCCACTAGTCCGCGGTAATGCCAAGCGTGTTCCTTGGGATCGTGAATGTGGAAAACCTTCCAAAGGGCGTCGCCTTGGATCGCGTAATCGCGGGCGATCTGGCGCATGTTCGAAAGTTTGTCTGCCAAGGCGACCATTTTGGAATCGCGGTCGGCGGCTTTCAAACGGGCGAATACAGCGAGTTTGCGTTCGTGCCAGGTCTCTTCTTCGGACCTGCCTATAATTGGCTTTTCGCTTTCGTTGTCGACGAGCTTTGCCACGCGTTTACCGAAGTCCCTTTCGATATCTTCCAGGGTCACATCCGTATCTTCGACAACATCGTGTAAAACGGCTGCGGCAAGGACTTCTTCGTCGGAAGTCATCGTGGCGACGATCGCCACCGCTTCCATCGGGTGAACGATGTAAGCGAACTCTTTTCCTTTCCGCTTGGTTCCGGAGTGCTTGTGGACGGCGAGGATGATCGCTTTGTCGAGTAAGGTTTCGGTCTGCATAGTTAAACTTCCTGGTTTGAAACGGATCCGATCCCGATAGCGGAGGCTTTGTCAAAGAGGCGCTTTGCCAACTCTTCATTTGAAGGCCTTTTCCCGTAAATGACGTCTTGCAGCCAAATGAGACCTTCTAAACCCTTTCCCTGATGCAAAAGATAGACGTTGCACAGGTTGCGAAGTCCGACTGTCGAAGCCATGATGTCTAGGTCCTTGCCGGCGAACTGGGCGTTTGCCAAACGGTAAGCGTCTTCGGAGCAGGTTTGGATCATCTGGTTGATATCTTCGATGGTCTTGAAGCCGATCTTGTGGAAAATAAAGAGATACGAAGTGGAACTCGCTTCTTGGATTTCCAGGTGGTGTGTTTCTGCAATCCGCTGGTTGAGTGCGTCGAACGGCTTTGTTTCCAAGTAGCATTTAAAGGAATCGGCGTCGAGCTGGACTTCGGCGTAGCGCTTTTCGAAAATCGCCTTGTGGATTTTTTCGCGGTAGGTGCGGAGACTGTCGCGGATGTTTTTGAATTCGTTGTCGGCGACTTCGAGAAGCCCGGCGAGGCGATTCATGCTGCGCACATGTTCACGGGGAACATCAAAATCACTTTTGTAACCGGTATCATGGAAAATGGTCGCCCACACATCTTGCAGGGCGCTGCGCAGTTGGATTTCAAAACGGAACTGGTTGATTTCTGGACGTTCCGGATCGTGATACATCGATTCCGGAATGCGGCAGATGTAATGCAACGAAAGATAGCCGAAGCGATCTGGGTCGAGGAGCTTTCTTTTGTCGACGGAATTTTCCCAGTCGATATCAAAATTTTGTGTGACGATATCGGAAACGACATCCACTTCATCGTTGAAGTAGGTGACGATGCGTGCTCCGAGAATATCGGTGATGTCAAGGAGGTTTCGGTATTTGGAACCTTTGCGTTCCAGCTTTCCGGCGAGGCTCTTTTCTGTTTTGATGCGCGTGCTGATGGCGTTGACCATCATGCCTTTTTGGGCGACGTATGCATTCAGCTTTTCGCCGACAATTTTCGAAATGGCTTCGAAAGTCGGACGTTTTTCGCGGTATTCGTCCAAAATCATTTCACTGTGTAAGTCCATGCTCGTCCTCAATTTGGATCGCTGTCAAAATAACATAAATCGCAGGGGACGATTTTCTGAAAATTCGAAAAAGGACTCCTAGGGCTTGGAAAACGGGTAAAAAATTGGATTTTGCGAATTTGTTTGCCGAAGAATTCTATTTTGAAATGCATGAAGTTTTTCGGACGAAAGGGAATGCTTTTTTTAGCGGCGGGGATGGCCCTGTGCGCATGTCAGGCTTTGGCTTCGGAAACATCTGTTTTTCTCGGGACGAAAATCGCCGCAGGCTTTTATGGTGCGCCGAAGGCTAGCGTTTTTGCGACAGATACCGTGGACCGTTTTGGAAGCAACTGGAGAGCCCTTCAGGTTCCGCTCGAAACCGGTCGTCAGTATGAGCAGACGATTGACCCGTTCTTTAGCCTTTTCGTCGGCGGCTCTTACGAAGATTTTTCCATCTACTTCGATTTTCCGCTGCGCAAGGATATTGAAGCGTGGTATGAAGACGAACTGTCTACGAATACGACGATTACACCGGACAATTTGGACATTAACGTGCCAACGAATGCCTATGCAAAATGGGATTATGGCGTTGGCTTTGTGCAGGCGGGCCGTTTTAAGCCGGAGCTTGGACCGAGTCCGAATTCTTTGACTTTGGGAGGCGCGCCTTACCACGACGCGGTCCTTTGGAAATTTTGCCCGGGATTTCTCCGGTACGACTTCTTCTTGAGCTCTTTGAATGCACACTTGCACGGGACTCCGGATGTGGTCGGAGGTGAAGTGGATTCGACGACAGAAGTTTGGAAACAGGCGAATCTGCAAATTGACAATCAGCGCAAGCGCCAATATACGGATCCGTACAAGACTTTGGTCTATCACCGCTTAGGCGTCGACTTTAAACACTTTTGGTTCTATGTCATTGAACAGTCCGTGATCGGCGGAAAACAGGTGGAATTCCGCACCATGAATCCGTTCATGTTCTGGCATAATAATTATGCGACGGGTTACACCAAGTCGAATGCGACCTTGGAATTTGGCCTTCGCCCGAACCGCTGGGCAAATTTCTATTACCAGCTCGCGATCGATGAAGTCAAAAGCCCGGTCGGCGAAACGGGTGAAAATTCCAATCGCGGAATTACAAGCCACATGGTCGGCTATAATCAAAAGGTGAAAACCGAACGCTATGGCGATTTTGATTTTCGCCTGGATGCTGTGCTGACGGATCCGGCTGCGGGCAATGAACGTTTGCCGCTTCTCAAGTACACGAGCCGCCGTATGTACCGTTCGAATTACCGCGACCAGTCGGATGCGGATTTTGCGGATATGTTCTTTGTGGACTATCCGCTGGGTTACCGTCGAGGCCCGGATGCCAAGGACCTTTGGTTTACCGTGGACTGGCTGTATGGACGTCATTCGCTCGCTTTGGAACTTGCCTGGCTTCGCCAGGGCGATAAGGAT
>JAILDK010000078.1 GCA_024689485.1 Fibrobacter sp.
TTGCTCGGCACGAGCTGTTACCGCACAGGGTGCGCACGGCATCCGCCTCTCCACTCGGCTCGAACGGTTTATTTTAAAGCGCGGATTTGAGTTTCCCAGACGGCTTCCGGATCGTCGGACGCGAGCCAGGAGAGGTAGGCGTTTCCGCGGTAGGACCAGGCGAAGATGTTTTCGATGCCCGCTTTGCGGGCTTCGGTGGTCGCGATCGTGATGTCGTTTTCGCGGCCTTTTTCGATCTGGTAATTCTTGATCCACATCTGCGGTTCTTTGCCGTACTTTTTCGCGATCTCGAAAATACGCTGGGAGGTTTCCGCGTAATGCTTTTGCACGGATTCCTCTGCGGCACCGCGTTCCCAGTAGGGGTCGCAGGCGATTTCGTCGACGGATTCGAGCTTTGCGATCTGATCCCAGTCGTCAAGTCCCGCGGGGAACCACGGCGGTAACATGCAGACGCAGTTGCGCTTTCCGCGCGCGTGCACGTCGGCGGTCATTTCGGCGAGGAAATCCACCAGGGAATCTTCCCTGAATTTTTGGACTTCTTCCGTCATCTCCGCAGGCATTTCGTGGTGGTAGCGGAGGCGGAATTTTTCTTTGCAGTGCGGGCAGAGGCACGCCCAGTTTTCGAGCTTGCCTTTTTCAAAATAAAAGTGTGGTTCGTCCCAAAAGATGGTTTCGACCTGGGAGTCGCAGACGCTTGCAATCCAACGGTGCATGTACGCGCGGAATTCCGGATGGTTCGGGCAGGCGGCGACAGAGGTCTTGCCGTCGAGCGATACCTGGCACATGTCGTGATTGCGGGCGGTGAGTTCCGAATAGGCTTCGCCGCCGAAGACGCGACCGATGCCCCAAGGATTGACGTAAACGTTCAGTCCGAGTTCGACCGACTTCGCGATGATTTTCTGCATCGTCTTCGGGTAATACTGTTCGTCTTCTTCGGACCAGGTGTGCAGAACATGCGTAAAACCAGCGTCGCGGATTTCCTGAAGATCTTCAACAGCTCGTTCGGGATTGCGGACGCCGAAATAGGCGATACCTTTTTTCATGATTTTAAGGACGGAAGGAGGTGACGTTCGACCACTGCGGCGAACCGGCTTCGACAAATACGTGCTGCAGGACTTCTTCCCATTCCGCCTTGCGAATCGGCTTCGGCATAAAGAAGGCGTCGTCGGACTTTTTGGAAACCGGGTAATCTTTTTCGACGAGTTCCACGACCCAGGATTCCGGAATGGCATCGCGCAGACGGTTGCCGAATGCGACGGATTCCTTCGTCGGCTTGATGCCGTGGTCGAGGACGATCAGCGCGGGGGATTCACCCTGCGAAAGCGGAGTGTCCAAAGCCTTTTCGCCCTGCTCGATTCCCTTGCAGGTGTAGATGGCTGTATCCGCCGGTATGTCGTGCGAAAGCATCCAATCGAGAGTCCAATTGGCAAGCTCCGTCAAATCCGTCTCGCGGTCGTCTGATATAAAAAAGATGTGTCCCACGGCTAAAAAATAACTAAAAAAGTTAGATTTTCTAAGAAATGACCCATTCTTCGTTGCATTTTCCTCCCTTGGGGGAATTCGATTTTGTTCAAAAGGTGCTGTCGGATGCCCTTCCGATGGATGAAAACGCTCCAAATTCGCGTTTTTGGTTTGGAGCGGGGGACGATTGTGCCGCTTTTGACGGTTGGCTCGTAACCAAGGATATGTCGGCGGAAAATTCGCATTTTCGCTTGGATTGGTCTTCTCCGGAGCAGGCTGTCGAAAAATGCATCGTTTCGAATGTTTCGGATATTTCGTCGATGGGCGGCGAACCGAAAATCGCCTTGCTCGGCATTTGCGTGAACCAGAGTTGGGATAAATTAACCCGGGAGCGCGTGGCGAAGGCTTTTGCAGACGGCTTTCGAAAGCGCGGCATTGCGCTGATCGGCGGAGATGTCGTGGCGGCGAAGCAGGGACTGTTCTCGATTACGCTGCTCGGACGGGCAGTGGGGGAACCCTTGAAACGTTCGGGAGCCAAAGTCGGCGATACGGTTTATGTTTCGAGTCCTCTCGGGGCAAGCGGTGCGGGCCTTTGGGCTTTTTTGCACGGCAAGCAGGACGATCCGGATTTAGCGGATGTCGTTTGTGAACATCTTTCGCCCAAGATCGATGAGCGGATGGGCGTGAAGCTTGTGCAGGCCGGAGTTTCGGGCGGATGCATCGACCTTTCGGACGGGATGAGTTCCGAGCTGAACCATTTGGCGCTTTCTTCGGGCGTAAGGATCCAATTGGACGAAAAAAGTGTTCCGATTCATCCCGGAGCGCTTCGCCTGAGTGAAAAGTATGGCGTCGATGTGCGCGAATTTTGGCTAAAAGGCGGTGAAGATTACCGTTTGCTTTTTACAAGCGACCTTTCAAAAAGTATATTCAAAAAGAATAATCTTTCAGTATATCCCGTTGGTGAAGTGCTCGAAGGCTCGGGCGTGGAAATTCGGAATTTGGCTGGAAAAGTGGAAACTCTAAAGGCGGACTGCTGGTCACATTTATGAGTCAAGGAAAGTCAAAGATTGGTGAACTCCTGTTACGACAGGGGGTTATTGATGAAGATCAGCTGAAACATGCGATGAGCGAGCATGAGCGTACAGGCCTTGCCCTCGCTAAAATTCTCGTACGTCTCGGCATGGTCAGCGAAGAAGTCCTGACGAACATTCTCGGTGTTCAGATGCGCAATTCGACGAGAATGCGTATCGGTGAACTTCTGTTGAAGCACGGTTTTATTACGGAAGAACAGCTGAATAAGGCTCTCGAAGAACAGAAGAGAACCGGTCAGCGCTTGGGCCGCACCCTCGTGACTCTCGGCTACATGTCAGAAGAACGTCTGGTCGAAATTCTTTCTGCCCAGTTCGAAGTCCCGTACGTCAAGCTTTCCAACTTTAATATTGACCCGGAAGCCCACAACAAGATTTCGGAAGACGTCTGCCGCACGTACAAGATCGTTCCGCTGTTCTTTACGGACCGCATTTTGACGATCGCGATGACGGACCCGACGAATGTGCGAGTCATCGACATTGTGAAGTTCAAGTCCCAGATGGACGTGGACATCGTGATGGCGAGCGAAAAGGATGTGATGTCGGCCATCGACCGCACCTACATGACCGCGTCGGGCGATTCCCTCGAAGCGTTGCTGAACCAGGCGAAGGGAAGCGAGTCGGAAGAACTGGAAACGGTGGACCGCGAATCGGAACAGAGCCAGGAAGCCGAACTGACGGACGAAGAAGGTCAGCAGGTCGTGAAGATCGTGACGTCGCTCATTCAGGAAGCGATTTCCCGTCACGCATCCGATATTCACCTGGAGCCGCAGGAAACGTTCCTCAAGCTCCGTTACCGTATCGATGGTGACCTTCAGGTCCAGGCTCCGATCCCAGCCCGTTTGATGAACCAGATTCTTTCGAGAATCAAGCTCCTTGCAAAGATGGATATCGCTGAAAAGCGTAAGCCGCTCGATGGTCGTTTTACCGTGCGTTTCCGCGGAAGCGAAGTCGACTTGCGTGTGAGCTCCTTCCCGGTTTCTTTGCGTAAGCGCGGCATTTGCGAAAAGATCGTGATGCGTATTTTGGACCCGAACTCGGGTCAGTTCCCGTTGAAGGACATGGGCTTTGCCCCGGTCATGTTCAAGCAGTTCAAGGACGCGATCAACTCTCCGAACGGCATTGTGCTCGTGACCGGTCCGACGGGTTCCGGTAAGTCTACGACGCTTTACGCTTCCATCCGTGAAATTCTCGACCCGACGATCAACATCTCGACGATGGAAGACCCGGTCGAATTGAATATCGACGGTGTGAACCAGGGCCAGATCAACGTGGCCGCAGGCTTTACTTTTGCCGCAGGTATTCGCGCATTGCTCCGTCAGGACCCGGACGTGATCATGATCGGTGAAATGCGTGACAAGGAAACATCTTCGATGGCTATCGAAGCGGCTCTGACGGGCCACTTGGTGTTCAGTACGCTCCATACGAACGACTCCGCTGGATCGTTCCCGCGTTTGCTGGAAATGGGCCTCGAACCGTTCCTTGTCGCTACCGTGATGAAGGGCATTCTTGCCCAGCGTCTTGTGCGCCGAATTTGTAAGCATTGTAAGGAACCGGTGGAAATTTCCCCGGAACTCCGTGAAGAATTGCACCTGTCTCCGGATATGCAGTTCTACCACGGTAGAGGTTGTGAACACTGCGATGGTTCCGGTTATAAGGGACGTTGCGGTATTTACGAATTCCTCGTGCCGAACGAAGCGGTGCGTAATGCGATTGTGAAACGTGCTTCCGGTGACGATATCAAGAAAATCGCCATGAAGGAATGCGGCATGATCACGCTGCGTATGGACGGTTTGCAGAAGGCCTTGGACGGTCTTACCACTCTTGAACAGGTGCTTGGCGCATCTAACCCGGATGACTAATGGCGCGTGTAGTTGATCTTGCGCGCTTACATGAAGAACTGAACGAAGAACAGGTTGCCGCGGCCGCAAAGACCGAAGGCCCTGCTCTCATTTTGGCCGGCGCCGGTTCGGGAAAGACCCGAACAATTACTTATAAAATTGCGCACTTGATTTCTTCCAAGGGCGTGGATCCTCGTCGCATTCTCGCGGTGACTTTTACGAACAAAGCCGCCCGCGAAATGAAAACGCGTATTCAGCAGATTCTCGAAGGCAAGGTGAACCTCGAATGGATGGGAACCTTCCACTCGATCTGCGTCCGCATTCTTCGCCTGTGCCTTTCGAACGAACGCATTGGACAGGCACTCGGATGGAAAATCAACAAGAACTTTTCCATCTACGACGATGACGATCAGAAAAAGATCTTAAAGGAAATTCTGAAGCCGCTCTTTGGCGACGACATGGATGCGCAGAAGCTGAAACAGGCTCGCAGCATCATTTCGAAGTACAAGAACAGCGTGGTGAAGCAGTCGCTCCCGGATGGCAGTTACCGCATCGTTTTGCAGACTCCGACGGTCGCCTTGGAACAGGCCGCCTTCCCGGACCAGCAGAAGATGGCGGGCGTCTATCGCGATTACCAGGCAAAGCTCGGCGATGCGAACGCGATGGACTTCGACGACCTCCTTTTGAACACGGTGGAACTTTTGCAAAAGCTTCCGCAGGTGGCGGCGCAGTTTGCGAACCGTTTCCAGTATGTGGTGGTCGACGAATACCAGGATACGAACGACGTCCAGTATGAACTTTTGAAACTTTTGATCGACCGTTCCAAGCAGAACGTGACGGTTGTGGGCGACGATGACCAGAGTATTTACGGCTGGCGCGGCGCGAACATCGAAATCATCCGAAACTTCTCGCATGATTTTGACCAGGTGACGTTCTTTAAGCTTGAACGCAATTACCGCTCTTCGGCAAATATTGTGAAGGGCGCAGGTTCCGTGATCGCTCATAACGATCGTCCTTTGGAAATGACGAAGAACGTCTATTCGAAGGAACCGGCCGGTGAACCGATTCACGTGGTGAACGTCCTTGCGGACACGTTCGAAGCGGAACAGATTGCGAAAAGGATTCTTGCCGCGGGCAAGGAAGCTTATGCGCAGACGGCGATTTTCTACCGTACCAATGCGCAGTCCCGTGCGATTGAAAAGGCTTTGAACGATTCCCGAATCCCGTGCGTGATTTACGGCGGTACCCGATTCTGGGATCGCAAGGAAGTGCGAGACATAATGGCGTACATGCGTCTTCTTTCGAATCCGAAGGACGATGCGGCGCTTTTGCGCATTATCAATACGCCTCCGCGCGGCATCGGCGGCGGCTCGCTCGACGCTTTGCGCATGACCGCGACGATGAGCGCCTGCTCGCTTTGGGAGGCTCTGCCTTCCGAAATTGCGAAGGGCGGTCGCACGGCGAAGGGCTTTGAAAGCTTTAAGAATATGGTCGACGGTTGGCTCGCTTTGCTGCATAACGACGAAGCGCTCCCGATCCTTGCGGAACATGTGATTCGCGATACCTTCTACAAGGAATTCTTGAAGAAGGAAGACGAAACGACTTCGGACGAACGCGGACGCAACCTTGATGAAATGGTGAATGCCTTCCGCGAATTCGAAGAAGAAAATCCGGACAAGGGACTCGACGAATTCCTGCAGGAAATCTCCCTTTTGACGGATGCGGACAAAAAGGTCGAAAATGCGCAGACCCGTGTGACGCTCATGACGATTCACATGGCAAAGGGCCTTGAATTCGATACGGTCCACATTGCCGGTTGTGACGAAGGCGTGTTCCCGCTGGTGCGCGAATCGAGCATGACGGAAACGCCCGATGAACGTAAAAAGCAGGCAGAAGAAGAAAGGCGCCTGTTCTACGTGGGCTGCACCCGTGCAAAGCATATCCTTTACCTGTACCATGCGGGACGCCGTTTTTGGCAGGGAAGTCTCCGTCCGTTCCCGCCGTCTCGATTCCTCGAAGAAATCGATCCTTCGACGACTTCGATCGAAGGGCGCTGTGCGGATGAAAGCTCGCAGGAATTTACCGGGGAACCTTGGAATCAGGGCCTTCGCGGTTATGCGGCCCGTGCGGCTGGTACGCGTCCCTCTTACGGCTCTTATGGAAGTTACGGAAGCGGCGGAAACCGTTTCGGAGCTTCGCGCGGTGCGGGTTCTTCGGGATCGTATCCGCGGTCGTTCTCCTCTGCGGGACGTTCGCAGTCGACTGGCCTTCACAAGACGCAGCGGATCGTTTACAAGAACCCGCAGGTCGTGGAAAAGGTCGAAAAGGGACCGCGTCTCGTGTACGATGAGGATTGCGATAATCCGTTGCACAGCGGCGTCCGGGTTCAGCATATGAAGTTCGGAACGGGCGTTGTGACAAATGTGTCAGGTTCTGGTGAGAACACGCGTGTGGAAGTTCGATTTTCTAACGGAATTGTAAGAAAATTGATTTTAAAATACGCTGGACTCCAAATTTTGGACTAGCATCTGACTCCGAGTTTTCTATTTTAATAAAGTTGAATTTTTGAAAAGGTTAAAACATGCTGAGTAAAGAAGAAATTTTGAAGATTGCAAAACTTTCCCGTTTGAAGATCTCTGACGCGGAAATTGAATCCTTCTCCGGTCGCTTGGACCAGCTCCTTCACTACATGGAAGACTTGAAGGCTTTGGATCTTTCGAATGTGGAACCGATGACGGGCGTCGAAGATGCTCCGACCGTTCTTCGCGAAGATATTCCGCAGCCGTCGTTCACGCATGAACAGGCGTTTGCGAATGCTCCGGAAGTCGAAAACGATCACTTCGTGATTCCGAAGGTGATCGGCTAAGTCTTTAACTCAAAAAGAAGTCTATGGCAGTAGCAGTTCATTGCGTCGTTCCCGCACGGTACACGTCTTCCCGGTTTCCGGGAAAGCCTCTCGTCCCCATCTGCGGACGGCCCATGATTCTTCGCACGTTAGATAGAGCTGTCGCCGCCGGGTGTTTTAAGAGTGTCGTCTGTGCTACAGACGACATTCGTATTTTTAAAACGGTTGAAGAGGCTGGATATACAGCCGTTCTCACCGGTCCCGCTGTAACGGGTTCTGACCGTGTCAGCGAAGCCGCCGAAAAGTTGGGCTTGGACCTGGTGGTGAATTTGCAGGGAGATGAACCTGTTGCGGATCTTCAGATGCTCCGCGATGTGGCAAAGGCCCTTGCCGAAGAACCGGGCTCCTGGGTGTCGGTCGCAGCCCCGCTTGCAGAAGATGATCGGGACCGTCTTTCCGTGGTCAAAGTCGAAATCGATTCCACGGATCATGCAACAGAATTTATTCGAAAACTCCCGCCGGAACCGCGCAAGTGGTTCAGACATGTGGGCGTGTATGCGTATTCCGCAGAAGCTCGCCGGGAATTCGCGAGTCTTCCGCAGTCGGAACTCGAAAAAGAGCGTTCTTTGGAACAACTTCGCATATTGGGCAAACGGCCCATTCGCATGGTTCATTGTACATCCCTTTCGGCATCGGTCGACTTACCGTCCGATGTGCAAAAGGTCGAATCCATCTTGAAACAAATGGAAGCAGGTCAAAATGGAAAATCAATACAACGGTAAAACAAAGTTCATCGTCGTTACGGGCGGTGTGATTTCTGGTCTTGGAAAAGGTGTAGCCGCTGCGAGTATCGGCGCGCTTCTTTCGAATCGCCTGAAGGTGATTCCGGTCAAGTGCGACGGTTACTTGAATACGGACCCGGGTACGATGAACCCGACAGAGCACGGGGAAGTCTATGTGCTGGATGACGGTGGCGAAGTCGATATGGACTTCGGTCACTACGAAAGATTCCTGAATGTCGTGGCGCGTTCGGAATGGAGCCTTACCATGGGTAAGGTTTTTAAGCTCATTCTGGAAAAGGAACGCCGCGGGGATTACCTCGGTCACACGGTGCAGTTTATTCCGCACGTGACGAACGCGATCAAGGAACACTTCTTTGAAGTGGCGAACAAGGAAAATGCAGACGTGTTGCTGATTGAAATCGGTGGTACGGTCGGTGACCTTGAAAACCAGTTCTTCATTGAAGCGGCCCGTCAGCTTTCGCATGAAGTCGGCAGTGAAAACTGCATGTACGTGCATTTGACCTATGTTCCGATTCCTTCGGGCGTAAAAGAACAGAAGTCCAAGCCGACGCAGATGTCTGTTCGCGAATTGAACGAACGCGGCATTTATCCGGATATCATCATCGCACGCTGCGAAGAATTCTTGAAACCGCATATCAAGGAAAAGATCGGTCTGTTCTGCAACTTGCCGGCATCCCATGTGATTTCGGGCGTGGACGTGAAGCACGTTTACGAATGCCCGCTCGTTTATGACAAGGAAGGCATTCCGGAAATCCTCTTGAAGAAGCTCCGCATTTACGCACCGCCGAAACTCGACACGTGGAGCCGTCTTGTGGATACGATGAACCGCAACGACAGCAATCCGCGCAAGGTTTTGAACGTCGCCATCGGCGGCAAGTACACCCGTCTTGAAGATTCCTATGCAAGCATTGTCGAATCCTTGAACCATGCCGCCGCGCATCTCGATGTGCATGTGGAAATCCGCTGGATCGATACGGAAAAGCTCGAACAGCATCCGGAAGAAGTCGAAGCGGATATGCAGGGAATTGACGCGGTCATCATTCCGGGCGGCTTTGGCACGCGCGGTATCGAAGGCAAGGTCGTTCTGATTCAGTATGTGCGTGAACACAACATTCCGTTCCTCGGCATTTGCTACGGCATGCAGCTCGCGGTGGTGGAATTTGCCCGTCACGTCTGCGGCATGAAGGAAGCCGGCACAATGGAAACCGAATCTCCGAAGCATCATGTGAAGGATCCGGTGATCGCTTACTTGCCGGGTCAGGACAAGATCAAGGAAATGGGTGCGACCATGCGCCTCGGCGGTCATGACGTTTTGATTCGCAAGGATTCCCTCGCCGAAAAGGTTTACGGCGCATCGGAAATCCGCGAACGCTTCCGTCACCGTTACGAAGTGAACCCGCAGTACGTGGAAAAGCTCGAAAAGGGCGGCCTCGTGTTCTCGGGCAAGGCTAAAAATGAAGACATCATGCAGATCATGGAAATTCCGGGTCATCCGTATTTCATGGCTTGCCAGTTCCATCCGGAACTCAAGAGCTCCCTTCTGCATCCGGCGCCACTCTTCCTCGGCCTGTTGAAGGCGGCCGATGAACGCGCCTGAGAAAAAGGTCTTTATATTAGCCCTCTTTCTTTTTGCCCTGGGCATTCTCGTTCAGGTTTCCCCGTGGGATCCTGTGCCGCAGATCGAGACGTTCTCGTATGCGGAACAGTCCCGGGAAGCCTTCAAAAATGAAAATGATCCAAACGGACGCGTTCAAAACGAACCGTCCGGGCTAAAAGAGTCTGCGAAAAAGGGGAATATTTCCCGGAATTCGAAAAAAACAAAGCCTGCGGTCCATTTTCCGATTGCAATTAACCGCGCGACGGCAGAGGAGCTCTGCGCCATTCAGGGCGTCGGTCCGAAGCTTGCGGAAAAAATTCTTGCATACCGTTCTTCCCATGGGCGCTTTTCAGGGCCTTCGGACCTCAAAAAAGTCTCCGGAATTGGAAAGAAAAAAGCGGAAAAGATCCTCACCTTTGTTATTTTTGACTAGTTTTAAGGGAAATAGGAACGTAAGTTTTTGATACTATGGAAGATACAAAGTTACATCTAGGAATTGAGGCGGGCGAAGTTCTTCTCAAGGTGGCTCTCTACGATCCCCAGGAAAAGAAGGTCGTCAAAACGGCTATTCTCAACACGGAAACGAATCCGTTGGATGACGTGTCCTCGTTTGAGGGTGCTCTCCAGGCTTGGCTTGCCGAAAATGAAGGCGTTCAAATCGATACGGTTTCTTTGACCGTTTCGTCCTTCCGCGCCATTGTGCGTCAGTTGTATGTTCCGCCAGAGGCGAAGAACGTGCGCGAATACCTGCACTGGTATTTGGGCAACCTCATCAATGCGAATGTCGATGACTATGCGCTCGATTTTGTGGAACTCGGTGGTTCTGCGGAACTCGGCCGTACGGTTTTGATGATCGCAATGCGCAAGACCTGGGTGAACTCGGTCAGAAAGGGCTTCCGCAATCAGCAGATTGCGCCGAAGATCCTCGAAGTCGATGCGATTTCCCTGATGAATCTTTTGGAAGAGGGCGGCGTTCTCGATAACAAGCTCCAGTGTGTGATCAAGGCCGATGTGACGGGCGTGATGCTCATGTGGGCTTCGAAGGAAGATTTGCGCGCTCTGCGTTGCTGCTCGACTCTTGACCTGGCGGGCAAGGATCGCGAAGAAGCTTACGAACTGCTTTCCCAGAATATCGCCAAGCAGGTGGAAGATGCCGCTTTCGCAAACGGTGTGGCTGTGAACCAGTACACGCTCTGTGGCGAACTCGCAAGCGACCTTCTCTTTGTGGAAAAGCTCCGCAAGGCGCTGGGTGACAAGCCGATTTCGCTGATGGACTCCTTCCCGGAAATTCGTCTTCCGGTGGATGAAGAAAGTGCGAACCATGTGCTTTCTTGCGCGGGCGCCATCGGTGTAGCTTTGAGGGGTGCGAAACAATGATTGAACTGAACTTGATTGATGCGGTGACTCAATCCGCAACGATTCCTTCGATGCCGGTTACGCCGGCTGCTGTTTCGACGTCGAAAAAGAACAAGCGTCCTCTGATGATTGCGGCTGCCGCTGCGGTCGTGATTGTGCTTTTGTTCGGCATTTTGAAAGTCGCCGGCGTTCCTCATGCGCTGGAAGGCGTTTTGCCGGCTCCGCTTGTGGCGGCTTTGGGCATTGAAGATCCGAGCCGTACGGGTCCTGCGATGGAATCTCGCAGTGCCGGTCAGACGACCACGGCCGGTGGTACGATTGCCAGCCGTCGCGCAGAAGAACAGGCCGCTGCGGTGCGCAGGGCCCAGCTGAGTTCTCCGGAACGCGTGGTGCAGGCTGTGCAGCCGAGCATTTTCCCGACGGAAAAGCGTGGCGATTATGCTTCCAAGCTTCCGATGCAGAAGGTCTTCTACCAGAAGGCGATGGCGGCCCAGGTTTTCACATTTGTGAATGCGGTGACCCCGGAAGGCATCAGCTTTGCGGACTTGATGTATGCGGCCCCGAACTATTACTTTATTCGTGGCGTTGCAGAAACTCCGGTGATTCAGCGTAGCTACTTGGAACGTTTGAAGATGGGCAGTACGGAATTCAAGACTCCGGAACTTCCGGAAAACGCGCCGGCGACGGCCGTGACGGTTTACGGCGTTTTGAATTCGAAGCCGGAATCTACCAATGGCGCAGCTCCGTTTGTGAAGGATGCGGAAGTTGCGAAGGAAATCGAAGCGCTCCGCGGTCTTGATGCAAACAACCGCTTGCAACTTTCCGGCTTGAAGCATCCGAAGGTCGAAGACTTTGGTGTTTACAAGAGCTACACGTACAACGTAACGACCCGAGCTGATTTCCAGACGGTTCTCGGCTTTGTGGACGCTCTTTCGAAGAGCCAGGTCCGCGTTGGCGTGGAAAAGATCAAGATGACTGCCGCTGGCAAGAAGGGCATCTCGACGACGATGACTCTTGTCATTTACACTTCGAATTAATCCATGGCCATTCGCATTACGGGCGGCACATTTCGTGGCCGCCAAATCGCCTCGCCTTTGACATCGAAAACCCGCCCGACGGGTGCGATGGCGCGCGAGGCGCTTTTTAATATTCTCCAAGACGTTGAAGGCTTTCACGTGCTCGACCTTTTTGCAGGCTCGGGCTGCGTGGGAATCGAAGCGGTGAGCCGTGGCGCGGAAAGCGTGACCGCGGTCGAAAAGAACGGCGCCCAGGCGCGTTCGCTGTCGGCTTCGTACAAGTCCTTGGACGCTTCCGATAAACTTCATTTGTGCGTAACCGAAGCGCAGAGCTTTTTACAGAAGGCTCTTCTCTCGGAAGAGCGTTTTGACCTGATATACGCGGACCCTCCGTTTACAGAGGCTTACCCGGATTTGCGCCCGTTTTTACAGCTCTTGAAGCCGACGGGAACCGCCGTGTTTGAAGTCCCGTCGAGGAATGTTCCTGAATGGACGAATGAAGGCCGAATCCGCCGTTATGGCGAAAGTTCGCTCGTCTTCTTCTCGGCATCTTTGTAAATTTGGGCTATGGACCGTATAGCCGTTTTTGCGGGATCCTTTGATCCCTTTACCGTTGCACATTTAGCCATTGTCAGAAGGGCCTGTGCCATTTTTGACCGTGTGATCGTGGTCGTCGGAAAGAATGTTCAGAAGCATTCCCTTTTGAGCGTGGAAACGCGCATGCGTTTTATTCAAAAGGCGACGGCGAACCTGAAAAATGTGACGGTCGATTCTTTTGACGGCTTGACGGTGGAATACATGAAAAAGTCCGGGGCCAAGTTCCTTGTGCGCGGAATCCGTTCTGCGGTGGAATTTGACGCGGAAAGAAATCTCGCGTGGAACAATCAGATGCTGTACCCGGAAGCGGAAACGGTCTTTTTGCAGATCGAACCGGAATACGCTTCGATCTCGAGTTCTGCGGTGCGCGAAATTTTGCACTTTGGTGGTGACGTCTCGAAGATGATCCCGGCGGAGTTCTTCCCCGACTTGATTTCCGAAACGGAGAAACATTAAATGTTTGGATTAAAACCCTTTCGTTATCTTTCTTCTCCCATTCGCACGTTGCTGATCATCAATCTGGTGGTCTTCGGCATTTGCTATTTGGCGAGACTTTTCAATTTGGACGGTATTTATACCTACCTCGTCGGCTATGGGGCGCTGGTGCCGGTGGCTTATGAGCAGGTGTGGCGCTATTTGACCTATGCCTTTGTGCATGTGGATCTTTGGCACTTCCTCTTTAACATGCTTGCGCTTTGGATGTTCGGCGACGATGTGGCGATGGCGATCGGCTTTAGGCGCTTCTGGATTTTGTACCTGTTCTGCGCGGTGTTTGCCGGTGTGTTCAGCATTCCGTTCTACCTGTTTGGGGCGATGTCGCCGATGACGTTTATCATCGGGGCTTCGGGTGCTTTGATGGGCGTCTTTGTGGCGTATGCAAGGCTTTTCCCGGAACGCGGCATTTTGATGTTCTTTATCATTCCGATGAAGATCAAGCATGCGATTTGGATTTTTGTGGCTTTGGACGTGATGTTTGCGGGTTCGGGCGATACGATTGCGCACTTTACGCATTTGGGCGGTATCGCTTCCGGATTCCTTTGCATGTATCTGTTCGACAACAGCATTTGGGACAAGCTCCGTGGAGAGTTCAAGGAACGCCGTCAAGGCAAACCGGCCGGTACGCCGGAGGATCCGCTCGAAGGCGAAGTCCGTTTTATGGACCGTCAGAAGCAGCTGGATTTGATCTTGAAAAAAGTCAGCGATGGGGGAGTGAATTCTCTCTCGGAAGCGGAAAAATCATTCTTAGTGGAGGAAAGCGCTCGCCGCCGCGGCGGTCGTCGTTTTTAAGGAGTCTTATGAAAAAAGTTTTAGGATTTGGTGCTGCTCTTGTCGACATGCTCGCTCAGGTTGACGATGCTTGGATTCAGAAGGTCAAGCTGCAGAAGGGCGGTCAGTGCTCGGTCAATTATCCGACGCTAAAGAAGATTATGGACCAGGTCGAAAATCCGCAGATGGTTCCGGGTGGAGCAGCCTGCAATACGATGGTCGGCGTGGCAAAGCTCGGCGGTAAGGCTTCCTTTATTTCGAAGGTGGGCCGCGATGAACTCGGCGAACTTTTTGCAAAGCACTTGGCGGACAGCGGTGTCGAAAATCGCATGCTTTCTTCTTCGACGGCAACGGGTACGGTTCTTTCGGCGGTGACGCCGGATGCGGAACGCACCATGGTGACTTTCCTCGGCGCTTCGAACGAAGTGGTCGCTTCGGAAATCACGTCGGAACTTTTTGATAACGTCGGCATTCTGTACCTCGAAGGCTATCGCGCTTATGGCGAAGAATGCTTTGTGAAGACGGTGCAGGAAGCCCGCAAGCGCGGTGTGATGACCGCTTTTGACTTTGGCGCCTTTGGCGTGGTGAACGATTGCCGCCCGCTCTTTAACAAACTTTTTGCGGGTCGTGAACTCGACATTGTGATTGCGAACGAAGACGAAGCCAAGGCTTACACGGGTGAATCCGAAGAAGCGGCTCTTGAAAAGATTGCAAAGCTCTGCAAGATCGCCGTGGTGAAGCTCGGCAAGCGCGGTGCTTTGATTTCGAAGGACGGCGTGGTGACGCGCGTTCCGTGCGGTCCGGCCAAGGCTGTCGATACGACGGGTGCTGGCGACCTCTGGGCTTCGGGATTCCTTTACGGCATTCTTTCGGGCTGGGACATGGAACGCTCGGGCAAGCTCGGCAGCATCGTTTCGAACGAAGTGGTGCAGGTTGTCGGTGCAAAGATTCCGGAAGAAGGCTGGGCACGTATCCGTGAGGAAATGAAGAATGTCTAATGAAAGTGAACAGCTCGAATGGATGACGCTTGAAACCTTTGCGACGTCGGAAGAAGGCGAAGCTTTGGCGGCACTTCTCCAGGAAAATGCGATTGAAGCGAACCTGGTGAACGATGCGAACATGGGCGGTGATCCGCTCGGGCTGGACTTTCAAAACCGTGGCGCGTCCTCTTGCATTGTGCGCGTCCACGCAAAAGACATCGACGCGGCCCGTCGCATTCTCGAAGCGGCAGTCCAGGCGGCTGCGGCAGAAGAAGCGGACGATGTGAGCCTTGAAATGCTTCAAAGCTTTAGCGATGAAGAGCTTCTGGAAATTCTGCAGAAGCCCGACGAATGGAATCCGGAAAACGTTTTACTCGCCAGAAAGATTCTTGCGTCGCATGGAAAAACTTATACCGAAGCGGACTTGAAGCGTTTGTTCGAAGAACGCGTCGAAGCGCTCCGCAAACCGGTAGAAGTCAAGACTTCGAGCTTGGCGTTTGCCTTTTTGGGCTGCGTGATTGCGCTTGTCGTTGCGGCTTTGCATTTTAGTTATGCGGGCGAAGCGAAGTTCCTTTATGCGCTTCTCGGCGGCGGCTTTTGCGCCTGTCTTTCGCTGATTGCGGGCATGAACTGGTGCAACCGTAAAAAGCGTTTGCCGAACGGTGAAAAGGTTTACGTTTTCGAAGCGTCTTTCCGCAAGAAAGCTCTGGTGGAATTGATCGTGGCGGCGCTTTCGCTCGCAGCGGTCGTTGCGGAAATCTTTATCCGCACCGCTTAAATCTTTTTAATGGACGCCGTCCGCGTTTCCTTGCGGCATCAAGGCGTACCATTTCTGAATTTTTTCTTGAACCTCTGGAGAAAATCCCGGCTTGTTGTCGAGGATTTCTTCGGCGGTATCCAGAATGCGCTGGATGAGTTCCTTGTCTTGAATCCAGTCGAACCAGCGGAAGACCCAGGCTCCGCTCTGTTCGGAGCCTTCGAGGTTTCCGGCGCCACGGTCCTGCATATCCATTTCGGCAATTTCAAAACCGTTGTCGGTACTTGAAAAACGGGAAAGCCTTTCGTGCGCAGGGCTTGCTTGCGGAACGATGAGAAAGCACCAGGCTTCTTGATTTCCACGGCCTACGCGTCCGCGGAGCTGGTGCAGCTGGGCAAGCCCAAAACGGTCCGGGGCGTCGATAACCATGAGGTTTGCTTCCGGAACGTTCACGCCGACTTCGATTACGGTCGTGGCGACGAGAACCTGGATTTTTCCGGTTGCGAAATCGTTCAGAATGCGGTCGCGTTCTTCTTCGTCCATTTGACCGTGGATCGCGCCGACCTTCCATTCGGAGGTGAAAGAGGCAAGCTCTTCGGCAACTTCGTCGACGCTTTTCGCGCCGCCTTCGTCATCGATTTCTACACGGCTCACGACCCAGTAAAGACGGTTTCCCGTTTTCACTTCCTTGAGAAGGAACTTTTTCATGTCGTCGCGCTTGGCAGGATCAACAAGGCGCGTTTTCACGGGCTTTCTGCCGGCGGGCTTTTCATTTAAAACGATTGGGGTCAAGTCGCCGTAGAGCGTCATGGCGAGGCTTCGCGGAATAGGCGTTGCGCTCATCACGAGCAGGTCGGGAAAATGTCCTTTTTTCAGAAGCGCTTCGCGCTGGTTCACGCCAAAGCGGTGCTGCTCATCGATCACGACAAAGGTGAGATTCTGGAAAAGAACATCTTTGGAAAACAGGGCATGGGTTCCGATGACGACCTGCGTCATTCCCATTTGAAGTTCTCCGGAGATGGTCTTTTTTTCGGTGGCGCTGCACGCTCCGAGAAGGAGTGCCGTGCGGATGCCCGCCTTGTCGAAGAAAGGCTTTAAGTTTTTGTAATGCTGACGGGCGAGGATGTCGGTCGGAGCCATCAGGGCACACTGTTCGCCGCCTTTGGCGACGGCGAGCATCGCGAGCATGGCGACGACCGTTTTGCCGCTGCCGACGTCACCCTGGAGCAGGGCGTGGAACTGTTTCTTGCCGCGGAGTCCTTCGCAGATCTGGTTTACGGCATTCGACTGCCCGGCGGTGAGCGTAAACGGCAAAGAGGCTTTGGCTTCGGCGATGGCGGAATCGCTTAGGCTGCGGGCCTGTCCGCGGAAGGCGAGGCTTCGACGGCGCACGTTCATGCGCAGGCAGAACGGCAACAGTTCGAGCTTTTTCAGTTGGAGCTTGGCCTGCATCGCTTCGGCAAAAGTCTTTGGCATGTGCAGGCTTTTTAAGTTCTGCAGCACGGGCTTTAATCCCATGAACTCGGTGAGTTCCGAAGGGGGAGCGTCCGGAACGGAAAGGTTCGGCATCGCAAAAATTTTGGGGTACAGCGTGCGGAAAAACTTTTGTTCGATTTTTGCGGAATGTTCCTCTTCCGTAATTGTATAGACCGGTTCGATGCCGCCCGAAAAATCTTCGTCTTCGCTCATGCGCTGCATTTCGGGATGCACCAGCTGTAAACCGCGGTAGTTGCCGAGTTTTCCGATCACGCACCAGCGCGTTCCCACGGAAATCGTTTTTGCCCAGTGACGGGCTCCGCGGAAAAAGACAAGGCTCACCTGACCCGTTCCGTCATCGAGGACAGCCATATAGCGGGAAGTCCTGCCTGGAATGAATCCGGCGCGGGTAATTTTACCGATGAGAATCACGTTCTCCCCGACATGGCTTTCGGATAATTTGTTCAAACGCGTGCGGTCTAGCCAAGTGCGCGGAATGTTGTAAAGAAGATCCGAAACGGAGCGAAGCCCGGAAGCGTTGAGCGCTTTGAGGCGTTTCGGTCCGAGGCCTGGGAGAGTAGACAAGTCCATGTGGAAAAAATACCTATATTTTTTGAAAACCAAAAGGATTTCTATGAAAAAGATTCTCGCGATGCTCCTCTTGTTTTCTGCATTTCTTTTTGCCGGCGAATTGACGGTGGAAGGAAAGCTCGCAGAAATTCCGGGCAAGATGCCGCCTAACGATCTTTATAACTACGTGTACGTTCTCAAGTACAAAGTGACGAAGGTGGTGGACGGCAAATTCGAAGGCAAGGAAATCCTCGTCGGCGTTTACAACCCGCTGATCGCCCGCGGCCAGGTGAAAGACAAAATGGCAGACAAGGCGAAGGGTGACGTGCGCGCTTTTAAGGCGGGCGACAAGCATACGCTCAAGCTCGTGAAGCTCGAAGGCAATTACGACGGCGCCGTGGAAGACGAATACTTTGACGACGAATCCGAACGTTATTTGGCCGTGGAAGTGTTGAAGGCGAAGTAATCTTCGATGGTCTTTTCTTCGCAGATCTTTTTGTTCTATTTTCTTCCGCTCTTTTTTGCGGGGTATTATCTGCTGGTGTGGCGCAAGGCGCGCCATTCCACGCTGAATTTTTTCATCACCGTTTTCAGTTACCTTTTTTACGGCTGGATGGAACCTTGGCTTGTGCTGCTGATGTTCGGCACAACGCTCGTGAACTATCTTGCGGGGCGCTGGATTTCGGCTTCGGGAGCTTCCAATACGCAGAGGAATCTTTCCCTGTTGCTGTCGGTAGTGGTGAATCTGGGAACCCTTGGATTCTTTAAGTATTACATGTTCACGATGGGCGGTGTGAATGCCCTGGTGGAACTTTTGGGCGGCGAGCCGTTTACGGTGTTGCGCGTTTTATTGCCGGTGGGCATTTCGTTCTACACCTTCCAGGCGATGAGCTATACGATTGACGTGTGGCGTGGCGATGCGCCGCCTGTGAAAAACTTTGCGACTTTTGCTTGCTATGTGGCGCTTTTTCCGCAGCTGGTGGCTGGCCCGATCGTGCGTTACAATACGGTTGCGGAAGAGCTGGATACGCGTGAGCATACATCCGAAAATTGGATGCGCGGCATGACGTATTTCTGCATCGGCTTTGCAAAAAAGATCTTGATTGCAAATCAGGTCGGTGCGATTGCGGACCGCGTTTTTGAAGCGGCGGATCCGGGTGTTTTGAATTCCTGGTGGGGAAGCGTCGCCTACATGATGCAGATTTACTTTGATTTTTCTGCGTATTCGGATATGGCGGTGGGCCTTGGGCTGATGCTCGGATTCCACTTTCCGCGGAACTTCAACGGACCGTATCGTTCGGCGAGCATTTCGGAATTCTGGAGCCGTTGGCATATTTCGCTCACCCGTTGGCTGCGGGATTACCTGTACATTCCTCTCGGCGGAAACCGCGTTTCGAAACAGCGGACCTATGTGAATTTGTTTTTGGTGATGTTTGCTTCGGGCGTGTGGCATGGTGCGGCGATGACGTTTATCTGCTGGGGCCTTTACCACGCCTTTTTTATGATCGTGGAACGCTTTAACGGCAAACAGGCGCTTTATTCCAAGGCTCCGAAGATCGCGCAGGTTTTGTTCACGCAGATCATTGTGCTGTTCGGCTGGGTGCTGTTCCGTTCCCCGGATATTGCGTCGGCCGTTCACATGTGGGGTTCGATGCTCGGCCTTGTGCCGGTGAATCCTGCAAATCCAATCCTGACGGCAGAAATCTTTACGCCGACTTCGATCGTCTTTATGACTTTGGCGTTTGTCCTTGCGATTTCACCGCTTCGCGCTTATGATTGGTGCCAAAAGCTGAGCCCCGTTCGGACTTTGGCCGCTTTTGCGCTTTTTGCTTTTGCGGTGCTTGCGCTCTTTACGCAAACGTACAATCCGTTTTTGTATTTCCAGTTTTAAGGAAAGTAGAATTTTTTTATTTGATTTTTTGTAGTTTTGGATAGGCTCTGGCGGCGGAATCCCGCTTGCAAGCCTTATTTGAATTGAAAAAAGATCTTTTGCTATATCCCCGATGGAATTTGGGAGTTCTTATGGCAAGAGGTCTTTTTTTTATGGGAGCGAAAATGAAAAAAGATGAAAGTCATGAGATTGTCGCGTTAAATTCTTTGACAGCGACAGGCATTGAGAAGATGATTCTTGTCATTCGCGATAAACAAGTGCTACTTGACCGTGATTTGGCAATGCTTTATGGAGTGGAAACGAAGCGTATCAATGAACAGGTAAAGCGTAATATCGAAAGATTTCCAGAGGAATTCTGTTTTCAATTGAATAGGGATGAGGTTGAATTCGTGAAGTCGCAAGTTGCGACTTCACGAAACAAAGACTTTTTTTCTGGACAAAATGGTGGCAGTCGTAAGTTTCCTTATGTCTTTACAGAACAAGGCGTTGCCATGCTATCAGCTGTACTTCGTAGTAAAACGGCCATTCAAGTGAGTATAGCTATTATGGATGCTTTTGTATCCATGCGCCATTTTATGATGCAAAATGGTGGTTTTGTCAATCGTCTTTCTAATGTAGAAGCAAAAATTATAGAGCAAGATAAACAGATTCTTGCACAAAATGAGAGAATGCTTGAACATGATCAAAAGTTGGACGAGGTTTTTGAAGCGATGGATCGAGGTGAATTGCGGGCGAAAGGTTTGTTTTATAACAATCAAGTGTTTGATGCCTATGTGTTCGTGTGTGGCTTGATTAGGCAGGCCAAAAAGAGGATTGTCTTAGTCGATAGATATGTGGACGAGAAAACTTTGGCAATGATGCTTAAACGAGAAAAAGGGGTTTCTGTAACTATTTATACTTATGATAAAAGTAAAGTTTTTGAGGTTGACTTGTCGGTGTATAATGCTCAGTATGCCGAATGTCCTATAGAGATTTTACCCAGTTATGGAATGCATGATCGATTTTTGTTTATCGATGATACTGCATATCATTTTGGAGCTTCGCTCAAGGACTTGGGTTCTAATACCTTCTTTTTTAGCAAGGAGGAGTTTACCTTGGATGAGGTCATGAAGAAAAGTAATGAAATCGCGAAAGAAAAAGCACAGAATGAAAAATGCTAGTTGTCGTTTTGTGTCATTTCATTAAACTATTTTTTATGAAGGAATTAACGAAATGAATGAAAAATTGCAAATTATTGAAAAATCTTTAAAAGAACTCGGATTTTCAACTGAGCGAGATTTTTTACCTGTAGTTCTCGATAAGTATGTTTCTATGGGTGGCAAGTTCTCGTATTGCGGAGCCACGAATAAAAAAATGCATTTGGAACTTGATGATGAATTCCAAATGCTTGATAATATCGCCTATTCTTTGGGACTCGAATTTGTAGGATTTAAAAGCTAAAGGAAATAAGTTTTGCGTCTCGCAGATTAGCAGGGTTGTTTGGATCTTTGATGCGTATGTTGGAAATCGTTAATGCCCTTTCAGTTACCGCTAAATTTTCCAAAGATGAGGTGTTTCCAAGTGTTGCCCATTTTTCATTATTGATGATGCACATAAATGAAAAATGGTTGTTGGAATTTCGCTGGTATACATAAGAAAAAACTTTCCATGGGTTTTCTATGCCCCACATACCACGAACTCGCATATATGTTATGCCTAGGGGATCGACCTTGTTGATGTGGCCGAGTTCTCGTGATTCGGCAAATTCAATTGAAGGAATGCTTTCTACGGATTCTTTGATGGTATTCTTTATTCTCAAATAACAGGATTCGTCTGCGCAATAATCCATGCCATAGACTATGCTCAATTGTTTTAGTTGGTTGCTTTGCACGAATCCGACAACATACATGATATCTTTACAATCCCATTGTTCGGCCTTTTGGCAAGCTTGGCTTATCATTTGACTGCTTGCGAATAGCTTGTTTTTGGGGTAGCTACTATTTAAAGCTAGTGCAGAATTGGGTGATTCGATTTTCTTGACTTCAATGGCGTCTCCTCCACGTAACATGGCGTCCGGTGGGTTTGAATTGTTTCCAAGATAAGAGAATGTGTTGCTGATTTTTTCTAGTCGTTGCGCACCGTCTATATTGAATGTTCCTGCAAAAAGGTCTTTGACGTATTCTTCTAAGCCATCGCCAGAATTGTTAGCTCTGTTGTTTCCCGCAGTATTTTCAAGAAGGGAATTACTTTTGTAATTCACGAGATTGATGATTGCATCAATGATATTGCTCATTTCAAATCCTTTTTGATTTGCATTGCCATAGCGTAGGCAAGATTAACAGGAACTGCATTGCCGATGACTTTATAGCCAACAGAAACATCTTTATAGATGAACTTGTAATCGTCGGGAAATGTTTGAATTCTTGCACATTCACGAACGCTTAATCGTCTATATTCTGATTCGTGACCTGGTGCGAAAATTTGCTTGTTCTTTTCGACCTTGACCATCTTGGGCGCTTTGGGGTGAAGTGGAGCTTGTCGTCCGCCCGCTTGAATTGTAAATGAAGGCTCGTCCCAGCTACGCACTCTATTGCGTGACATGAATATGGGAGAAAACCCTCCAGTCATATATTCATGATTGGGAATGCTTAAGTCTTTATTTGCTTTGTTGAATTTTTGGGCGGGAACGGCTTCTGGCAAATCGCCAATAGCTTCCTTTAGATTAGGTTTATGTTCTAAAGGTTCTGGATGAATGAATTTTTTGTTTAAATCTTTTCTGTAACCAACGATGATGACTCGTTCTCTGTCTTCGGGAACATTGTAATCATTTGCATTGACGAGCTTCCAGGAAACATTATATCCGGCTTCTTCGAATTTATTTAAAAACTCTTGGAATGATTTATAATGTCTAGAGCTAAGAATCCCTGATACGTTTTCGCATAAGAAAAACTTCGGTTGTTTCGCTTTTAATACGCGAATGTAGTCATAAAACAATTGCCCTCGTTTGTCGTTTATCCCTCTTCCAGCTCCAGCTTCGCTCCAACTTTGACAAGGTGGTCCACCAAGAATACCATCGCAATCTGGAATCTCGTTTTCAGAAATCTCCGTTATACTTCTATGATCTAAAGGAACGCTTGGATAATTGGCTTCGAAAGTTGCCCATATGGATTTGTCGTATTCGTTTGCCCATATGATTTTAAATCCAGCGTTTTCAAAACCTTTGTCTAGTCCACCGCATCCCGAGAAGAGAGAGACTATTTTAAAAGCTGTTTTTGCCACTGCTCGCTCCGTGTTGAAAGTGAACGAGTTCACTCTCATTGGAGCGGTTCTGGCCGATTCGCTTGGCCGGGGTGCGGACAAAAAAAGAAAGGGCGGGGAGCCGACTCACTCCTCGCCTAAAAGCGTGACATTTTCAAAAGAATACAATACACCCGCAACAATCCTGTAAAGGATAGCTTTACCCTTTCAGGGTTCGCAATGACACTCAAAAAAGTGTTTCTTGCGAATGAATTCGCACAAGCATTGCGAAACGCCCCTGAACGCATATTGCGATTAGGGTACACTACGCCCTATCCCACGGGCTATGGCGAGTTATTGCCTTATTCTTTGTGTTTGAAAGTGTCTAGTTTCCAGATGAAGAACAAGAGCGATACTCAGGTGAGTGTTTGCAATTGTTCTTGCAGCCAAAATCAATCTTTTTTGGATATAAAAAAGGCGTGAAGTTGAATGCACTTACCATCTGGAGGCCTAGACTGCCCGAACACAATAAGTGCAAACAACTCACGCCCCAAAAGGCCGCTTACATACAGGAAAACTGCTATTTTAGCAATAGACCATATAGCAAAACGATGCGGCAGGCACATGCCAGTCGCAGACGTGAGCGTTCGCCTTATTCTCCGTATTCATGAAAGTGTCTAGTTTCCAGATGGAGAACAAGAGCAAAAACTCTATTTTCTCTAAATATAGATTTTTGTACTTAAAAAAACGAAAAAAGATTTCGGGTGCTTTTTTTACCGATGAAAAAACTCGCTAAAACAGGTGATGGATATGTATTGAGAGGATAGAAACCAAAACGAATGCTTTTGCTTCCGTTCTAGCTTCTAAAAGGCCAAATTCCTAGCCTTACAATTCGTGGTAGTACGGGCAGATGTTTTCGTAATGGCCGTCTTTCATTCGAAACCCTTTAGGGATGGTGCCGAGCTGGACAAATCCGAGACGTTCGTACAGGTGGCGCGCATGAGTGTTGCTTTCGACAACGGCATTGAACTGCAAAACTCCAAATCCGTGCTTTTTAGCCTGTTCAAGGCAGTCCTTCACGAGCATTTCGCCGATATGCTTGCCTCTGGATTCTGAAGAAACCGCATAGCTTGCATTAGAAATGTGACCGCAACGGCCCACGTTGTTCGGGTGCAGAATGTACAGGCCGAAAATTTTGCCTTTTTCTTCGGCAACGGCGCAGTAGGTCTGTGCTGCAAAGAATTGCTTGCCTGTTTCGGGCGTGAGTTGCTCCTCTTGCGGAAAGGCGATGCCTTCTTCGACGATTTCGTTCCAGATACGGATCATTGCCGTAAGGTCGGCTTCATTGTATTGTCTAATATGCATGACAGAAATTTAAAATAGGATGCTTTTGGTTTTCGACTATTTCGATTTCCGCTCGAGTAGGCATGTGTATTCGGCTGCACGGATAAAATCTTCCTGATGCTCGATTGCGATCACGGTATGGCCGTTTTTGCAAAGCTCTTGGATGAGAGCGATCATGCGGTCAATGTCGTTCTTGTGCAGGCCGCGGGCGGGTTCATCGAATAAGAAAAGCGTGTTCGGGAACTTCGCACGGGAAAGCGCGAGCGAAAGTTTTAACCGGGCCGCTTCACCGCCGGAAAGATGCGTTGTCGGCTGACCGAGCCGCAAGTAACCGAGGCCCGTGCGCACAAGAGGCTGCAAACGGTCCGAGAACTTGTGCGCAAATCCGAAGATCGTCGCCGCCCGTTCCACGGTCAAATCCAGCACATCGGCAAACGAAAGCGTCTTAAATCGAATTTCCAAAATTTCATCGCGGAAGCGCTTGCCTTGGCAAACCGGGCATTCGGATTCTTCGTATCCCGAAGGATCGCGCAGAACGCCTTCGCCCTTGCAGGTTTCACAGCGTCCGCCCGGCGTTGCCGTGCTGAACTTGGACGCGGAAAACCCTTTGACTTTACTTTCTGGGAGGCCTGCAAACAGGTCGCGGAGTAACGGCGCAATTCCGATCGCGCTTGCGATCGTACTGCGCCGGTTGCGGAAAAATCCACGGGTGCTGAGCAATGAAATATTCTGAATGCCGAGCTTTTTAAAATCGCCCTTGGCAAATCGCGGCTGGATGTTTTCAAAGAGGACGGTGCTTTTTCCGCTGCCGCTTTCACCCGAAATGACGCTGAAATGTCCGACGGGGAATTTGGCGCTCACCGGCAGCATGTCGTACTTGGCAAATTTCTGCACGGTGATGTGTTCCGCATCTTTGATCGCAGGCTTCTTTTCTGCCTTCTTGGATTTTAGAATATCGCGAAGCCAAGCGCCTGTCGGCGAATCCTTTTTCTCCATCAGTTCTTTGGGAGTTCCCTGGAAGAGAATTTCTCCGCCGAGTTCCCCTGCGCCGGGGCCCATTTCAATCACCTTGTCCGCCTTTTCGATGAGGATCGGATTGTGTTCGATCAAAACGAGCGTGTTTCCGCGGTCGCGAATTTCTTTGAAAATTTCCCAGAGCTTTTCGACATCGGTTTTGTAAAGGCCGCTCGCCGGTTCGTCGAGGCAAATGCACATACCATCCAAGTGGCCTGTCGCCAAAGGCGAAAGGCGAAGCCTTCCGAGTTCACCGCCCGAAAGGGTGCTGCCGATACGGCCCGCGCCGAGGTAGCCGAGCCCGACTTTGTTTACCGCGTGGATGCGGGCGTAGAGCATGTCGGCGGTGCTCTTCAAATGTTCGGGCAGGCGTCCGTTAAAGAGCTTGGGAAGGAGCGTGTCGAGAGTCGCGAAGGACGATTCGAGAATGTCCTTCCAGGAGGTTTCGTCGACAGTCGAGGCGAGAATTTCTTTTTTAAGGCGCAGTCCGTGGCATTCCGGGCAAATGTCCGGATCGCGGTCTTCCGTTTCGCTGTAGATTTCTCCGTCGCCGTTGCAGCACGGGCAGCGGAATTTTGGAGAATGCGGGGTAAAATCGCCCGGTTCGAGCGGGGCGGCGGTCGTGTTGTGCTCTTCGCAGAACGGAATCGTGCTGAAGGTGGTGCGCGTTCCGCCATTATCTAAAATGACTTTCGTATGCGAAAAGCGGAGAGTCGCATCGACCGCTTCGGCGATGCGGGTGCGGACGCCTTCGCGGATGATGACGCGGTCTAATACGACGAACAGTTCCTTTGGCTTGGACTTGCGTTCTGCCGGGGTCAGGTCGCCGAGGGAAAGGCTCTTGCCATCGCAAAGGACGCGCGCATAACCTTGGGAAAGGAGCGTTGCCGACAGCGCATCGAGCGTCAAACCTTGGACGTCAATCGGCGCAAGAAACTGCAGACGGCTGCCTTCGGGCAAGTTGCAAATTTTGACGATGATGCTTTCACGGGAATCGCACTGCATCGGCTTTCCGCAGACCGGGCATGCGGGGCGGGCGAGAGCCGCCCATAAAATACGCAGGGGAAATTCACATTCCGAAAGGGAAAGCGGACTCGATTTAGACGGAGCGTCTCCGCGGGAAGCAGAAATCGCGATACTCGGGCGCAGGCCTTCTGCGTTGTCCAAGGGAATGCTCGTTCTGCCGCCCAGAACTTTTAAGGCGAAGGGACTGAGCGTTTCCAGGTAACGCCTGCGGCTTTCTCCATGCAACACGTCCATGACGAGCGTGGACTTTCCGCAGCCCGAAGGTCCGCAGACAACGGTAATCTTTCCGAGGGGAAAATCCGCGTCTAGGTTGCGGAGGTTGCGAAGGTGCGCGCCGCGGAGGGAAATATTCTGGTCCATTGCAGACCTCAGTTTTCACCCCAGTTGATGAAGATTGCGCCGAACGGCGTGTTGAAATCGCCGTTGTCAAAGCCGTCTTCAGAAATGCCGAGGAAGAATCTGTAGCCACCGCCGATACCGAATTCGAGCGCCGGGGTAATCTGGTAGTTCAAATGCAAAGCGGCGTCGGCGACAAAGAAGCCGTCCTTTGCCTTGGAATTTTCCGTTCCCTGAGTCTGGATGCTGCTAAAGCCTGCGCCCGCGGTCACCGGAATCGAAAGGGAAAAATTGCCAAAGGAAACGGGCTTGAGTTCTGCGAGGACGCCGAGCGCATTGTAGTCCACGGCAATGTTCTTGCCGTTTTCCTTGGTATTCACATCGTTTGCGACGGTTGCCGCATAAAGCCCTAAACGGAAGTTCGGGTTCAGGGCGACGCCCCCGTGGATCGAAAAGTACAGGGATCCGTCTTCGACGAGCAAAATATTGTTCGCTTCAAAACCGACAAAGGCTTTGAGGGAATTGTCGGAGGCGACCGCATCCGTATCCGTAAGGGTGCTGATTTCGGCGAGAGCCGGGGATGCAAAGCCTACGAGGGCGGCAAAAATCCAAAAGAGCTTTTTCATAGTTTACCTTCCTGCTGTACCCAGTTCCACTTTTTGACTCCGGACCTGGGCCAGCAATAAATGGTCCACACGATGCAGTTGCCGTAGAGCATAATTGCCCAGAATCCAAAGGCGAACAGAAGAACGAGTGGAATAAAGGCGAGGGAACCGTAGAACAGCGACATACGGCCGACAATGCTCTGCTGCAGCATAATCAAAATGATCAGGTAAATGCAGGTGCAGACCCAAATGCCGATGCTCACCAGAAGCGATGGCAAAAAGAGCTTTTTATAGGAATAATGCCCCTTGCGGTACGGAAGCAGGAAAATGGCGAAAAAGATCAGCGCAATGAAAATCACGTCGACCGTCACGATCCAGAATGCACTCATGATCTGCGGAACGGTTTCGATCGTCAAAAAACTCACATTGTTTGCAATATCGAGAAGTCCGCCCTTGATATGGTTCACAAACATCGCAAAGAAAGCGAGTCCGAGAGCGGCGAGAAGCAAAAGCGGCGTATAGGCGACGAACTGCTTTAGGAACGGTCGGGACGTCTGATTTTCCCAAACCACGTTCATGTTGATTTCCAGGTTCCCAATCGCGAAAATATAGGTGATGAAGAGGGAAATCGATCCGACAAGCCCCAAGGTTCTCAAATGGATGTGTTCCGTATTCTCGAGAAGCGGCATGATGTCGTCGAGCGGAAGTCCCAAGGAGAAGAATTGGTCAAGCACCGGCAGGTACGTGTTGAAGAACGAACCGAGACCGAGGGAAAGCGAAATCGCCGTTAAAAGGATAAAAAACGGGATGACCGCAAGAAAAGACGTGTACGTCATGGCTGCGGCACGGATCGTCCCATGGTGGAACAGGAATGCCTTTGTCGAAATGATCAGCACACGAAGCGGGATAGGCCAGTTTCGGGTGAGGCGATCAATAAATTGTTCAAAATCCATTTCGAAAAGTCCTGAACGGGTGTTTAGAAACTAAAAATAATAAAGATTATTATACTTGTTACGTGAAAATTGGCATTCTCGGCAACATTCTACTTTGTATGTGCTTCATTTCCTGTGGCGGGGAATGGACCGCGGGAGATTCTTCGAAGGTTTCCTGCGATCTTTCGGAAGTGCCGTTTCGTTCTGCGCAAAAAATTTCCCTTTCGTCGGATGGGGAAAACCTTTACATTTTGGACCGTTACAATGACGTGTATGCGTACACGCGGAACGGTGCGCGGACTTGCGCCTTTGAACTAGCACGGACTTCGGAAAATTCCGATGGCGAAATTCCGGTGAGCATGGCGCAAGATATTTCGAAGGTCGGATCTTGGCTGTATTATTACGACGGGATTTCCGTTTTACGCTATGACGATGAAGATTGGACGTGCGATGTTTCGCTGAATGCGATGGCACTCTCCGCTTCGTACATTTATTATGCGCCTTCGGCGGGACTTGCGCAGTTGAAGATCAATTCGACGGGCTGTGCAAAAACGGGCGTTTCTTATTCGGCGACGCGTGTGATGACGCTCGATGTGATGTCGGATTGGATTGTGGCTGTGGAAACTTCGGGAGCGCTCACGGACCCGCCGCAACGGGTTTCGATTTACGATGCAGATGGCGGCGTCAAGACGCGTGCGGCTTTGGCGGCGAGCGATACGAGCAATTCTTTACATTTTTGCTCGGCGACCCGCGTGCGCTTCGGGACCACCTTTTTTGCGCTTTTGGATGCGGAATGCGGCTATCTCGGCGTGTTCAATCTGTCGGGAGGGCTGCAGTATCGCATGGATTTGACGGAAATCGGGGTGCGGAATGCGGTCGATATCGATGTGATTCAGGATGACTTGTATATTTTGACATCGAGTACGGTGAATCCGTTGATATATTTAGACCTTGCTTCTTACGCTTTTGGCGAAGAATAATTATAAATTGGAAGGGTATGTACAAGTTCAGCTTTTTAGTGAATCCGATCAGTGGAGGTGGCCAAGGCAAGGTCATCCTCAACTTTGTACCGGAAATCATGCAGTCCATGGGATTTGAAGATTCCGAGTGGACGGCTGAACTGACCAGTGGCAAGCGTTTGCGGGAGCAGATCCGCGAAACGGCAGAAAAGACGGAAACCCTGATCGCTGTGGGCGGTGACGGGACGATGTCCACGATGCTCTCGGTGATGCTCGAATCGGGCCTTGCAGAAAAGGTGCGCATCGGTCTGATTCCCCTCGGAACGGGTAACGATCTTGCCCGCGTCTTGAACCTTTACGAAACCTTCGTGAACAAGGGCCTTCTCTTTTTGGTGCGTCGACTGGTGCAGGCGAAGCATCGCCCCTTCGACATTTGGAAGGTGAACGGCCAATACGTTCTCGCGAATTATTTTTCGAGCGGTATCGACGCGCGAATTGCACACGATTTTAATGCGGACCGTGCCTCGGGTAAGATTTCGAGCAATTCGGTCATCGCGAACAAGATGCACTATGTGGACCGCTTTTTTGCAGACCGCAAGCATTGCCTTGGCAAGGCGCATCTCAAAGTTTTGGATCAGAATGGAAAGTGGATTGAAGAAGATGTTTCCGGTTACCGTACCGTGATTGTCGGAAATATTCCGAGCTTTGCTTCGGGCGCAAATCCCTTTGACGGTGGCGATATGTCGGACGGCCTTTTGGAAGTCGTTCCGGTGCCGAATATGGCGTCGTTCTTCGGAGCGCTTGCGCTGGGAACCGTTCCTTTGGTGGGAAAGATTTACAAACGTTCTTTCCTCAAAACGATCCATGCAAAAGAAGTCATCCTCCAGACTTCGGAAGAGGAATTCCACCAGCTCGACGGTGACGATTTAACGCACCGCGCAGGCTCGGAAATCCATATTGAATACGGCTGTCGCGTTCAAATGCTCACGCTTGAACAGGACCTCTCTTTTCCAGAGACGAATTGAAAATGAAACAGACTTGTGTTGAAGATTTGGCCGCGTTTTTGAACGGCTCCGTGGAATATATCCAGTCCAAAGAAAATTTTGAAATTACGGGATTTGCCCCGGTGCTGCATGCGGCAAAAGACCAGGTTTCTTTCTTTACCGGCAAGGCTTTGATGGGAGAGCTTCGCGATTCGCATGCGGGGCTTGTTTTGGTTCCGCAGGACTTTTCGGGTTCGCCGACGGTCGGCGCGCTTTTGCGTGTAAAAAATCCGTATGCGGCGATGGTGAAAATCCTTGAAGAATTTCACCGGATAGATTTTGCGGAAGGCTCGGTTGCCAGTTCTGCGCAGGTGCACCCTTCTGCGGTTGTGGAAGGCTCGGTCGGCGAAAATGCGGTCATTGGCCCGAACTGTGTGGTGATGCGTGGCGCAGAGATCGGCGACGGTTGCGTGCTGCAGGCGAATGTGACCGTTTATTCGAATGTGAAAGTGGGCAAGGATTGCCAGTTTCAAGCGGGTTCCGTCATCGGTTCGCGCGGTTTTGGCTTTTACTTTGACGATGCCGGCGTGCGCAAGATGGTGCCGCATGTGAGCGGGGTACGCATTGGAAATCGTTGCGAATTTGGGGCGAACTCTGTGGTTGCGGCGGGATTTTTGGCGCCGACGACCATCGGGGATGATTGCCATTTTGATTCTTTTGTGCAGATCGGGCATAACTGTACGGTTGGAAATCGCGTTTACATGGCTTCGCAGTCGGGACTCGGCGGTACGACCGTGGTGGAAGACGACTGCGAATTTGCGGGCGGTGCGCAGATCGCGGGGCATTTGTCGATCGGCAAGGGTGCGGTGATTGCGGCGAAGGCCGGGGTGACAAAGAGCATTCCTGCCGGGGCCGTGTATGCGGGGTTCCCTTCGGAGCCGATCGAAAAATGGCGAAAAGGCGTTGTGGCTCTTCGCCGCCTGGCTGACGGCAAGCGTTAAAAAGGAAAGAGGAGTACTGGCGTACTCCTCCCCGGATTGAATTTGCTTTGTCGTTTTTCGGATGCTCAGGTGAATGATCATCTCCCCAAACTCAACCCGGGTGCAAATTACTTTTTGCCGACTTCGCTTTCAATGATTTGAGCGGATGGAAAAGTTTTTGCGTATTCTAACGGAATACGCTCTTTCGCTCCTTGGAAAGTCAAGAATTTTCTATATTTTAGCCCAAGTTGCCCTCATAGCTCAAATGGATAGAGCACGCCCCTCCTAAGGGTGAGATCTACGTTCGATTCGCAGTGGGGGTACTTTTTTTAAGGGGCCTATGAAACGCTTAACCGTTTTATTTACCGCGATATTCTTTGTGATGCTGCTTCTGCCGGTATCGTGGGAATTGGCTCACTCTTTTCGGAGCGGGGAAGCTTTTGCTCCGCTCGATATTTTCCGAGATGTGGCAAGCCCGTTTGCGCGGGAAGCTGTTTTGAAGCGAGAAGCGGATTCGCTGAACGCGGGAATGGAACAGGTTCTTTCGCTTGCGAAATCAGAAGATTCGACTTTAGCGGAAAAGATTGCGGATTTGGACGGGGTCGCTCAGAACTTGAAACGCAGTCTGATGGAAGTCAATTCGTACATGCCTCTGGATTCGACGGACTCTGCGGTTGCCAAAATTTCGGACTTTCAAAAGAAACTCGCGGAACTTGAATCCGATGTGTCGCTGGGCGATAGCCTTTTGCAGATGACTTCGGAAATTCGGAACGCCTATGCGAGTTTTTCGCTTGCGCGCGTGGCAAAGGCTTGGTGGAATCACGGCATTTTGAACGGTAAATATTTGCGCGCCTATGAAGGTCGCATGGAAAAGGAAAATTCCTTTGTGAAAAAGACGCGGCCCGTTTACCAGGCTTTTGCTTGGAAAGTGCTCAAGGATCCGGGCGAAAAGGCGGTTTACGCGGACTCGAACTTTTTGTATTACCGTCAGGATGTAGATTTTTTGGTGAAGCCTGCTCCGTGGACCCTCGACAGTCTCGACAATCCGATCGAAGCCGTTTTGGATTTTAAAGCAGAACTCGCCAAGCGCGACGTGGAACTGCTTGTGGTCGTCGTACCGGGCAAGCCTTCGATTTACCCGGAATTTTTGAACCCGACGATGTACAGCTTGTTCGAAAAGGAATTTTCGCTCGGACTGCGCTTTGTCGATACGCTCCAAACGCTCGGCGTAGAAACGGTGAACCTTTACCCGGTCTTGAAAAAGGCAAAAGAAAAAGACCGCAAAGGCGATTTCCTTTACCTGAATACGGATACGCATTGGACGCCGCGCGGAGCGCGGATTGCCGCAGAAGCGATTGCGAAAAAGGTGAAGCAGATGAATGTTGCGAAAACGCTCCCGAAACTCGCTCTGACGGATTCGCTCGTGACCGCTGTTCGCACGGGGGATATTGCGACGATGGCGGACCTCGAATACGCTTACCCCGATCAGACGGTGGAAGCGCATCAGGTGAAGAATGCAAAAACAGGCGCACCGCTGCGCAGCGATTTTCGCAAGTCCCAGATTTTGATTTTAGGCGACAGCTATTCGCGCATCTATGAAACGGACGCGCCGATGTCTGCCGGCTGGATTTCTCAATTCGCAAGTGAATTGCAGACCCCGGTGGCGAGCATTATTTCGGATGGCGGCGCAAGTACGCTTGTCCGTGAAAAGCTTGCGCGACGTTCGGGCGTTTTAAAGAACAAGAAACTTGTCATTTGGGAATTTGTGGAACGCGATCTGCGCTTTGGTGCAGAAGGCTGGAAAAAAGTGAGGTTTGACTGATGGCTGAAAATTCTTGGTGGAATCGTGCTTTAAAAGTTTTGCCGGGTGGCGTGGATTCTCCGGTGCGCGCCTTTGGCGGCGTGGGCGGTCAACCCGTTTTTGTGAAACGTGCAGAAGGTCCGTATCTGTTTGCCGATGACGGTACGCAGTATGTGGACTTTATTGGTTCCTGGGGCCCGATGATTTTGGGTCATAACCCGCCGGAAGTCACTGAAGCTTTGCACGATCAGCTGAGCCGTGGCCTGAGCTTTGGCATGGGCACGGACATTGAAGTCGAACTTGCGGAACTTATTCTTTCAAAAATTCCGGGCATGGAAAAACTGCGCCTGGTGAATTCCGGAACGGAAGCGACGATGAGCGCGATCCGCGTGGCACGTGGCGCGACCGGTCGAAATAAGATTATCAAGTTCCGCGGCTGCTACCACGGTCATGGAGATTCCTTTTTGATTCAGGCGGGCTCCGGCGCTTTGACGCACGGCGCTCCGAGTTCCTTGGGCGTGACGCCGGGCGTTGCACAGGACACTTTGATTGCGGACTACAATCATTTGGAACAGGTAGAGGCTCTGTTCGCCGCTCATGCAAGTGAAATTGCGGCGGTGATCGTAGAACCGGTCGCCGGCAACATGGGATGCGTGCCTCCGAAGGCCGGCTTCCTCGAAGGTTTGCGTGATATTTGCACCAAGAACGGTTCCGTTCTGATCTTTGACGAAGTGATGACGGGCTTCCGCGTTTCGGACGGCGGTGCCGCCAAGCGTTTTGGCGTTCAGCCGGATATGATCACCCTCGGTAAAATCGTCGGCGGGGGAATGCCTCTTGCCGCTTATTCGGGCAAAGAATCTTTGATGCAGAACGTGAGCCCGCTCGGTAAGGTTTACCAGGCGGGAACGCTTTCCGGTAACCCGATGGCAGTGACCGCGGGCCTTGCACAGCTTAAGCTTTTGTACAAGGTAAATCCTTGGGAAGCTTTGGAACAGAAAGGTTTGAAACTCGAAACGGGTCTTCGCAAGGCTGCAGAAGAAGTCGGGACTACCGTACAAATTAACCGCGTCGGTTCCATGTTCACCGTGTTCTTCTCGAACGCTCCGGTCGTTGATACGGAAACGGCTCTTGCCGCAGACACAAAACGCTTTGCAACATTCTTCCATGAAATGCTCAGCCAGGGAATCTTCTTCCCGCCGTCCCAATTCGAAACGACCTTTATCGGCGCTCAACATTCCGACGAAATTTTGGACAAGACTCTCGCTGCGGCGAAAGTTGCATTTGAAAAGGTAAAGTGATGAATATTTCCGAAGCCGTCCAGTTCCTTGCAGAAGAAGCGAAAAAATCCGCAACTGCTTTTGACATCATCGGTGGACATTCCAAATCCGAAGGCGTTTCCGTTTTCCAGGGAAAGGTCCAGAATACAGAAATCTCGGAATCGGTCGGCGTCGGCATTCGCGCTTTCCAAGGTGTAAAACCGGGCTACGCTTACACGGAACGTTTGACAGAAGAAGCTCTGCGCCAGACCGTGAAAGACGCTTTGCTGCACACGCAGTTCACTAAGGATCTTCCGATTGAACTGCCGCATCCGGAAAATCATCCGCTGCGCAAAATCGAATACAATCCGGACTTGAAAAATGTGACGCTCGCTCAGATGGCGGAACTTTCGATCGACATCGAAAAGCGTTGCTTTGCCCTTTCGAAAGATGTGAAGAACGTGCCGTATCTCGGCTGCCAAAAGGATGAATCTTTGACGGTCTTTGCAAACTCGAACGGCGTTTACTTTGAACGTCGCGACAATGGCATTGGCGCGGGCGCCGGGGTTGTCGCGGAACGCGGCGATTCGAAAAAGCTCGGCGGCTTCGATCAGGACAAGATGAAGTTCGAAGACCTTTCGGCGGAAACGATTGCAAAGAAATCCGTGGAACGCGCCTTGGAACTTTTGGAACCGAAGAAGATTGAAACCGGTAAGATGCCGGTGATCCTTTCGGAACGCGTCGCGGGCCAGATCCTTGGCATGTACGCGTCTTCCTTTGTAGCAGAAATGGTGCAAAAGGGACAGTCCCGGTTGCAGGGAAAGCTCGGTCAAAAGATCGCCGGGGCAAACCTCACCATTTTGAGCGACCCGACCCGCGAAGATCTTCCGGGAGTCAAGACTTACGACTCCGAAGGCACTTATGCGGACAAGGTGACCGTGGTGAAGGACGGCGTCCTTTCGGAATTTTTGTACAACTTGGAAACGGCTCACGTCGAAGGTCGAAAGAGCAACGGCTGCGCCTTGCGTTCTTATGAAGGCAAGGTCGGTGCGGGATTCTCGAACCTGGTCGTTTTGCCGGGTGAGCATACGACGGCAGAGCTTTTGAAGCTCTTCCCGAAGTGCCTGCTCGTGGTGCGCCTGGAAGGCAATTCCGGTTGCAGTGCGATCAGCGGTGAAATGAGTATCGGTGTGCAGGGCATGTATGCGGAAAACGGTCAGATTCTGCATCCGGTGGAAGGCGCAACCTTGAGTGCGAATTTTATCGATTTGCTCGGTACTTTGGTCGCGGTCGGTAAAGATTATCCGGAATCCTATACGAGTCGTCAGGTTCCGGCGCTGGCTTTCCCGGAGATTGCGGTTTCCAATTAAAGCTTTGTCATGTTTTTGTAAAAAAACGAAACTTTTTCTCCCTTTGCTGCAACCGAGCGTTGGCTTCCATCATCTAAAGGGGGAGTAAACGGTAGGTAAATATGAAGATTTATTCCGCGATTGCAGCAGTTTTCCTCGGCTGTTTTTTGCTTGTAGCCTGTTCTTCGGAATCCGCGGATTCCGCTTCCCAGAAAAAAGCTTCTTCTGCAAACAAAGCTTCTTCCGCAAACGGTAAAATGCGCACGTTGCGCGTTTCCGGCTACATCGCTGTTCCGGATTCGACGTCGGGAACTTATACGGCCGACGGTGAACTTGTCGCCAAGGCGCAGGTCGATCTGAAGGCGGAAACGTCGGGAAAGCTCGTGAAGCTGTATGCGAAGGACGGGCAGAAGGTTTCCAAGGGAACGCTCCTTGCAAAGCTCGATGACGCAGAACTCCAGGCGAATCTCAAAAGTGCAAAGACCGCTTTGGAACTTGCAGAAAAGAAAGCGGCCCGCACCAAGACCCTTTATGAAAAGGACGGCGCAACGGCAGAAGAACTCGAATCCGCAGAAAGTGCCGTGGAATCGGCAATGGCTTCGAAAGAACTGATCGAAGCTCAACTTCAAAAGACCGAAGTCCGCGCCCCGTTTGCAGGAACGCTCGGCGTAGTCGAAGTTTCGGAAGGCGCCTGGATGACTTCCGGGGCGCAGATTGCAACGCTCACGAATACGAGCGAACTCAAGGTGGAATTTGAACTGCCGCAGCGTTTTTCCCGCAATGTCAAGGTGGGAAACAAAGTCGTTTTGATCGACACGGAACAGGGAATTCAAGCCGACGCCAAGATTTGCTTTTTGGACGCGACGATGTCGAATTCGAGCCGTACCCGTAAGGCGCGTGCGCTTTTGAAAAATGCAGACGGAAAATATTTGCCGGGAACGTATGTGCGTGTAAAACTCGATTTTGGCCAGGGCAATCTTGTGGGAATCCCTGTGCCTTCCGAAGCGGTGACGCTCGATGCGAATGGCGCCTACGTTTTTGTGGTCAAAGACGGCAAAGCGAAAAAGGTGGACATTCAGACTGGTTTAAGAACCCCGATTACGGTCGATGTGGTGCAGGGCCTTTCTGCGGGCGATACCGTGGTGGCTTCGGGCCTCATGAATGTGCGTAACGGCATGGGCATCGAAATCAAGGAAATTTCGAATAACATGAGCTACGGGGTGAATGAATGAGTTTTTCCACACTTTCCATTCGTCGCCCGGTGCTCGTGACGGTGCTCTCTTTGGGCATTGTCCTGATCGGCGCTTTTGGCGCTTCGAACTTGGGCATTCGAGAATACCCGAATGTGGATTCTCCGATTATTACGGTTCGCACCAGTTACACGGGCGCAAATGCTTCGGTGGTGGAAACGGAAGTCACCGAAATTATCGAAGCGTCGGTGAACAGTGCTTCGGGCATTAAATCGCTTACGTCGACGAGTTCCGATGGAAGCTCCACGATCCGTGCGGAATTTGAAGTGGGGACGGACCTCGAAGCGGCGGCGAACGATATCCGCGACCGCGTTTCCCGTGTGCAGAGAAAACTTCCCGATGGGGCAGATGCGCCTGTCGTTTACAAATCCGATTCGGATTCCGATCCGATTTTGATTGCGAGCCTGCTTTCGGATACCCGCGATGCGATGGAACTTTCGGAAATTGCGACGAACGTGGTGAAGGAACGTTTGCAGACGATTGCGGGCGTTTCGGAAGTGAACCTGTGGGGTTCGAAAACGCCGGTGGTGCGCCTTTGGCTCGATCCTTTGCGCATGAAGGCGATGGGAGTGACCGCGTCCGATATTTCGTCTGCGCTTTCCGTGGAAAACGAAGAACTTCCGGCGGGTAAAATCGAAGGGCAGACGATGGACCTTTCCATTCGAACGCTTGGCCGTTTGAACAGCCCTGCGGATTTTAATTCGATCCCGGTGAAGACCGCTGCGGACGGCTCCATTGTAAAGCTTTCCGATGTGGCGACGATTCATTACGAGCCGAAGGATACGCGTACCGGTTTTAAGCGCAACGGCAAGAACGTGATTTCGGTGGCGGTGATTGCGCAACCCGGTTCGAACCATGTGGCGATTGCCGATGACTTTTACAAGCGTGTGGAAGCGCTCCGCCGCGATTTGCCGTCGGATATTCAGATTTTGAGCGGGCGCGATACTTCGGTGAATATTCGTTCCTCGATTCAGGAAGTAATCGAAACGATCTTCATTTCCTTTTTGCTCGTGATTGCGGTGATTTTTGTGTTCTTGCGCGAAGCGCGGACGACGCTCATTCCGATGGTCGTGATTCCCGTTTCGATTGTGGGAAGTTTCTTTGTGCTTTACCTGTTCGGCTTTTCGATCAACGTGTTGACGCTCCTTGCGATGGTGCTGGCGATTGGCCTTGTGGTGGACGATGCGATTGTGATCGTGGAAAATATTTACCAGAAGATTGAACGCAATATGTCGCCGAAGGCGGCTGCGGTAGCGGGCATTCAGGAAATCTTTTTTGCGGTGATTGCGACGTCCGTGGTGCTGATGGCGGTGTTCGTGCCGATGCTTGCCTTGGGCGGAACGACGGGACTTCTCTTTCGCGAATTCGTGGCGGTGATGATCGGGACTGTGGTGATTTCGACCTTCTGCGCCTTGACGCTCACGCCGATGCTCTGCTCCAAGATTTTGCGTGTGCAAAAAAAGGGCGTTCTTTACAATGCGACCGAGCCTTTCTTTGAATGGCTGAACGAAATTTACAATACGCTGTTGAACGCTTTCCTCCGCGTCCGTGGACTGATCTTTGTGATCATCGGTGCGCTGATGGTGGCTGCCTATTTTTGCTTCACGAACCTTTCGACCGAAATGGCTCCGCAGGAAGACAGCAACATGTTCATGGTGAACATCTCTGCGCCAGAAGGAACGGGTCTCGGTCAGACGAAAAAAATGTCCGAAGCTTTTGTCGAAGAAATGACGAGCCTCATGGATTCAATAGAGTACGAAGAAATTCAGGCGGGCGCACGCTCGGGCGGAAGCTCCATGATCCGCGTGACGCTAAACCGCGACAAGTCCAAGCGCCGTTCGCAAAGCGAAATCGCAAGACAGGTTCAGGTCTTGGGCGCGAGCTATCCGGACTTGCGCGTGATGGTCTTTGAACCGCAAAGCATCAGCACGAGCCGTGGAGGCTTACCGGTACAGTTTGTACTGCAGGCGGGAGACATCGAAGTGCTCCGCGAGCTGCTTCCGAAGTTCACCGCCGAAGCGGAAAAAAGTCCAGTATTCAGCGTGGTCAATGCGGACCTCAAGTTCACCAAGCCGGAACTTCACGTAGAAATCAACCGTGAAAAGGCTCACGACCAGGGCGTCTCCGTTGATGCCATTGCAAAAACAATCGCTCTGACGATGGGCGACCAGACCTATGGCGAATTTTACAAGGAAGGTCGCCAGTACGATATCATCGGAGCGGTGCCGTATCAGTATCGCGCGTCTCCGACGCACCTGGATGAACTCAGCGTTCGCAACGGTTCCGGGGAAATGGTTTCGGTTTCGAACTTTATTACTTATAAAGAAAAGTCCGCATCGCCTTCGCTGCCGCGTTATAACCGCTTTAGTGCGGCGACGATTTCGGCGGGCCTCATGCCCGGAAAAACGGTGGGCGACGGCGTCGCGGAAATGCGCCGCATTGCGAAGGCGGTAATTCCGGATTCGCTGAATATCCAGACGGAACTCACTGGAACTTCGAAGGAATATGAAGAAAGTTCTTCGGGACTTTACGTTGTCTTTTTGCTTGCACTTGCCTGCATTTTCCTAGTGCTCGCGGGGCAGTTTGAAAGTTACCGCGCTCCGTTTGTCACCTTCTTTACGGTGCCGCTTGCGATTGCGGGCGCTGTGATTTCGCTGTACTTCTTTGGACAGACCTTGAACATCTTTAGTGAAATCGCTCTGATTTTGTTGCTTGGCCTGGTGACGAAAAACGGCATTTTGATTGTGGAATTTGCCAACCAGATTGCTGAACGCACGGGTTGTTCTCGTCTTGCTGCGGCAAAGAAGGCTGCCCGTTTGCGCTTCCGTCCGATTCTCATGACGAGCCTTTCGACGGTTCTCGGCGCGCTTCCTCTGATTTTGACGGGAACGCCGAGCCGCATTGCGATGGGCGTGACGATTGTGTGCGGCTTGACCTTTGCGACGTTCTTAACGCTGTTTGTGGTGCCGGCGGCGTATTCGTTCTTTGCGAGCAAGCCGAGCCGCAGTGCAAAAATCGACCCGGAGGCGAATGCGGATCCGAATACGGGCGTAAAGCTCGCTTCGATGCTCTTGCCGATGCTTTTTGCGGGAATCATGCTCCTTCCGCAGACGGCAAATGCGGCGGTACTTTCTCCCGAAGAAGCGGTGCAGACGGCGATTGAAAAGAATGCATCTGCTTTGATTTATGAAGAGAACGTGAAAAGCGCCGAAGCGAGTGTGAAGAGTTCGCGCAAGGGACTTTTGCCGACCGTGGACCTTTCGCTTTCGCGGTATTACACCTATGGCGATGCATATTCCAAAACGCAGGCCGGTGTGACGTCGGATATCGATGATGATTTGGGCCACAGTGACGCCTTTCAGATTGCGGTTAATTATACGGTCTTTGACGGCTTTAACGATATTTCTGCGTACAAGGCGAGCAAGGCTCAGGTCGAAAGTTCCAAGGCCGCGTTACGGGCCGAAAGGGAATCCTTGGCGGCGAATGTGCTGACCGCTTATTTCAATGCGGTGAATGCGAAGTCGGCACTTGTCCTTGCGGATTCGAACCTTTCCGTTTCGAGAGAGCGCCGCGAACTGGCGAAGAACAAGTATGAAGCGGGCTCGATGACGCGGCTCGATTTTCTTTCGGCGCAAATGGACTTTTCGAGCGACAGCTCCAAGCACCTTTCGCTCGAATCGAAACTTTCTTCCGCCATCCGAACCTTGGACGAACTTTTGGGCGGTGGCGTCGTTCACAGCGGAAGCGATCTGCCGGATTCGATCGACGTCGAACGGGAACCTTCCTGGAAAACAGAAGAAGGCCTTGCCCGTGCCAAGGAACGCGCCTTGGAAAACAATGCGGACCTCGCGGCGGCCAAGGCGCAGATGAAGTATGCGCAGGTGAACCGTCAAGGTTCGAATTCGAATCTTTACCCGAAGCTCAATTTGCACGGTTCTTGGAATGCGACCGCGAGCGAATCGGACAAGTCGAACCCGGAAGAAGCGAACAGCCAGTATTTTAAGGTTGGCGCCGCTCTGACGTGGAACCTGTTCAACGGTCTTGCGGACAATGCGGCTTCGGAATCGGCGAAGATTGCGGAACGGTCTGCGGAACTGCAGGTCGAAAATGTGCGCCTGAATGTCGAAACGAAAGTTTCGAATGCGGTCGATGCGCATCTCCGCTCCTTAGACGCTCTGCAGGTCGCCGAAGGCAATGCGGAACTCGCCGCGGAAATGCTAAAGCTCGGGGAAGAACGCTTAAAGGCGGGAAGCATCACGAACTTTGAATTCCGCGAAACGCAAAGTCAGTGGAGAACGGCGCGCGAATCGCTCCTTTCGGCGCGAATCGCCTCTCGCACCGCGGAAATCCAGGTGAAACTTTTGACGGGCGATATTTTGAAGTAGAATCCCGCAGTCTTTGGACAACTATTTCAAGTTTTTTTACATCCCACCGAGCAAGAATAATCTAATTCATAGATATGAGTAGAATTCTGTGTTTGGTGGTATGTTTAGCGGCCTTCCTCTTTGCCGAGGAAAAGCTCCCGGTTTATAAAACGGACAATCCCTCTTCCAAGATTATCGGCTACCTGACCGTTTCGGACAAGGTGGAAGAACTTCCGATTCCGCCGAAAAAGAAGAAGGTGGTGAAGTACGTGAAACAGCGCAATTCCAAAAAGAAAAAGCGCGTGGTGAAGTACGTGGATCTTCCTCCTGGACCGCCGCCGGAATACATTCCGGTGAAGACCCGCTTTGCGAAAAAAGGCTATGTGCGCCGTGCGGATCTTGCCCGCATGAAGGAACGCGCGACGGACTTGAGCGGTATCTATTCTTCGCCGACGGGAAGCGTTGTTCTTTCCAAATCTCCGAATTCTCCGGGGCGTTTCAATATTGTCATTCAGAATGGGCATGGAAAGTTCCGTGCCGCGATCTCGATGGGAAACGTGCAGGCGAGGGATCAGTTCGGGCATACGCGCTTCAACTATACGGAACCGGGCTGCGTCGTGGATGTGGATCTTTATGAACGCAAAGTGCGCGTGGCGCAGAAGGGCTGCGAAGAATACAACAGCCCGCGAAACAAGCTCGAAGGCGCGTACAACGAGTACAAGGAATACCGCCACCGCGCCGAAGTCTTTAACGATCCGGAATTCTCCCGGACTTATGAAAAGTATGTCTGGTGCCCGGAAGGTCCAAGCTCCTGCGAACGGATCAGCGATGAAGAAGACTGCGACGTTCAAATCATCTGGAGCAAGGATTCCCGCGGCATGATCGAACGCCACTGCGGCGAACACGTTCACAAGTACCGCCCCATGGAAAGCATGATCCCGCACAAGCAGGACTTTTACAAGGGCGAAAAGCCGATCATGGTCAAGGCGAAGCGCACCGACATGGCGAACGAATGGATGATCTGGTCTTACTATCCGGAAGCGAAACGCTTTAAGATGGTGCGCCACGGCATGCGACCGGACGCCGCCTACATGGAAATTTACGAGTAATCTTTAACAAAAAAATCCCGCGGAATTCCGCGGGATTTTCTGTTCGAAATCCAAACGATTAATCTTCGTCTTCTTCGACCGGAGACTTCGATTCCTGCTTACGCTTGTGCGGATCGAGCGTGATCTTGCGAAGGCGGAGAGCCTGCGGGGTCACTTCGACGCATTCGTCATCATTGATGAACGTAACGCATTCTTCGAGGGTCATGCGGCGGTACGGCGTGAGCTGAATGTTGTCGTCGGAAGCCTTGGAACGCATGTTCGTCAGGTGCTTACCCTTCGTCGCATTCACGATGATATCGGTCGTACGGTTGTGTTCGCCGATGATCATGCCCGGATAGACTTCGGTTGCAGGCGGAATGAAGAGCGCGCCACGGTCTTCGAGCTTTGCGAGAGCGTAGCTTGCTGCTGCACCCGGTTCCTTTGCAATGAGAACGCCGTTCGTACGAGCCGGAATGTCACCCTTGTACGGTTCGAAACCGAGGAAGAGAGACTGGGAAATCGCGTAACCCTTGGAAAGGGAAAGGAGCTTGGCACGGACACCGAGAAGGCCACGGCTCGGAATCTTGTATTCGAGGCTCACGCGGTTGTTTTCGTCGGTCTGCATGTCGACCATTTCACCCTTGCGACGGCCGAGTTCTTCGATGATCGGGCCGCTGTATTCGGACGGGACTTCCACCTTGAAGGTTTCCATCGGTTCAAGAAGCTTGCCCGCTTCGTCCTTCTGGAAAATCACCTGCGGAGAACCGATGGTGAATTCGTAAAGTTCGCGGCGCATGTTTTCGACGAGGATCGTCAAGTGGAGAATGCCACGGCCAGAAACCTTGAACGTGGATGCACCGTCTGCCTTTTCGACGAGGAGGGCCGGGTCGGCCATGTGTGCGCGTTCGAGACGTTCCGCGAGGTTGTTACCCGTGAGGAACTTACCGCCGTCCTTGCCGGCGAGCGGGGAAGTGTTCACCGTGAAGAGCATGGAGATGGTCGGCGGGTCGATGTGAATACGCGGCAAGTGCTGCGGATTGTCCACCGGAGAAAGCGTATCGCCGATGTCAAAGCTTTCGAGACCTGCGATCTGGATGATTTCACCCGGACCGGCTTCGTCGATCGGAGTGGAAGAGATGCCGTCATAGTGCAGGATCTTCTGGATACGGATGTTCTTCACCTTCTGGCTCTTTTCGTCGTCATCGGTGAGGAAGCTCTGGGCGACCGTCATACCGGTCTTGAACGTACCCTGTTGGACGCGGCCCACAGCCATACGTCCGAGGAAGCTCGAATATTCGAGGGTGCTGATCTGAAGAAGCGGAGCCGCTTTCGGATCGCCCTTCGGAGCCGGAATCTTGTCGATGACGAGATCCATCAAGATGCGAAGATCGCCATCCGGATCGTCGATTTCCTTACGGCAGATGCCCTTACGGCCGCTGGCGTACACGCAAGAGAAGTCAAGCTGAGATTCGTTTGCGTCGAGTTCGCAGAAAAGGTCGAAAACCTTGTCCAACGCATTGTGTGGGTTGCAGCCATCGCGGTCGATCTTGTTGATGACGACGATCGGGGTAAGGCCGAGCTGAAGAGCCTTCTGCGTCACAAAGCGCGTCTGAGCCATCGGACCTTCGAAAGCGTCCACCACGAGGAGCACGCCGTCAACCGTACCGAGAACGCGTTCCACCTGGCCGCCAAAGTCCGCGTGCCCCGGTGTATCGACGATGTTGATGTGGTACCCTTTATAGTTCACACTGGCGTTCTTCGAAAGAATGGTAATGCCACGTTCGCGTTCGATAGCTCCAGAGTCCATCACGCGTTCGTTCACTTCTTCGCCTTCGTGGAACGTGCCGCATTGTTTAAGAATCTGGTCCACGAGTGTTGTCTTACCGTGGTCGACGTGTGCGATAATCGCAATGTTTCTGATTTTGTTCTGATCCATCTTGGATATCCTATTTTGGGTACGCTGGTACTCTTAATTTGCGGCGAAATTTAGAAAAATTTCAAAGCCTTGGCTTTTGTTTTTATATTTGGGACGTGAATTATTTAGGCATTGACTACGGTGAACATCGCGTCGGGATCGCTTTTGCGGATTCCGAAATGAAATGGGCATTTGCCCGTGAAACGATCGATCAGAAGAAGACCGACCTGATGACTCGCCTGGCCGAACTCGTCAAATTGAATAAAATTGACATTTTTGTAGTTGGCATGCCGTACCGCCCCGACGGAAGAAAGGACGGCAAGAACGTGGTCGTCGAAGAATTCGTGCGCACGCTCGCGGAACGCTTTCCCGAGATTCCGATCAAGACGGAAGACGAAGCCTATACGTCGGTCGCCGCCTTGCAGGAAACGAGTTACCTGAAAAAGAAAAAGAAGCAGCAGGACAAGGGCCTTGTGGACCGCCTCGCCGCGCAGCATATTCTGCAATCCTATCTGGATAATCATTAGTCTAAGAAAACTGTCATTGCGGGAAGCGGTGGAATGTCATTGCGAGCGAAGCGCGGCAAACCAGAATCGTGGGTAGGTAGAAATTTTAAGGAGAACAGAGTATGAAACATCTGTTGAAAAAGTTTGAAATTAAAAGGCTGATTGTGGCTGCTCTGACAGCATTTGCATGCGTAAGCATGTGGGGATGTAGTGATCAGGTGGAGTTTAAATGGGTTGGAAGGGGGAATATGTCAATTGCCGGTTTTATAGACGATTCTTTGGTTGTCGCTTACGATTGCAGAGGGTGGCTTGAAACTACCGAAACATGGAATGGCGGTTATAGCGAAGATGAGTCTTGTGGTCATGATCGTCTGCTTGTCTATAATTACCGAGT
>JAILDK010000120.1 GCA_024689485.1 Fibrobacter sp.
GCGAACACCGGAGTCCAAGGAACGATGATGGAATCGCGATAAGCCTTGTCCTGGAGCGTGAAGAGCTTCGGGCTGATCATCGAAACGACGCGCACATTCTTGCCTTCCTTGCGGAGCACTTCTGCGGCTTCGTGTTCGAGATAAACGTCGGAACCGTTTGCGACAAAAGTCAGGTCCGGATTCTTGCCTGCCGGCGTGTTGTCGCTCACGACATAAGCACCCTTACGGCACTTGGCGGCTTCCGCATAACGGGAGCTGCCCTGCGGGCACGGAAGCGAGCCGACCTTCTGACGGGTCAAAATGAGAGCCGTCGGGCTGTCGGTATTTTCAAAAGCCATTTCCCATGCGACAGACGTTTCTGCCGGATCAGCCGGACGGAGAACGAGCATCTGGGAGCGACCGTCTTCCTTCATCAAATCTTCGAGGAGGCGAATCTGCGTTTCGTGTTCGATCGGCTGGTGGGTCGGGCCGTCTTCGCCGACGCGGAAGCTGTCGTGCGTAAAGACGTACTTCACCGGAAGGCCCTGGAGGGCTGCCATACGGATCACCGGCTTCATGAAGTCGCTGAACACGAAGAACGTGGCGCAAATCGGGTAAAGACCACCGTGGAGAGCGAGACCGCAAGCGATAGCGCCCATGGTGAGTTCCGCAACGCCGACCTGGACGAAAGCACCGCCGAAGTCACCCGGCGTCATGATGCGGGTTTCGTTCAGGAACTTCTGAGTCTGGTCACTGTTCGAAAGATCTGCGGAGCTGCAGATGATATTCTTGTAATTCTTGGCGAGGTAAGAAAGGACCGTACCCGAGCTGTTACGGGTGGCAACGCCTTCCTTCTGTTCCAATTCCTTGAGGTTGAGCTGAATGCTCTTGCCGGAGAGCCAGGACTGGATCGTCGCAGCCTTTTCCGGATTCTTCGCGTCCCAGTCCGCCTTCTTCGCCTTCCATTCGGCGGCAATCTTTTCGAGTTCCTTCAAGCGTTCGTCGAAAGCCTTCTTGACTTCCGGGAAGACTTCGAACGGATTTTCGGCGTTACCGCCCAAGCGACGGACGGTTTCTTCTGTCGAAGCGCCTGCACCGGAAAGCGGCTGACCGTGGGTAGAAACCTTGCCTTCGAAGGATTCACCGGCGGAACCGACAGCACCCTTTGCCATCGTCGTGTGACCGATGATGATCGTCGGACGTTCGGTTTCTGCATAAGCAGCCTTGAAAGCGGCACGGAGTTCATCGACGTTTTCACCGTCGGCTTCGAGAACTCGCCAGCCCCAAGATTCATACTGCTTCTTGAAGTCCTGGTCCATGACGTCCTTGGTTTCGCAGGAAAGCTGCACACCGTTTGCGTCATAGAAGAAGATCAAATTGGAGAGCTTCAAGTGACCAGCCACGCGACCGACACCGTAAGCGATTTCTTCCTGGATGCCGCCGTCCGAAACGAGCGCCACCGTCTTGTGGGAGAGGATGTCACCAAACTGGGCGACCTTGTAACGTTCCGCAATCGCAACGCCCGCAGCCATACCCTGACCGAGACCGAGCGGGCCCGAAGAGTTTTCGATACCGTGTTCCACGGAGAGTTCCGGGTGACCGGAAGTGATGCTGCCGAACTGGCGGAAGTTCTTCAAGTCTTCCAAGGAAAGACGACCGGTGAGGACAAGTTCTGCATAGAGCAGCGGGGACATGTGGCCCGGGTCCATGAGGAAGCGGTCACGCGCTTCCCACTGCGGATTCTTCGGATCAAAACGGAGGAATTCCGCAAAAAGAAGAGTGATGGCCGTTGCGGCGCCCATTGCTCCACCCGGGTGTCCGGACTTAGCCTTTTCGACCATAGAGGCGGAAAGGATACGTACGTTGTCTGCTGCTTTGAGAATAATTGAATTGTCCACAGGAAGCCTCTGTAAAAAATTTGCGACCCAAATTTAGATTTAATTGCCGGTTTTCTCAACTGTAAAAATCAGAAAAGAACTATATTCCTGCCCAATGAAACACTTACAGACCCTTTTCAAGAACCTTGCCCACCCGGCGGGGATTATTGGTGTTGTCGTCGCGCTGGCGATTCCGTTTTTAATCTATTTAGGGCCCAATGTGGGAGCGAAAGACGTTATCCGCACTTTGGATCTGCGCATGCCGCTCCCCCTCTTTTTGGTGCAACTCGCGCTCGGAGTCTTGCTTTTTTGCCTTCTTTTTAAGGATTTTCGCCGCTATTTCAGGGAGAACCTGCCCCCGAAGCCCTATATATTAATAGTGGGGATTTTCGCGCTCGGGGCGACCTTTTTTGCGGGAACGCAGATTGAAGCCCGTCACCGTGTGCAGAGCGATGAAAGCGTGTTCATGGCGATTGCCCAGAACATGTACTTTAACCAGACGACCGGCACTTGCGACGAAGGCGAATTCGAAAACGGCAAGCTGAACTGTTTCAAGGATTCCGACAGCTTTAAGACCAAGGGTCTTTCGTTCCTGTACCTGCTCGGGATGCCGTTCTTTGGACCGGATCTACACTGGATTTTCCACTGCGAGCTCGCGATGCTCTTCTTTGCGGCGCTGCTACTGTTCTTTGCCATCCGCGCGTGGACTTCCGACGACCTGCTTTCCGCGCTCACGAGCATTCTCCTTTTTGCACAGCCGACGGTCCTTTTCCAGTTCCGTTCGATGTCTGTCGAACCGCTCTACATTTTCCTCAGCGCCCTTTCGCTCTGGGTTCTCAAGTGGGCTTTTGACCGCAACACGCTCCGTCACTGGATCCTTTGCGCCCTCGTTCTCGGATTCTTTGCGCAGACCCGCCAGGAAACGGTCTTCTGTTTTCTCGCCTTCCTCGTCGTCGCCCTGCCGAAGATTCTCGACAAAAAAGATCTGAAGGCCCCGGCGTTCTTTGCCACGCTTTCGCTTTTTTCCGCTCCGATCCTGATTACAATCAGCTACTTCCAAGGCTACGGCTTCCAAGGCGGGCAGTATTCCGCCCACGGCCACTTCTTGGAAAACCTGAAGAGCAACTGGGAAGTGATGACGAA
>JAILDK010000013.1 GCA_024689485.1 Fibrobacter sp.
AGCATCACCACCGCATAGACAATCGGAATCAGCGAAGCCAATCCCAAACGCCAATCAAACACGAACATCAATGTCAAAGCCGCAATCGGCACAAGCAAAGTTCCCGCCAAATCCGGAAGCTGATGCGCGAGGAACGTATGCGTAATCGCCGCATTGTCATCGATAATCTTACGGATGTTACCCGTAGAATTCTTATCAAAAAAGCCGAGAGGCATCTTCAACAATTTTTCCATCGTCGCACGGCGAATATTGCCTTCCACCCGGAACGCGACCAAATGCGAGCAGACAAGCGCCGCAAAATAAATAATCACGCTCAACACGGAAAAGATGAGTGCGAGGAACGCATAATGCTTCACCAAGTCAGCGGAAACGGTTCCCGTCGTCGAAAAGAGTTCCCGAACGAGGAGCCAAACATAAATAAATGGGACAATGCCCAATGCCGCACTTACCGCGGAAAAAATCAGCGCAAACGGGAACAATGGCTTGCGCGATTCCATATAGATTGAAAGTTTTCCAAAAGTACTCATAGTTTTCCTGTTCTGAATAATTAGCCTAAACTAATATTTACGCCAATTTTAATTTGAAAGCTTTCTCTTTGCAAGGTTGTAAGTTTTGAATACAAACTATCCATCCGTGATTTCGGCTTTTTGGATTTAGACACGTCTAATTGGAGTAATAAGTGCACGCTTAAATTTTTCTATTACGCTCGCATGCTCGATCCACGCACAAAATTGTTTTTAATTCTCGCCATTAACAGCCTTGTTTTGACAGCGCCATTGCCGTTCTGTTTGATGCTGATGCTGATTCCCGCCGCCCTTTTAATTACCAAGCGGCAATTTTCTTTTGTCGTGGGATTCATCGTTTCGTATGTGATTTCAGGAATTCTTTTTTACTACGTCAAAGAGCATGATATCGGCATCGTCGGAGCCGTTTCCATGGCGCCGCTCTATTTGATGTATCGCATGATGCCGATTGGAATTCTCCTGTATTACATCTTTACGACTACGACGATTGGCGAATTTTTATCGGCGATGGAACGCATGCACATTTCTAAAAAAATTTCCATTCCACTCGCTGTGATGTTCCGATTTTTTCCAACGGTTTTTGACGAAGCAAAATCCATTGGGCATGCGATGCGGATGCGCGGCATTAGCATTTTCTGTTTGCGCGCCTGGAAAGATCCGATTTCGCTCTTAGAATATCGCTTGATTCCGCTGCTCGTTTCGATTACAAAGATTAGCGATGAACTTTCGATCGCCTCGATGACGCGAGGGCTTTCCCCCACAGCCAAGCGCACGTATATTTCGGCGGTAGGCTTTCACGTGCAAGATGTTTTGATTATCGCTTACACGGTTGCCGTTTGGATTTTGTATCTGCTGCGCGACCGTCTTCCTTGGGAGTTTTTCGCATGAATATTTCCTTGCAAAACGTGAGTTTTTCGTACACGGATGACATGGAGAAAGCGGTACTCCGCGATTTGAATTTGGAAATTCATTCCGGGGAATGCGTGGTACTGGCTGGCGAATCGGGCTGCGGCAAGACGACTCTTTCGAAGCTTTTGAACGGGCTGATTCCGCATTACAATCACGGCAACTTGCAGGGCAAAGTCCTGCTCGGCGACCGCGAAACCAAGGATATGAGCCTCGCCGAGATTTCGACCGTAGTAGGCTCTGTTTTTCAGAATCCTCGTTCGCAATTCTTTAACATCAACACGACCGAAGAACTCGCCTTTGGCTGTGAAAACCGCGCGATTCCGCCCGCCGAAATCCGCGAGCGCATGGACCGCGTCATTCAAGACTTCCACTTGGAAAGTCTCGTCGACCGCAACATTTTCCATCTTTCGGGCGGCGAAAAGCAGCGCATCGCCTGCGCCTCCGTTGCCGCCACAGAACCGGAAATTTTTGTTTTAGACGAACCTTCCGCCAACCTGGATCTTTACACGATCGGGGAACTGCAAAAGATCATTGAACTGTGGAAGGCAAAAGGCAAAACGATCTTTATCGTGGAACACCGCTTACATTATCTGCGGAATTTGGCGACGCGCATCTGCTACCTAAAAGACGGCCGCATCGAACGGGAATTCACCCCGCAGGAACTCGAAAGCAAAGGCCCTGCTTTTACTGCGTCCCTCGGGCTCCGCTGCATGAATCTGAACACGCTCGAAACGGAAGATTCCCCGGCCGCAGCCGAAAAATCAGCCGCTAACAATGAAAAGGGTGAAGTCCTGACTTTTGAAAACCTGACCTTCGCCTATCAAAAAAAATTCCCCGTTTTGAACATTCCAAAGCTCGAACTTCCCAAGGGAAAGATTACCGCTCTGATTGGCCTGAACGGAGCAGGAAAATCGACGCTTGCGCAAATCCTTTGCGGTTTACAAGGCTCTTTTAAGCAGAAGCGGGCCGCGAAAAAGCTTGGAACGTACCTGATTATGCAAGATGTGAACCATCAGCTGTTCACGGAGAGCGTCCTTGACGAAGTGCTGCTGAGCATGGAAGAAGAAAATGAAGATCAGGCATTTGAAATTTTAAAAAGCTTGAACTTGGGCGATTACAAGGATGAGCATCCCCTTTCGCTTTCGGGCGGTCAAAAGCAGCGCGTGGCGATTGCAAGCGGTGTCGCTTGCGAACGGGACGTGATTGTGTTCGACGAACCGACAAGCGGTCTCGATTACAAGCAGATGCTCGCCGTGTCGAAGATTTTGAAGGACCTTGCTGCCAAGGGAAAAACCGTTTTCATTATCACGCACGATCCGGAACTGATTTTGGAAAGTTGCGAACATATCATTCAGCTGGATCACGGCAAAATTCTGGACGCCTTCCCGCTTTCTGGAAACCGGAAAAAGCTTTTGCAGTTGATGCTCCGCACACATTAAACAAATCCATTCCATTTTATTTTCAAATATTAGCCACTTCTAACTTTGTGGATTCACCAGCGTCCAAATGGAGCTGGTTTTTGTTTTTTGGATTATTAAAATTGGCGCACCAACCCCAAATGTTTGTTCTAGGAGTTAACAATGAACAAAAAGATTCTCACCTTGACCACAGCTTTTGCTTGCAGTCTCTTCATGGCTTGCAGCAGCGATTCCTCTAGCGCAAGCGACGAAGCTTCGGATTACACCCGCGAATTCGCCACCTCCATTGCCGCTGGCGAAACCATGTTCATCGGCACCATGTCGATGGATCACATCGAAGATCTCGGCACGGACTTCATCGAAGTCGGTACCCGTGCAGGCGTCGTCTATTTCGACGGCTCTATCTTCGTGACGGATTTGGACAAGGGTTCCATTACCCGTTATGCCTTGGATGAATACAACAAGGTCGGCGCTCAGCAGGGTCAGATCACCCTCGCAGGCGCATGGGCAAACCACCTCTTCTTCGTGGACAAGAACAAGGGTTACATCGGCGCTCAGACGGACACCCTCTACATCTTTGACCCGCAAGAAATGAAGATTACCGGCGGTATCGACCTCACGGAATACAAGGATTCCGCCGCTACGGCAGTGACTCCGGGTACGGGCGTCATCGTGGATGGCCGCCTTTACATCGGTCTTTTGCAGAACATGAACGCCTATGCAACGGGCAACCAGGCTCAGGTCGCTATCATCGACGTGGAAACGGACTCCGTGATTGCTGTCGCCAAGGATGACCGCGTCGCAGCCGTGGGTTCTTTGGACGACTCCCAGAACCAGGCCTTCGTCGTTACCGAAGACTACATCTACACCTACTGTAACGCCTCCTGGGGTTACGCTCCGGGCCAGGTTGACGGTTTCCTCCGTATCAAGATTGGCGAAACCGAATTTGACGAAGATTACGAATGGCTCGTCAGTGCAGATCTCGAAATCGACGGCTACACCGAAAAGGGTAACTACAAGTATTTCGCCCCGTTCTCTGCTGCCGACGGCAACGTGGTCTACGGTTTCCTGAACCTGATGGTGGACATGAAGATGGCTTGGAATGATATGGACGACTACTATGCTTACACGATGAAGCCGGTGAAGGTCAATCTTGCCAAGAAGACCGTTGACGTTCTTCCGATCGACTACACCTCTAGCTGGGCTGCATACGGTAAGTACATCGAAGATGCTGGCACCGTTCTCTTTGCCGTTTCGACGGAAGAAGGCGGCAACATGTATCTCCGTTACGATCCGAGTTCCGACGCTGTCACCGACACCCTCGGCAAGCCGGAACAGATTCCGATGTGGCTCGTTCCGCTCAAGTAAAATGCAGAGCGAATCCAACAAATTCTCTTAAGCAAAAAAGGCCTCCTCCTTTTTGGTGGAGGCTTTTTCTTTAAATCACTATGCAGAGTCCATTTTTCCACAAAATTTTTCTCTCAGGCTTAGTTCTTTTTAGCCTCACCTCTGTTTTCGCCCAAGACGAAGACGTCACCAGTTTCGATGATTTGATCGAAAGCGAAGAGCCCTCCACACCCGCAGCCGAATCCTCCACACAAAACGAAAGTTCCGAAGCCCCCGTAAACGCTTCTACAGCGTCCGCAGACGAAGACGTCACCGTCTTAGACGGACTTTCCGTCGAAACCGAAGAAGAAGCAGCGCAAAAGGCGCAGGCGAAAAAAGTGGAAAGCGTCGCAAGCATCGACGCCGCCGAAATGCAGAACACAAGCAAGACCGTTTCCAAGGCGATCAACAGTTCCTCGGGCGTCAAGGTGCGTAAATCCGGCGGCATGGGCAGCGACGGCAAAATCAACATCCGCGGCATGGAAGGCAAGAACATCAAAGTTCTCGTCAACGGCATTCCTGTTGAAACACAAGGAAACCTGGGACTCGACGACATTCCCATTGAACAGATTGCAGATATCGAAGTTTACAAGGGCTACATTCCCGCCCGATTCGCCACCGACGGCGCAGGCGGCGCGATCAACATCATCACCAAAAAGCGTCCGACGAATTCCGTAGACGCCGCTTACAGTTTCTCCAGTTACAATACCCACAAGGCTTCGGTCAGCGCAAGCCATACCATCGACAGCCTCGTTAATGGTTCTAGTCTTGAACTCGGCGTTTCGGGATATTTTAACCATTCCGACAACGATTACGAATTCACGTCGCCCTACATGAAAAGCGCATCGGGAAAAGACACAAGCGTCGTCCGCGATCACAATAAATACACGTCTTACAACGTGCAAGCCTTTGCCAACTGGATGAACTTCTGGTTTGACAACATTTCGTTAGGCGCAAGCTACGGCGCAAACGAAAAGGAAATTCAGGGTACCGAATACCGCATTCTGTACACCAACGCGGAAGGTTACAATTTCGGTTCGAACTTCGGCCTTTCCAAAAAGGACTTCTTTTTGAAGGATCTCGGATTTAACAACAACTTCTCCTTTGGCTACGCAGAAAATAAAATCACCGACACGAGTAAAATTCATTGCCGCAGCTGGACCGTTTGCGACACGTCGAGTAAAAACTTGGGCGAACTCATCGCCATGGGACTTCCGAAGCTCCGCACGGTCGAAATTTACGACTTTAACGACGCACTGAATTTGGACTATCAATTTTTGAAGAATCAATTCATTTACTGGAACACGCTCTTTAGATTTCACAAGGAAAATCCAGAAGATGATTTTGGTTCTGAAGCCGCAGGCTTCAATACCGCCGGATATCCGGGCAAAACTTATTCCCTCACCACGGGCCTTTCGCTTGAAAATAAATTCTGGAACGACAAACTTCAAAACCTGATAGGCATCAAGTTCCACTATTTGAAGGCGGAAATTTCTTCGACGGGCACTTCCATGCTCAACGCCGCAGAAATCGAATCCAACGATTACAAAAACTTGAGCTACGACGAAAGCATTCTTTATCAAGTTTTAGAACCGCTCGCCATCAAAGCCTCTTACCAGCACGCCGTGCGCCTTCCTACGCCCGATGAACTCTTTGGCGACGGCATTAAAGTGAGTGCGGCAACGGGCTTAAAGCCCGAAGAAGCGGACAACTTTAACATTGGCATTTCCTTGGACTGGATGCAGGTTCCCCTGATTACAAGGCTCCGCTTTGACGGAGACGTGTTCTATTCCTATTACAAGAACCGCATCCATTATCTGAGCGCCACCCAGATGGCTGTTCCCTACACCAACATGGCGCCGATTCGCGGTTGGGGTTATGAAGGCGATGTCAAGGTCGATGTGAACGAATGGGTTTTACTCGGCACGAACTTCACCTTCCAGGATTTGCGAAATATCGACTACATCGCGAAGCAAGGCATTCCTAAAGATGCAATCATGCCGAACATTCCGCGCTTCTTTATGAACTATCTCGCCGAATTCCACATGGGCGATCTTGTGAACTCCGGAGACTTTTTAAAGATCTGGTGGGGCGCCAACTTCACCGACGAATATTACTACGGCTGGAAAATCAGCTCCCGTCAGAATCGTAAGATTGAAGCGAGCTTCTCCCAAGACATCGGCATTGAATATTCGATTTGGGAAAATAAACTCGCCTGGAGTTTTGAAGTGGACAACTTCCTCGACGCAGAATCTTACGACAACTACGGCGAAAGCAAACCGGGCAGAACCTTTGCCACCAAAATCCGTTACAGCTTCCATTAAGGAACTCAAATGCAAAACGCAAATCAAAACACTCTCGTTCGCGACCTGATTTACGTCGGCGTCTTCGGCGCGGTTTATATGATCGGCGTCGTCATCATTTCTTGTTTGGGTTATATCCCGATGATGATTCCAATCAATCCTATCCTCATCAGCCTTTTGCTTAGCATTCCGATGTTTCTGTTCTTTTCGAAGATCGACCATCCTATTTTATGTTGCACGTTGCTTTCCAGCATTCTTGCCGGAGCCCTATTGATCGAAGGTCACAGCATAAACATTTTCCCGCTAATCATTCCATTCGGATTTCTCGCCGGTCTCGTTTTGCATTTCTTCGGAAAAACGGTCAAGGGAATTTCTTTGGCATACATCATCACCGGTATGATTGCCCCGGCGTCTATTCTTCCTCTTTGGATTTCAACAAAGCAGTACATGGAAATGGCAGCCCATAGTTGCAGTCATGAAACCGTCCTCTTCCTAGCCGATCTGTACCAAAAGCAGTGGGTTTTGCCTTTGATTTACATCGGTTCCTTGATTGCCGCGGCCTTGGGAACCCTCATTGCAAATCACGCCATGAAAAAGCACTTTAAGCGCATCGGCCTTGTTTAATTTTCACCCGGAAATTTTATGGAAAAGAAAAACACTCTCGTTCGTGACCTCGTCTATGTGGGCGTCTTCAACGCGGTCTATACGATTTTGACGTTTACCATCGCCTTCCTCGGCTACATTCCCGTTCTAATGCCGGTGCTGCCGATGATCTTGACAATCGCCCTTTCGATTCCGGTCTTTTTGTTCTATTCCAAAATTGACCGTCCAATCCTTTGCTGCGGACTTTTTTACAGCCTTTTCGGCTTCTTCTATTATTTATGCGGTCACTCGCCTCTCTTTTTGGCGATCATTGTCGCCGGCGGTTTTATTACGGGCATTCCGATGCAGCTTTTGGGCAAAAGTACCAAGAGCCTCACCATTTCTTATGTGATTTCGAGCATCATTCCGTCGTCGGTTCTGTTACCGCTTTGGCTCATGACCGAAGATTATTTGAAGATGGCGGCCACCTTCTGCGATCAAAGCTGTGTGGATTTTTTGGCGGCGATGCCCGAGCATAACTGGGTGCTGCCAGCGATTTATGCGAGCGGCGCAATCGGCGCCTTGATTGGAGCACTCATCGCTCGCCGTGCCATGAAAAAGCACTTCAAAAGAATCGGTCTTGTTTAATTTTCAATCGGAGATTTTATGGAAAAGAAAAACTCTCTCGTTCGCGATCTCGTCTATGTGGGCGTCTTCGGCGCAATTTACACCATCATCGTTTTTATGCTCGCTTGCCTCGGCTACATTCCGGTTTGTATGCCGCTCTTGCCGTTTATCATGGGCATTGCGCTTGGCATTCCGATGTTCCTCTTTTATTCCAAAATTGACAGACCTTTGCTCGGCTGTTTTTTGGTGTACTTTATCTTCGGCCTCATGACCTTCCTTTCGGGCAGAAATCTGCCGTGCTTTATTGCAGCCATGATCGCAGGCGCCGTCGTGGGGATTGTGCTCAAGTCTCTCCCGAAAAATATGAAGAGTTTGACCATTGCCTACACGATTTCGGGTATTGTGCCGTCTTCCGTGATTCTTCCGCTGTGGGTGATGCACGACGAATACATTAAAACGACAAGCCAAATGGCGGACCAAGCTTATATTGAATTTTTGGAAAAGCTCAGCTCTTCCAACTGGCCAATCGTCGGCATTTACATCGGCGGATTCATTGGCTCGTTCATCGGAGCTCTCATCGCTCGCCGTGCCATGAAAAAGCACTTTAAGCGCATCGGTCTCGTCTAAAAGTTTTAACTTTGCAGCATGTCGCATTACGTCTACATGCTGCTTTGCAAAGGCGACCGGATTTACACCGGTTACGCGACCGACGTGCAAAAACGTTTTGAAGCGCACAAGGCTGGAAAGGGCGCCAAGTTCACCAAGGCGTTCCCCCCGGAAAAAATTCTCAAGGTCTTTGAACTTAAAACGAAGCACGACGCCATGCGCCTGGAATTTTTAATCAAGCGCCAACCGCTCGAAGTCAAAAAGGAATGTATTGAGCTTGCAGAAGGAACGCTCCCCGCGTTCTTCACCCAAGCTTAATGCGCTTCGAGCCAGTTTGCACCGTAGCCGACAGAAGCGACGAGAGGAACCTTCAATTCCATCGCGCTCTGCATTTCGCTCTGCACGATCTTTCCCATTTCTTCCACACGATCCTTCGGGCATTCGAACACTAGTTCATCGTGCACCTGGAGCATCATCGTCAGCGGCAAGGAATCTTCTTCAATCCGCTTAGCCACACGGATCATCGCCGTCTTAATCAAATCGGCAGCGCTTCCCTGCACAGGCGTATTCACCGCCATGCGTTCTGCCATCTGGCATTCCGTACGGTCGCTCGAATCGATGCCTAAAATGGCGCGGCGGCGACCGGTAAGCGTTTCCACGTAACCGTGTTCATGTGCAAACTGTTTGATCTTTTCCACGTAAGCTTCCACGCCGCGGTACAGGTTAAAGTAACCATCGATAAAAGCCTTCGCTTCACCCATCGGAATGTGCAAATCGCGCGAAAGGCGGAACGGCGTCATGCCGTAAAGAACGCCAAAGTTCACCACCTTGGCGCGGCGGCGTTCGTCTGCGGTCACTTCGGAAGGATCCTTGCCAAAGACCGCAGAAGCCGTGAGCGCGTGAATGTCCATGCCGCTGTTATAAGCTTCGATCAGTTTTTCGTCTTCGCTCAAATGGGCAAGCATGCGAAGCTCAATCTGCGAATAGTCTGCGGAAAGAATCACGTTGTGAACAGGATCTTCCGGCACAAACGCCGCGCGAATCTTTTTGCCTTCTTCGGAACGGATCGGAATATTTTGCAGGTTCGGATCGCGGCTCGAAAGGCGCCCCGTCGCCGTTCCCCACTGCACAAAGTTCGTGTGGATGCGATGCGTTTCCTTGTTCACGAGCGTCGGAAGAACTTCCACGTAGGTGTTCTGCAACTTTTTCAGTTCGCGGTAATTCAGAATCGACTGGATAAAAAGAGTTTCTTGTTCCGAAAGGTCGAATTCGTTCAAAAGGCGATCGAGAACGGCGCTGTCCGTGCTGCGGCCGGTCGCCGTTTTCTTCAAAACCTTCAGCTTAAAATCGTCGTAAAGAACTTCGGCGAGCTGCTTCGGAGAACTGATGTTGAACGGATTTCCGCCCGAAAGCTGGTAAATGAGTTCTTCCGTTTTTTCAATGCGCGAAGAGAAGTCCGTGGAAAGCGCCTGCAAAGCCTTGGAGTCCACAGACGCACCGTTTTCTTCCATATTAAAGAGCACCTTGAGAATCGGCATTTCCGTTTCTTCAAAGTGTTTCAGCTGACCGTTCTGTGTAAGCTTCTCTTGAATCTTATCCCAAAGTTCATAGATCGCCGCAGCGGTCTGTGCCGCATATTCCGCCGCATCATCCACAGATACACGGCAGAATTCAATTTCATTTTTCCCATGACCGACGAGCGTTTCTTTTAAAGGCACATCCCTGCCCACGTAACGCATCGAAAGTTCTTCAAGCTCATACTTGGATTCACCCGGGGAAACGAGCCACGCACCGATCTGCGCATCCAAAACCTGGTGCGGTTCCACACGTTCATCCATCGACCAGGAAAGCACATGCAACGCGGTCTTTGCACCGAACATACGCCACGGCTTTTGCGCAATCGTAAACGCCGGCACAAACCAATCCGAAAAATATTCCGTATCGATATTGTTCAGCGGAATGCCCATGTCGTCCGTGTGACCGAGCGGTACGTAAAAACCTTTATCCGGTTCCGTCGCAAAGGCCACGCCCGAAATGCGCGTTTCCATTTGATTCGTTCCGTCGTACATCACAGAGATTGCAGGCGAAGGCGAACCTTCGACCGCTTTCATCATTTCCTGAAAAGCCTTGGTCGTGCGCACGACAACCGTTTCAAACGGCTTCGCGTTCCGCTTCGGCATTTCACCCGAGAATCCCGCCTTGGACGGAACATCTTCCAGTAAACGGATCAGGCTAAATATTTCGTTTTCCTTAAAGAGCTTTGCCATCGCATCGCTTTCGATGCCTTTGAATTCAAGCTCCGCCGTGGTTCCTTTGAATCCGCGGGCCGACTGGATCGTCACCAGTTCGCGCGAAAGGAAGGCGTTTTCCTTGCCCTTTTCCAAATTATCGTGCAAGCCTTTTTTGGTGATCTTGTCAAGGTTTTCGTACAAGTTGTCGATCGAGCCGTATTCCTGCAAAAGCTGCACAGCGGTCTTGGGGCCCACCTTCGCAACGCCCGGAACGTTATCGGAAGAGTCGCCCATCAGAGCGAGGTAATCGCGGATCTGTTCCGGCGGAACGCCATACTTTTCCTTGACCTGTTCCGGTCCAAAGTCAATGCCGTCCGCGCCTTTTTCCAAATGGAAAAGGTGAATGCGATCGTTCACCACCTGCGAAAGGTCCTTGTCTTTGGTCACCAGAAGAATCTGTTCAAAGCCTTCCTTGTATGCGACTTCCGCAGCGGCGGCCATCACGTCGTCGGCTTCGTAACCTTTTTCGGAGAGCAGTGGAATTCCGCTGACCTTGATGATCTCTTCGAGGAGCGGCATCTGCTTTGCCATTTCTTCGGGCATCGGGCCGCGATTCGCCTTGTACTCCGGGTAAAGCTCATGTCGAAACGTCGGCGCGCCTACATCCGTTACAATCGCAAAATGTGTCGGCTTATGCTTGGCAAGAATGCGCAGCACTGCGCCCCAGTAACCGTGCACCAGGGAAACATCCAAGCCATCTTTGTTCACCAACGGATTTTTCGCATACGCATAAAACATGCGGAACGCGAGTGCAAACGAATCCAACAGAAGTAACTTACGCGGAGCGGACATGAGCCCTCCTATCCAAAATGTTCTTACAGATCGACGCGGATCTTTTCGCGCATTTCCTTCACCGTTTCCACCGCCTTTTCGACGGAGTTCGCACGGGCAAGCAAAACGCCCATACGACGGTGACCGCCCACCTGCGGCTTACCGAACAGGCGAATGCCCGTATCCGGAGTTTCGAGGACCTTGGCGAGATTGCTAAAGCGCACCTTATCCGATTCGCCTTCGAGAACAATCGCCTTCGAAGCAGACGGACCGCGGAATGCGATGTTCGGAATCGGAAGACCGAGGATTGCACGAGCGTGCAAGGCAAATTCCGAAAGATCCTGGGAAATGAGAGTCACCATGCCGGTGTCATGCGGACGCGGGCTCACTTCGCTAAAGAGCACTTCTTCGCCGCACACAAAAAGTTCCACGCCAAAGATGCCGCGACCGCCGAGAGCATCCGTTACCTTCTTTGCAATGTCATGCGCCTGTTCGAGCACGTGGGCACTCATCGGCTGCGGCTGCCAGGATTCCTGATAGTCGCCGCTCACCTGATGGTGACCGACCGGTTCGAGGAAGCTCGTACCGCCCACATGGCGCACCGTGAGCATCGTAATTTCATAGTCGAACGGCACAAAGCCTTCGACGATCACGCGGGAAGGCTTACCCGTGCGACCTGCGGTCTGGGAAATGTTCCAAGCCTTATCGATATCTTCTTCGCACTTGACCGTGCTCTGTCCGTGGCCCGAAGAGCTCATCACCGGTTTTACGACGCACGGAATGCCCACAGCCTTCACGGCAGCCTTAAAATCTTCTTCGGTATCGGCAAAGCGGTACGGGGACGTCTTAATGCCGAGTTCTTCGGCGGCAAGACGGCGAATGCCTTCGCGGTTCATCGTGAGACGCGTCGCCATGGCGGTCGGAATCACGTTGTAGCCTTCCTTTTCGAGTTCCACGAGGGTCGGCGTCGCAATCGCTTCGACTTCCGGGACGATGTAGTCCGGCTTTTCCATTTCGATTACGCGGCGCAGTTCCGCACCGTCGAGCATGTTGATCACATGGCTGCGGTGAGCCACTTGCATGCCCGGCGCATTTGCGTAGCGGTCCACGGCAATCGTTTCGACGCCAAGGCGCATCATTTCAATGATGACTTCCTTGCCGAGTTCACCTGCACCGCAAAAGAGAACGCGCGTTGCGCTCGTGCTCAGCGGTGTACCAATCGATCCAAGTTCTGCTGCCATATACTGTTCCCTGGTTAAGTCTTTGTCGAATTACTTTTTGTTCTTGCCTGGGGTGCCTTTTTCGTAACCGCCAATGCAAGAGACCGCTTTGCTGTTGCAAGCCGTTCCTTCACGCGATGTGGTTTCCCCATCCGATTCGAAGATCGCTTCGACCATGCGGCTGAAATCGTTCGAAACATTCTTGCCGACAGTCGTCTTGTAATACAGATCGTCATCGCGCGTGTACACGAGAACGGTCACCGTTTCGCGCGCGTTGTGCTTGCTCTTGAGCGTGTAGCCGTAAGGTTCTTCCTTGAGCGTGAACATCTGAAGGCTCGGCATTTCAATGCCAAAATCTTTCCACGTCACATACTTTCCTTCGGCACGTGCATTAAAGAACGCGGTCGAATCTTTTTCGTTCAAGGTTTCCATGACTTCGTTGATTCGCGTATCATAGGTCTCCTGAACCAAACGAAGCTCTTCTTCCTGAGCGGTCAAACGTTCTTCCGAATCCATCGCAAAAAGCGCGGATGTCGAAAGGCAAAAAGCGAGTGCGGCTAAAGAAAATTTCTCCATACTCCAATTTTAGAATTTTCCGTTCCCCTGCGCAATTCAGAGTTTTAACGGAGGTTGTATTTTGCCACAAAAGCGTCGAATTCCGCAAAATCCTGCGCCCGGGCTGTTAAACTCATGCTGCCCCATTCAAACATCGATTCTCCCCAGGCGCCGCCCGAAGCCGGCTCCCAAAAGAACGCCCCAAGGCTTGCACTCGTGCCTTTCATCGCATCGAGAGTTTCGTAACGGGCGTCGTCGTAATCGTAAGAACCATCGGAATTTCCACCGTTGTATTCCGCAATCACGAACTTCAGATTCGAATAGGTCTTGGAAAGCGTCTGGATCAAAGATTTCCACGCCGCAGGATTTCCATGCGAATAAGATTCATACGCCGAAAATCCCATCACGTCAAAGCTCACGCCCTGATTCTGGACCATGGACTTGAGCCACCACTGAATCGTCGACGTATTCTGCGGACTTTCGATGTGCGCCATCGTCACAATGGAACTCGAAACCGCTTTTACGGCGGCAAAACCGCTCTTCAAATACTTCGCCGTATTCTGCACGCCTTGCGAACTTCCCATGCCGCCGTTCACCGACAAGTTCAAAGCCGTCGTATCGCTCCCCCAGCAATCCGAAGAAGGCGCGTGACGAATCATGCCGTTTGTAATTTCGTTGCCGACCTGCACCATGTCGGGAGTCGCCCCGGCCGCCTGCAATGCAGAAATCAAATCGTACGTGTAAGCGTAAACGGAATCCGCCATTACATCGGCACTTGTAATGCTTCGCCACGGATAGGGCACATGCTGCTTACCAGGATCCGCCCAATTATCGCTGTAATGAATATCTACCAGCAGACCAAAGCCCGCATCCTTTACACGCTTCGCGTAAGAGATCAAGCTGTCCTTGCCCGCAAACGGATAATTTCCATAAGCGTTCGCCACTTCACAGCCGCTCGAAGCATAGGCGTAAGGCGATTGTGGCGCCACAAAGGTTTTTAAGCGGATATAGTTAAAACCGTGATTGCGCAGAATTTCAAAAATGGACTTCTGCTCGCCATCGGTATCGTAAAAGGCGTAGCCCGCAGCCTCATATTCTTGGAAGTGCGAAATGTCTGCACCCACAATAAATTCCCCGCTCGAATATTTCCAAACCGACGAAGAAGACTCCAAAGCGGAGGAAAAATTTTCCACGCTCGAAGAAGAACGCACAGGGCGTTCCAGGCTCGACGAAGAAATTTCCACGCTCGAAGAAGAAATTTCCGCACGGCTGCTCAAAGAATCTAAAGCAAAACGCTCGGAATTCGACGAGGAACTTTTGACAACGACTCCGACCGAATCTTGAGTATTTTGCTCGGAATTTTCTTCCCCTTCCGGATCCGCAGACGAAGCGTCCGATAGGATTAAAAACGAGCTGGAAGACAGCTCTTTCGACTCCAAAAAGTCCTCGCTCGATGACGAAGAAATTCCTACTAAATTACTATCCGAAAACCACGCACCTTCTGAATTCACCGATTCAGAGCATGCGGAAAAAAGGCTTGGCAACAGGCCCAAAGCAGTGCCAACGGCAAGAAGAGGAAACGCGTTTTTCATCTACATTCCTTTTTGTTAGCAACCACTTTTTTAATCTATTCCAAATTTTTCC
>JAILDK010000015.1 GCA_024689485.1 Fibrobacter sp.
CGGTCCTTCGCGAGAATCACCGCCGCCAAATGGCAAACCGTATGCACATTTTGAAACGCGTGCGAAAGCGTTTTCGGGTCCGTCACATCGGCGTAAAAAATTTCCACTTCTTTCGGAAGGCGTTTGACTTCACCCTGCCCCGGAAGCGTGAGCACGCGAACGGAAAGTCCCATCGCAAGGAACTTTTTGCAAAGCCTTGCCCCGACAACGCCTGCGCCTCCGGTAATCAAGACATCAACCATAAAAGCCTCTCAAACGGCGGAGCGCAATCCGCAGCACGCGTAAGCCGTAAGGAATCACGCGCAAATTGGAAACTTCACCCGCGTAACGCGTTTCAATGGGAATTTCCAAAAGCTTTTCCTTTTGCGCGTCCGCAGTCGCTAAGATTTCAAGATCAATATCGAACGAACCGCTGAGCCTTTTCAAGTCGAGCTTTTTTAAGTAAGAGGTTCGGTAAGCGATCAAGCCGCTGTGCCGATCCGAAAGCTTGTTTGTAAAAACGCAGTTCTCGATCAAGGTCAAAAACTTTCCGCCGAGAATCTTGTAAAGCGGCATGCGCCCTTCCCGAGCGCCACCTTGCAAGGCATGCCGCGATCCTTGGCAAATGACCGCGTCCGAGCCTTCGAGTTTTTCGATCATCGGTAGAATGGACTTTGCGGGATATTGACCGTCTCCGTGTAAGCAGACGGCGAACTTCACGTTCAACAGTTTCGAAAGTTCCTTGGCGCGCAAGAGGCCCGTTTTGACGACCGCGCCGTAACCCGAATTCTTTGCAAAGCATTCGACGCGGACGCTCGTGCGGATTTCTTCATCGGCGAACTTTTTGGCAACGGCAAGAGTCTTATCGGCGCTCCCATCGTCCACAATCAAAAGTTCCGCCGTGCGCAGTAAAACGGCAGACGGAATGGACTTTAACAAATCCGGAAGTTCCCGTTCCACATTGTACGCGGGAATGAACAGGAACAGGTCGCGGGTCATGAGCGTTTACACTCCAAAGCATAATGCGAATGGAACCAGCGAAGCGATTCTTCCAAGGCTTCTTCCAAAGGGATTTTAGCTTCAAAGCCGAGCAAGCGTTTGGACTTTTTGACCGATGGAATGCGGCGCAGGGAATCTTCATAACCCTTACCGTAATAAGCTTCGCCCGAAAGTTCTTTGAACGGAGAAAGCTTTTCTTCCGGTACGGAAAGAATGCGGGCATACACGCGGCGCATCAGAGCGGCGAGTTCACGAATCGAAAGTTCATTCTTCGCATTGCCCACGTTGAACGCTTCGCCATAAGCCTTTTCCCGATTTTCAAAAAGGCAAAACATAAAGTCCACCGCGTCATGGATCGATGTAAAGGAGCGTCTCGCTTCCCCACCGTTCACCAGAACCATCGGCTTATTTTGCACCAAGGCACTCGAAAAATTCGCGAGGACCCGCGGAATCCCTTCGCCATCGACGCCCGGCATAAAGTCCATCCAAGGACCGATAAAATTAAAAGGCCGCACCACCGAATACTTTAAGTTCGGAATCGCGGCGATATAACGTTCGGAAAGTTGCTTTGCCACCGCATAAGACCAACGCGAAGCCTTGACCGAGCCTTGGATAAAATCCGAAGCATCTTCGTCCAAAACTTCTGACGCAAAAGAGGTCTTGCCGTAAACTTCCGACGTCGAAAAATAAATAAGCCAGGAGCCCGTTTTAGCGCAGGCTTCGGCAAGGGCCGCGGGATGCGAAAAGTTGCTTTCGATGACCGCGAGCGCTTCGCTCATGTAACGGCTCGGGGTGCAGATCGCCGCGAGGTTCACCACGATTTCACACTGGGAAACCTTTTGAATGATCTGCGGATCGGCAATGTCTGCCAAAAGGAATTCCACCCGGGAATCCTTTTGCGTTTGCAGATTTTGAATCCGGTGAAAATCCAGGTCTACAGCGAGGATTTTCCACGGAGTCCGTTCCAAAAGAGCCTGGAGCAGGTGAGAGCCTACAAAGCCTCCTGCCCCGACAAGAGCGATTGAGCAGTCCAATTTACTTCGCTTTCACCGTGAAAGTGTTGGAATTGGCACGGATCTTCGGAGCGTTATAAGCCTGCACGCGAATGAAAGCTTCCGTCGAAGGCGTGAGTTCTTCCGTCAGGAGAGCCTTAGCTTCGGTGCATTCCGTGCCATCCGGAGATTCGTCGCCTACAGAGCCCGCAAAGAGTTCAGAGCCTTCATCATCCGCATTCGCCTTGTAAAGAACGTTAAAGCCGTTCGCATTCGCATATTTTGCCACAAAGACGATCGTGATGGAATCGCCGATCTTGTATTCTTCATCTCCGGCCGGGAGCAAAATCTTGACACCGTCTTCAGAAAGGGTGCAATCCTCTGCATTGTAAGCGGCGGAAGACGAAGAAGAATCTTCTTCAGAAGCGCTCGAGCTAGAGCTACAGCCTACCATCCAGGCGCTAGCCAAAAGAGCAAGAGAAAGAGCGAATTGTTTTTTCATAGTAGTCTCCTATGTCCAATTTTAGAGGAAGCTGGCCTTGATGCCAACTGCCAAAGTCCATTCTTCGAGGAACGCGCCAAAGTCCGGCAAGTCCCATTTGCGCATCGGACTTTCGTCGTATTCATCATCCGCATCCGCGCCATTCGACTTGTCGTGCAGCGGAAGCGAGAACGCGAGGAAAACCGGATAGTCCGTGCGAGAAAATTCAAGGCCGTAAACGAATGCGGCAGACCAAGCCTTATGATCGGGGTCTGGACGCGGATCGTACGTGCCCACCTTTTCGGACGGAATCCAGGCAACGCCCAGAGGTGCCGAGAAGGTCATTCCAAAGGAATGTACAAAGTTTTCCTGACCGCGATAAGCGTAGGCAAGGCTTGCGGAAACGCTCGGCGGCGTATATCCGCCCAAGTCATTTTCGCCGTACCACTTAAAGTGGTATTCAAAGCGATCATCGCCATCGGTATCGTAATCCTTAAAGTACGAATCGTTGAATTCGTTTTCACCGCTAAAGCTCACGTTAAACGGATGCGTGTACGTCAAAGAATAGAGCCACATGCCGTTTTCCGTATCGCGGGTATAATTCCAGCCGAGAGCCGCGGAATAAACGCCCGAACCCTTTTGGAAGCTCGACGGCAAAAATTCCTGAGAAGCATCCGTACCGCGCTTGATATCATACTGGCCAGTCGGAATCGTAAGCGCAAGAGAAACGTTCGCCGCACCGCCGCCACCGACGATCTGCGAAATATCAAACGAGATATCGCCAAAGCCGCCCGTTGTACGGTCCACCGGAGCCTGGTTCGTGCGGTACTGCACTTCACCGCTATGCGTCATAAACGGAAGCGTCACCCCGACCGAAGTTGACCACGTCGGCTTAAACGAAAATCTCGGCGTAAACGTAAGACCGGAATAATTTTCACCGACCGAAGCCTTGGTAAAGATTTCCGCTTCGACAAGGCCGCCATTCACGCCCTGACCGATCCACTTGATTCCATCCGAAGCGCCGCCACCGCTACCGCCAGCACCGCAACCGCCAATGGACTGCCACGGCGTCGCCGGAGATTCCGGAACGAGCATCGAAAGCGAAAAACCGCAAAGAGCCGCAAGAGCGAGTGTCCAATATTTTTTCATCTTGCTGTCTCCTTAGGGAATGTAAAGCATGTAACCGTTATTCGTTCCCGTCGAAACGAAATGTCCACTCGGAGAACGTCCACCGATGAGCGGAACCGGAGCGATTTCTCGCACGTCGCCGTTCCATTCCACCGCGACATCGCTCGGAGCGCCTGCCGTCACCGTGACTTCACGCATCGCCGTTCTGCCGAGCGTACCTGCCCAAGTGCTTTCATCGGTCAAATCGCTCTTGTTCAAATAGGCGTTTCCTGCGGCAAATTCCGTCCAAACAATAAAGAGACGGGAACCGAGCTTCCACCAATGCGGAAACACCGGATTCGAAATCATGCCGTCGAGCTTTTCTATTTCTACCGGCGAAGACGTCGAAGAAAGTTCCTGCACGTAAGAGCTCCAGGAATACGAAGATTCAAGGACATCGTAAGCAATGAAGTTTCCATCCGGAGAAATCATTGGGCCGTCGAGCAAGCCTTCTACACTCGGAGCCTTGAGCGTCACCGGCTTTTCGCTTTTCGCATAATCCACATACACGAGCTTGCCCGATGTATTCATGTACACGAGCTTGACTTCATTTGTTCCAAAGAAGTTCGCCAAAGCATCTTCTTCGTCGACTTCATCCTGTTCTTCGCCAATCCAAAGGTGCGGATTCGCAGACTCGTCCATGCCGCTGTCTGCGAGGAAGAACGTTTTTTTGTCGGAAAGTCTTACTGCCAGAAGTCCGTAGTTCAATTCATCGCAGCCCTTAGAACCTTCTGCGTTCGATGCGGCGAGCGTGATGATAAAGTTGCCGTGAGTCGTCCATTCCGGATCCTGGAATTCACAGTCCACGCCTTCGACTTCATCTCTCATCAGATACCAAAGAACCTTGCCAGCGGTATCGGAAACGGTCAAGCGGTCGTGCGTCTTTGCACCGGTCGTCGAATAGCCTTCCGGAGCGTCTTCCACGTTCAACGTTCCCGAGAAGTTGAGCCAGAGCATCGAAGCCGGATAATTTTCTTCATCCTGCGTGACGGATGGATTGCAAATTTGCTTTCCACCGTTGATTTCATACAGCGTTCCGAAATCCGAATCCGCTGTTTGATTTTGATTAGTCGAAGCCTCATACTGCTCCGGACTGTAACAGCCCGCGAGGCAAGCTAAAGAAAGCGCTGTAAGGATCTTTTTCATCCGCAGCTCCTATTTTAGAGGGAATCCGGCAATGCCAAAGTTTCTTTCTGAGCTTCTGCCTGAATTTCCTTGACGGTAGAATCCTGAGCAGCGATTGCCTTTTTGATCGAAACCAACTGAGAAAGCGGAGGTGGGGTGACGTTCGCCTTGGAAGACGCCACGTTTTCCCACGGTTCCGGGAAGCGAACCGGACGGTCCGAAACCCCAAGCGTGTCCACGCCGAGCAAATCCCATTTTGCATTCAAAATGGCAGCCCATTCGCGGAGCCAGTTCTTACGCGCTTCGCGTTCAAAAATCCAAGTCTTGGCATTGTAACGCCAATCGTGCAGATCCACCGTGATGAATGTGGGATGTCCACCGGAAAGCGTATTGAAGAGGAGCGCCGCACGGCGCGTTGCCGGAGCAGCCGTAAGCAGCAAGACCGTATCTTTGGGAGCACGACGCTTGAACCAAGGAATGACCGAGACTGCTTCTTCAATCGTACTCGGATCGTCGTGGCGGTAAATGTAAATGCGGCTCGGATCGACTCCGCCGACTTCTTCCATGTCTTCGGCGTAAAAGTCCGCATTGTTCTTATCGCGGAACACGCGACGTCCCAAAATCAGCACGGAATCCGCCATGCCTTCGCGCACAAGCCTTGCCGCGTAATCCGAACGTTCCAAATCGCCGCTCTGACCGTCCAAGACGACGACCCAGTTCACATGATCAAAGGAGTCGTCCTTCACAAGCCAGTGGCCGCTGTAAGAGATCAAAACGTAAAAGAGGAGAATCAACAAAACGACAGCGACACCGATGCGAGCCCGCGTCACAATCTTCATGTGGCGCTTCTCTTTTCGGATATCGGAAATCGGCTTAAAAATTCGGCTCATAAAATTCTCGCATTAAAGAGGACGAGTCATCAAGACCGCATTTTCCCCGTCGGAGTAATAGCCTCCGCGTTCCCCGTTCTTTTCAAAGCCCAGGTTGCGGTAGAATGCGATAGCGGATTCATTGTGTTCGCGGACTTCGAGGTAGAAATTCCGAGCGCCCGCATCGGCAAGAGCTTCTTCGCCTTCGGCAAAGATTTCCGTCGCCACGCCTTTACGGAGAAATTCCGGCGAAGTCGAAATCGCAAGCAGTTCCGCTTCATCGGCGGCGAGCGAGAAGACGGCGTAACCCGCAAGCTTCCAATTGCCGGCCGCATCCGGAGCTTCTGCTACATACGCAAACGTGTACGTCTTCGACAGAAATCTCTGGAGAGTCTTTTCATCCCAGTTTTCAAAGTGCGTCGCATTTTGAATTTCGAGCACAGCTGGAATGTCACGGTCTTCCATTTCACGGACTGTCATTGCAAATTCAGACATTAGCGAATAACCCCCTGCGCACCACGGCGTTCGTAATAGGACGGCTGAATGTAGTTCGCACTCTGCACAATGTTCGGTTCCACTTCCGCAAAGAACTTGCAGAACGGAGCGATTTCATTCCCTTCCGAAACAATCACCTGGGCGTTCGTCTTTTGAACCAAAGTCTTAAACAGTTCTTCTTCCGCGGAACGACGGTCCACGACAAAAGAAGCAATCTTCAAATCTTCAAACTTTTGAACCGCTTCTTCGACCGGAATAAAGAGTTCTTCCGTCTGCGTTCCCACGTAGAAAAAGCCCGTGCGCGCATACAGCACGACCGCGGCATTTTCATCGGCGGAAAGAGAACGCAACGCCTTGAGCGTCGAAATGCCGTACAAGGAACGCTTTCCCGAAAAGCAGAGCCCTTCGCAAAAAGCGATCCCCGTGCGAAGTCCCGTAAAGGATCCCGGGCCAAGCGTCACAAGAACGCGTTTCACATCGTCGAGAGAAACCTTCGCCTGTTCCAATGCGGCGTCAAGAGTCCGTCCCAGGTTTTCACCGCGGGATTCCGGTTCAAAATGTTCACACACAGGCTTCCCCGCGGAGTAGATGCCGAGGGCAATGCCTTTGCGCGATGTATCAAGAATGAGATCGAGTTCCATTTTAACGCTTAATCTTAAGGCTCGTGTCGATGATCAGGTCGATCAAATGAGTGTAGTCGATGCCGACGGCTGCCGCTTCTGCCGGAAGGATGGAAGTCGGCGTCATGCCCGGAAGCGTATTCGTTTCGAGAGCCCAGAGCTTGCCTTCTGCATCGATGCGAACGTCCGTGCGGCTGTAGCCTGCGCCACCGATGGCGAGATGAGCCTTCTTCGCGAGTTCCTGGATGCGCTTTGTGAGTTCTTCCGGGAATTCTGCCGGAGTCACTTCGCGGCATTCGCCGTTGTACTTCGCTTCAAAGTCAAAGTATTCACGGGTGGTCATGCGCATTTCGGTCGGCGGAAGCGGAGTTTCCACGCCTTCGATGTAACCGCAGCTCGCTTCTTGACCCTTGATGAACTTTTCGCAAAGGAGACGGTTCGAATTTTTGAAAAGATCGTTCACAATCTGACCGGCTTCGTCCAAGTCCTTTGCAATGCCCATACCGATGCTCGAACCGCCCACCGGGTCCTTGATTACGAGCGGGAAGCCCAAAGCGTCTGCCGCTTCCACAAGCTTATCGCCCGAGAAGTCGTCGCGGAAAAGAACGCGGTACGGAGGCGTATCGATGCCGACAGAAAGGTAAGCAGCCTTGCAAAGAACCTTGTCCATGGCGAGTGCGCTGGCGAGAAGACCGCAACCCGTGTACGGAATGCCCCAGTTTTCGAGGAGACCCTGAACGTGACCGTCTTCGCCCCACTTACCGTGCAAAGCGAGGAAGGCGATGTCTGCACTCGGAAGTTCCGAAAGAGCCGGATTCTTTTCTTGTCTTGCACTCGGGCCTTCCAAGCTGTAGAAGTAATTTTCGGTGAAGTTATCCTTCTGATACGGAGAAAGTTCACGAGAAGACCAGATCCAGGTTCCGTCCTTTTGAATCAAAACCGGATGAATGTTGTACTTGGAACCATCCATCGCGCGGATAACGCCGGTACCACTGGTGACAGAAACATCGTGTTCCGTGGAATAACCGCCCATAAAAACCAAAACGCGCAAGCGAGACATGAAAAACCTTCTTGATGTGAGATGTGTTTGGGTAGAAATTTACAAAAAAGCGAAAATTCAGAAGGAAGAGGGGGAACATTTGAAGGGAAATTTTCAGTTATCAATTAACAATTATCAATTAACAATTAACAGTGAATTCGGGAGGATTACTTCTACTGTAGAATGTATCAGCTACAGTAGACCATTTCGTCTGAGCAATCGATTACTAATAACTCATAACTTATAACTAATAACTCGGACCAAATTGATAATTTGTTACTTTTCCCCAAAAAAAGGTTTACCTGTATGACGATTGACGAAATGCTTTTGAAGGCGAGTTCCGTGGCGATTTTTGGACATGTCCGTCCGGACGGTGACTGCATCGGTTCTTGCCTCGGTCTGTACAATTATATCGTGGACAATTATCCGAATGTTCAAGTGCAAGTCTTTGCCGAAGCCTTCCCGCCGAGCTACAATCTTTTGAACGGCGCTGCGCAGATTTTGCACGAATACGACGGCCGCGATGTCGATCTCGCCTTTTTGATGGACACGCCGTCTTTTGAACGTTGCGGTGCAGGCGGTGCCGAATGTTTGAAAAAGGCAAAGTTCACCTGCAACATCGACCATCACATCAGCAATCCGCTGAATCTTTGCAACGTCAATTTCGTTGAACCGAACGCAAGTTCCGCCAGTGAAGTTCTCTACTTCCAACTCGATTCGAACAAAGTAAGCAAGAACGCGGCAAACAGCATGTACCTGGGCATTGTCCACGACACAGGCGCCTTCAAGTTCAGCTGCACCAGCAAACGCACCATGAACGCAGTCGGTGACTTCATCGATAAAGGCTGCGACTTTGCAAAAATCATCAACGACACGTATTACACGCGATCCTACAAGGCAACCCTCATCACGGGCCTCGCCATGGAAAAGTGCAAGCTCGGCTTAAACGGCAAAGTGGTTTACTCTTACGTCACGCCAGAAGACATGCAGCGCTTTGACGTCACCCCGATGGATTTAAGTTCCGTCGTCGACACGATCCGCGAAGTCAGCGAAACCGAAGTGGCAATTTTCATCTACCCGGTCAATGGACAGTACAAAATCAGCATGCGTTCGAACTACATCGTCGACGTGAACAAAATCGCAGGAAACTTCGGCGGAGGCGGTCACGCAAAAGCCGCAGGCGCAAGCACTAACGAACATCCCGAAGTCGTGATTCCCCAAATTTTGAAACTGATCGAAGCGGAGCTGTAGAAAGTATAAGTTATCAAGTATGAGTTATTAGTTGACGAAGAGTTACCTAATACCTCATCACTTATACCTAATAACTGAGCTTAAATTGTTAATTTTCAAAAAAAAGACGGAGTTTCACGTGGCGAAGAAGAAAATTTTAGCGATTAACTGGCGAGACATCAAGAATCCGGAAGCGGGTGGTGCAGAACTTTACCATCACGAGATTTTCAAGCGCTTGAACGAACGCGGTTATGAAGTCACATTCCTCTCTCACCGCGTCAAAGGACTTCCGAACGAAGAATTCATCGATGGCGTTCGCACGGTCCGCATCGGAAACAAGTTCCTGTTCAACTTGAGCGCGCACAGCTACGTCAAAGAACACCGCAAAGAATACGATCTCGTTGTCGAAAATTTGAACAAGATCCCGTTCTTCACGCCGACTTGCCTCAAGGACACCAAGAGCCTCCACATGGTGATGCACTTCTTCCGCAAGTCCATCTTCCGCGAAACGATCTTCCCCATCGCCCTGTACGTTTATTTAATGGAACGCGCTGTCGCGCTCTTCTACCGCAACCAGAACTTCCTCGCCATCTCCGAAAGCACCAAGGAAGAAATCGACGACATGGGCATCCGCTACAAGCAAATGTTCATCGTGGAACCGGGCATCGATACGGAATATTTCCACCCGACCGAAGCCAAGGCGAATCCGCCCGTCATCTCTTACGTCGGCCGCCTGATGAAGTACAAGAATGCGCAGTTCGTCATCTCGGCTATGCCGCGCCTGCGTGAACTCGTACCGGGCATTCAACTGCAGATCGCCGGCAGCGGAGACTTCCGTCCGGAACTCGAACAGATGGTGGAACAGCTCGGCGTCAAAGATTCCGTGCAATTCCTCGGTCGCGTTTCCGAAGACGAAAAGCGCAACCTTTTAAGCCGTTCCTCGCTCTTCATCAACCCGTCCTTCAAGGAAGGCTGGGGCATCAACAACATCGAAGCGAACCTCTGCGGCACCATTTCCCTTTCGAACAACGTCGCGGGTCTCAAGGATTCCGTCGTCGACGGCATCACCGGTCTTTTGTACGAAAACGATGACGTGGAAGGTTTCTGCCAAAAAGCGGCCTCCGTTTTGCACGACAAGGAACGCTTGGCAAAGCTCGAAGCGAACGCAAAAGAACGCGCCCTCGGCATGAGCTGGGACGCGATGACAGATAAAATGCAGAAGGCTGTGGAAGCCTGTCTGAATTCCTAAAGTTTTGAATTAAGCGTTGCGGAACGCGGAGAACATTTTTCGAATGGTCTCCCGAATATCCGTGCCGCGCCAGAACTTTTGCACACGGGAATTGTCCGCGCAAAGGTACGGAATGTCTACCGGGCGCATCTTTTCCGGATCCTGCACGACTTCGATCTGGACCTTCGCAAGGTCGATGATCATCTGCAGAAGTTCTCGCATGGAATGCGCCTTTCCCGATCCCACGTTGTAAACCGTATAATCGTTTTCCGCTTCCAGAAGCATGCGGTAAACATGCGCCACATCTTCCACGTCCGAAAAATCGCGGATCGCGCTCAGGTTTCCGACGTAGATTTTTCCGGGCTTTCCGCTTTTATCGATTTCCGCGACCTGCTTGCAAAAACTCGGCAGGGCAAAGTTCAACAGCTGCCCCACGCCCGTGTGATTAAAGGAGCGTGTGCAAACGATCTGCATTCCGAACTTTTTGCGGTAAAGGTCGGCAAAGTTTTCCTGTGCGACCTTCGTGATGCCGTAAGGATTGCTCGCTTCGAGCGCATCCGTTTCCTTGAGCGGAGAATCCTTGGGCGCGTATTCTTCCGCACTGCCGATCAAAAGCGTTTTCGCCTTCGGGGCAAATTTTTGAATGGAATCGAGCAGGTGCAGAGTGCCTTTGATGTTCACGTCCACCGTCATCACCGGATCTTTCCAGCTTTGACCGACAGAGCTCACCGCGGCAAGGTTCACCACGTAATCGGGCGAAGCGTCTTGCACCGTCTTTTCGACCTGTTCCAAATTCAGAAGATTGAATTCCGGGAAATTCGCCTGAACCACGCTGTGCCCAGCGTTTTCCAGTTCGCGGACAAGATATCCGCCCACGAATCCCGTAGCGCCGACGACTAGAGTCTGCGGCATTAAATCTTTCCTTCGGCGAGAAGCTTCATGTCGCTTTCGACCATGCGCTTCACCAGTTCTTCGTAAGAAATCTTCGGTTCCCAGCCGAGAACCTTCTTCGCCTTCGACGCATCGCCAATCAACAGATCCACTTCTGCCGGGCGGAAGAACTTCGGGTTCACCTTCACAAGGACGCGGTCCGTTCCCTGGAGCGTTGCATATTCCTTTTCGCCTTCGCCGTGGAATTCCAGTTCCATGCCCGCTGCGCGGAATGCAAGCGTCACAAAATCACGCACCGTATGCGTTTCACCCGATGCGACCACATAGTCATCGGCCACGTCTTGCTGCAACATGAGCCACATCGCACGGACGTAGTCGGCGGAATGTCCCCAGTCGCGGCTCGCGTTCAAGTTTCCGAGTTCCACACATTCCTGCAGACCCGCCTTGATCTTCGCAACGGAAATCGTAATCTTGCGCGTCACGAATTCTGCACCACGGCGTTCGGATTCATGATTAAAAAGAATGCCGGAGCAGGCGAACATGCCATAGCTTTCGCGGTAATTCTTAATGATCCAGTGACCGTAAAGCTTGGAGACGCCATACGGGCTGCGCGGATAGAACGGAGTCGTTTCGTTCTGCGGAACCGCCTGAACCTTGCCGAACATTTCGCTCGTGCTCGCCTGATAGACGCGGGTTTCGGGCTTTACAAGGCGCACCGCTTCGAGGAGCTTCGTCACGCCGATCGCGTTGATGTCGGCGGTCGAAAGCGGCGTTTCCCAAGAAGTCGTCACAAAGGACTGCGCCGCGAGATTGTAAATCTCATCCGGCTTGGCAATTTCCATGGCGCGGAGAAGCGATGCGGAATCCGTCATATCGCCGAAAATGAATTCGACCTGGCCCTTCAAATGTTCCGCATTGTTAAAGTCCAGTTTGCTCTTGCGACGGACAAGGCCGTACACCTTGTAACCTTTTTCCAAAAGCAGTTCAGCCAAGTAAGAGCCGTCCTGGCCCGTAATCCCTGTAATCAGTGCACTTTTCATAGCCATAAAATATAAACTTCCCTCGCTTTAGAACTTGATCGGATAGAGCAAATGGAACTTCACGTCCGGGTAAACCTGGATGGTCGGGGCCGGAAGCTTGAAGTAGTTGATCCAACGGACGAGATTGCGCGCCCAACGTTCATGCGGTTGAAAAATCGCTTCAAAGTCGTAATCCAACGCAATGTAGACTTCGTACTTGCCCTTTTCATGCTTAAAGACGCCCTCGTCAATGCTTAAGCCGGCAGCAAGCGCAAGCCAAGACGGATAATACTTGCGCGCCCCTTGGGGCAAGAACTTGTGCACCTTGAGCGAAAGCCAAAAAGTCTGGTTGCAATAATCATCCGTGAATACGCCTGTATCGCTTTGACGGTAATAAGCCTTGGAATTAATCCAATAGCTCCACTTGAGGTCAAAATACTGGAAAGCCGGCACATAACGTTTCGCCATCGGATAAAGGCCGCCAAGCGTTCCCGAAAGCACGTCAAAAACGCTGAAGCCCCATTCCGGAGAATAACCGTCCTTCACATCGATCGCTACATGGGTCATCATCGCCGAAACCGCAGCCGCCGCATACGACTGGAATTCCGTGAGGCCCGACCAGTAATAACCCTGGTAAAAAAGTTCCGCAATTGCGACGCCCGCCGCAAAATGCCCGAACTTGTCCAGGTTCTTCGCATACTCGAAATCGTTTTCAAAATGGAAATCCGAACCTTCTTCTTCCCACCAGCCCTTGGCAAAGACAAGCCCATAAGCCGCACCGTAACTCGCCGCCGTCAACGCCACCATACCGCTGAACTTGAGCGGCGAAAAGACCTGCAGAGAATCCAAGCCCGGATCTTCTTCGCGGTACGAAAAATTCACATCGCGCCAGTGGACCGTATCCGCCGAAACTTGCGTTCCGGCAGCAACCGTGGAATCCGCGCTTTCTGCAAAAGCGATCCCGCAGCTGAGCAAAATCAAAAAGAGGGAAATAAATTTTTTCACGCGTTAACGATAGAAATTTCTGAAAATCTTACTTTCTAATTTCACCCTATTTGACGCCTACAGCGAGGGATAGGAAATTTCATGGGTAATCGTATATTTTATATTTACCATTGAATTTTTGAGAATCCGCCATGAAAATTTTGTTTTTTCTCACCATTATCGCATTCACGCTAATAGGCTGTTCTTCGTCACATCTCTTTACAGAAAAATGGATTGATGATGATGTCGTCGCATCTCTCCGAACAAATCAAAAATGGTCGACAATTCACAAAAGACTGGGCGCAGCCGTCGTCACCGAATTACACCAAGATACAACAGAATATATCTATAGTTTTAGATCTCACCTCTATGAATCAGGCAAAGACGGATCGATCTTTATGCCTACCGATAAAGATCGTGTAAATATCTACAACAATATTCCAACATACATCGGAATCGTTGTTTTAAACGATAGGATTATCCAAGTCCGATTACGTCCCGACATTCAAAATCGAACCAATCTTCGCACAGTAGAAAGTTCTTCTGTGAGTTGGGGCACCATTTTAGGACTCATCACCGCTGCGGGATGTTTGTTTGCCGCTTTAATTCTGCTGAATTGATTGAAAATTCAGGCAACTTTTCGAAATAGATTGTAAATATGTAAAACAAAAAGCCCCTTACGGGGCCTTTTGTTTTACTGAGAATTCAGAAATTACTTCGCCTTGCCGAAGATCACAACGCTGTTGTGACCGCCAAAGCCGAAGCTGTTGGACATCGCGTAGTCGAACTTGTGATCGACAGAGCCGTCCTTGCAGACGTCGAGCTTGATCGCCGGATCCTGTTCTTCGATGTTGATGGAACCATGCACCTTCTGGTCGATGAGAGACTTGATGGTGATGATGCCTTCGATCGCGGAAGCAGCACCGAGCATGTGACCGATCATCCCCTTCGAAGAGTTGATCTTCAAGTTGGCCACGTCGCCCTTGTAAACGTCATAGATGGCGCCGCATTCTGCCACGTCGCCGAGCGGAGTGGAAGTGCCATGCGTGTTGATGTAGCCGACCTGCTGCGGTTCGAGCTTTGCGTCGCGGAGAGCGGCTTCAATTGCGAGCTTCACACCTGCGCCGTCTTCACGCGGAGCGGTAATGTGGTGAGCGTCAGCGGAAAGGCCGACACCTGCGATCGTTGCAAGAATCTTTGCACCGCGCTTTTCAGCGTGGCTGCGGCTTTCGAGAACCATGATAGCGGAACCTTCACCAATGACGAAGCCATCGCGGTTCTTGTCGAACGGACGGGATGCATGAGCCGGATCGTCGTTACGACGGGAAAGGGCATGCATGTTGGCGAAGCCAGCGAGAGCAACCGGAGTCACCGCTTCTTCGGTACCGCCAGCAACCATCACGTCAGCGCGGCCGAGACGGATCTGGTCTGCAGCGGCGATCAAAGCGTGGTTGGAGGAAGCGCAAGCAGAGGTCGTCACGAAGTTCGGACCCATGAAGCCGAGACGGATGGAGATTTCACCCGTTGCCATGTTCGTAATGGACATCGGAATGAAGAACGGGGACACGCGACGCGGGCCCTTCGTAGCGAGAGCTGCAGAACCATCATAATAGATGTCCATGCCACCCATACCGGAAGCGACGATCACGCCAGCACGGGTCTTGTCCACCTGTTCGAGGTTCAAACCGGAATCCTTGACCGCGTTCAATGCAGCATAGACCGCATAACGGATGTTGCGAGAGTAACGCTTCTGGTCACGGGCGTTGAAATTTTCGGAATCGTCAAAGTCCTTCACTTCCGAAGCAAAGTGCACTTCGTAGGCAGACGTATCCATCTTTTCGATGTTCGAGATGCCGCACTTGCCGGCGAGAAGATTCGCCCAAAGCGTATCCGGATCATTACCGAGCGACGAAACGCAGCCCATACCAGTAACAACAACTTCTTCCATTTTATTCCTTTTGTTTTCAGGTGATCCACCCCGAAAGGTGGCTGGATTTCATTAATAACGGCATAAATTTATAAATTTCGTATTAAATGAGTATTCAAAATAGAACTGCACCGAATTTAGTTTGGATGGATCTCGAAATGTCGGGTCTAAATCCCGATCATGACGTTATCCTCGAAATCGCGACGATTGTTACTGACCCGAATTTGAAGATTTTGGGCGAAGGTCCCGTTATCGCCATCCACCAGCCGGAAAATATCCTGAGTTCCATGGACGATTGGAACACAAGACATCATACGCAGAGCGGACTAGTGGAACGCGTCCGCCACTCCCAGTACGACCTCGCCGCCGCCGAAAAAGTGACCTTGGACTTCATCAAGCAGTTCACCGTCGGCCACGACAAGGACCACAGCGGCAACCTCCTCTGCGGAAATTCCATTACGCAAGACCGCCGATTCCTGTACAAGTACATGCCGAAGATTTCAAGCTGGCTGAACTACCGCAACGTGGACGTTTCCTCCATCAAGGAACTCGCCTTCCGCTGGTTCCCGGACCTGCCTGAATTCGAAAAGCAGGAACGCCACCAGGCACTCGACGACATCCGCGAAAGCATCGCAGAGCTTGAATACTACAAGAAGACCATTTTCCATCTCGTTAAATAGAGAAGATGCTTGCCCAAAAGCCTCTACCCCCGCTCATTAGACGAATCAACCGGGTGATTCTGATTGTCCTCGCCTTTTTGTGCGTTGTTCAATGTACCCGCTGCGCCTTTAGAGACAAAGACGAAGCGGACTCTTACAAAACCGACATTTCCGAAAACTCGGAGGCGGTCCAGGATTCCCTTCCCCAGCGCATCCTTCCCGACACGGTCGAACCGCAACATCTGGAACAAAGCAACTTCCAGGCGATCAACCTCGACCACGTGTACACCCAAAAGGATACAGGCCTTGCCCACACTCTCGACACGTACTTAAGACGCTACCATCCAAGGAACGCTCTTTACCTCGTCGTGGATGCAAAGACAAATGAAATCCTCGCCTGGGGAGAACGCAAGGACAGCATCGTCCAGAGCACTCCGGACTACCTTTCCCGCGCCACCTTCCCCGCCGCAAGCCTTGCCAAAACGATCACGGTCGCCGCCGCTTTCGACTCGAAGCGCTATTCCGTCAACACGGAAGTCCCAATGATCGGCAGCGCCCACACGCTTTACAAGCGCCAGCTGAGCGTCCCCGAAAATTACCGCGGACCGACCGCTCCGGTTCACCTCGCCTTTGCCAAGTCTTATAATCCGCCCATCGCCCTGATCGGCATGAACGTAGGCGCAAACCGCCTGAAAAAAGCGGCGAGCAAATTCGGGTTCAACCGCAACTATCCGCAAGGCATTCCAAACCGCAGCCACTACAATCCGCCCGACACCGGTTACGGACTAGCCGAAGTCGCCTGCGGCTTTACCCAAGAGACCACGATTTCCCCCTTGCAGGCCGCTGGCATGATGCGCGCCGTCGTCACCCAGAAAGCATTCGAAGTTCCCTGGGACAAAAACGGGGCAAACGGTCACGCTCCGACAAAGCCGCTCCATCTCGGAATCGAAAAATTCAGCGACAACGCCTACCTCGGACTTCGACAGGTCTTGCATGCGACCGCAACCGAAGGCACTTCAAGAAAGTACATGAGCAGCAAATACATTTCCCGCAGTTTCTTTGAAGACTTGGAAATCGGCGGAAAAACAGGCTCGCTCGACGGAAGTGACCCCGAAGGCCGCTACGACTGGTTCATGGGATTCGCCCAGAGCCGTTCCAATCCCGACAAGGCGATTGTCATTGTCATCATGCAAGCCCACGGCAAGATCCGGACTCAAGTTTCGTCCATGATCGCATCGCTCATCATCAACTATTGGGGAAAGAGGGAACTAAAATGACCCAAGCGACAGATTTGACATGGTGGAATCTCATTCCGACGCACTTCGACGGCATCGCTCTTACGATTCCCGGTTTGAATTTCCCGGTACACTGGTACGGACTGATGTACCTGTTCGCCTTCTTTACCTGCTACATGATCATCTGGAAAACGAATGTTCGTCAGAACATCGGCATTCAAAAGGAACAGATGGACAGTTTTGTCACCTGGGTGATCGCGGGTATTCTGATCGGGGCGCGCCTCGGCTATGTGCTCTTTTATAATCCGGCGCATTACATGGCAAACCCGCTCGAAATCATTACGCCTTTCCGCTACAGTGCAGAACAGGGCTTCTACTTTGTCGGAATTTCGGGCATGTCGTATCACGGCGGTTTGATCGGAGCGATTCTTTTTGGCATTCTTGGAATGCGCAAGAACAAGCTTCCGGTTTGGGAAACTTTGAACCTCGGATTTCTCGCGGTGCCGCTCGGCTACAGCTGGGGACGTTGGGGAAACTTTGTGAACGGCGAACTTTTCGGCGAAGTCACGACAAGTCCTATCGGCATGATCTTCCCCGCCGCCGGAGATTTTCAGTTGCACCATCCGTCGCAACTGTACGAAATGCTCTTTGAAGGAATCATCCTTTTTGGAATCCTTTTCTGGCTCAGCCATTACAAGCTTTTCAAAAAACAGATGCTTCCGCTTTACCTGATGGGCTACGGCATTTTCCGATTCTTTATCGAATTTTTCCGCCGCCCGGACAACTTCCTCGGCCGAAACGATCTGATCGGAATGAGCCGTGGTCAGACCCTTTGCCTTCTCATGGTCCTTGCCGGACTGATCATTTTCATTTGGGAATACAGACGGGAGCACAAACAAATCACCGCTGATAATCAATAAAGGATAAAACTGTGGAAGCGCTGAATCAATTCTTGGAAACCGCCGACGGCCTCGTCTGGGGCATTCCCCTGATCGTCATCATCCTCTTCGTCGGCATCCTGCTCACCGTTCGACTCGGCTGCCTCCAGGTTCTGAACCTGCACAATGCCCTGCGCTTTGTGATTCACAACGAAAAGGACGGCGAAGGCGAAGTTTCGAGTTTCGGCGCCCTCTGCACGGCACTCGCCGCGACCATCGGAACGGGTAACATCGTCGGTGTCGCAACGGCCATCGGAACCGGCGGTCCGGGCGCTCTCTTCTGGATGGAATTCGCCGCCTTCCTCGGCATGGCGACCAAGTACGCGGAAGGCGTTCTCGCTGTCAAATATCGCACGGTCGGAGACGATGGAAAGGTTCTCGGCGGTCCGTTCTACTACATCCAAAACGGGATCCAAGAACGCTTCGGCTGGAACATGAAATGGCTCGCCGTCCTCTTCGCGATCTTCGGCATCGGCGCGGGACTTTTCGGCATCGGAACGATTACGCAGATCAACGGCATTACTTCTGCCGTAAATACGATTCTCCCTTCCGCTGAATTTGTGAACCTCGGCGGTCATGGAGTTTCTTACACCACAGCCATTACGGGCCTGATCGTTACCGCCTGCGTCGCCTTTGTGATTATCGGCGGTCTCCGTCGCATTTCGAAAGTCGCTTCGGTCGTCGTTCCGTTCATGGCGATTTTCTACGTGCTGATCTGCGTCTTCTTCTTGCTTTTGAACTTCTCGCACATTTCTGCCGCAATCGAAACGATTGTCCGCGCCGCGTTCAATCCGTCCGCGGTAACGGGCGGCGTTGTCGGTACCATGTTCATCGCCATGCAAAAGGGTATCGCCCGCGGTATCTTCAGCAACGAAGCGGGCCTCGGTTCCGCTCCGATCGCCGCCGCGGCCGCGCGTACCAAAGAACCGGTTCGTCAGGGCCTTGTCTGCATGACCGGAACCTTCTTCGACACGATCATCATCTGCACCATGACGGGCCTCATCATCGTCATCACGGGCGCTTGGGATCCGAGCCTTGGACTTGAAGGTGTGAACATCACCATGGAAGCTTTCCGCAGAGGGTTCAGCATTCTTCCGATCGGCAGCGGATTTGCGCCGTACTTCCTCACGATTTCGCTCGCCTTTTTCGCCTTCACCACGATCCTCGGCTGGGCTTACTATTCCGAAAAATGTTTGCAGTATCTGATCGGTAAGAGCCGCAAAAAGAAACTCGCCTACCGCTGGATTTACGTCCTCGCCGTCTTCATCGGCCCGTACCTCACCGTGAGCGCCGTCTGGACCAGCGCAGATATTTTCAACGGCCTGATGGCATTCCCGAACCTCATCGCGCTCATCCTTTTGAGCGGTGTCGTCGCCCGCGAAACGAAGGTTTTCCTCGGAAAATTCCAGAACGCGAAGGATTAATCTTCCCGTTTATCTAAAAATCGGGCGTTTTATCGCCCATTTTTGAGCAAAAAAAAGCCGGTCAAAACCGGCTTTTTTGCGTTAAATCGAGGCTTCGAATTCGGCGAGGAACCTTCTGCCCTCGGGCCATTCCCCCAGGTGCGTCTTCGCATTGATATGCCCCAGGTTCCCCACATTTACAAAGGCGGAACCCCAAGCTTTGGCAAAAGCTTCGGCACGTTCAAACGTCACAAACGGGTCGTTCGTGCTGGCAATCACCATCGACGGAACGGGCAGTTTTTGCATGGGCATCGGCGCAAAATCGTGGATAATTTCCACAGAATCCGCATCCGGCGGCGCCACGAGGAAAGCGCCTTTCACATACGGATTCTTCTCTTCTAGTAGCCATTCGACAGCCGTCACAACGCCAAGGCTATGCGCCACAAGCACCGTATCGGAATCTAACTTGGAAATATACCGCGAAAGCCTACTTACCCAATCACATTTCTCTGGATGATCCCAGTTTTCTTGCACAACGCGACTCGTATCGGGAAGGCTCTTTTCCCAAAAACTTTGCCAATGATCTGGCCCCGAGTTGTTCAGCCCCGGAATAATCAAATGATGCATGCGCCAAATATAATACGCGTCTCTTTCGGAGCAATGCCATTTTTTCTAAATTTGGGGCACTATGAGCAATCAGAATAACGATTTGTGGGTTGGAGTCGACGTTGGATCGACTACTGTCAAAATCGCCGTTGTAGATCCGGCCACCGAAAAACTGCTTCACTTTACGTACGAGCGCCATAATGCCATGCAGGCGCAAAAGGTACACGATGTGCTGGCTACAGCCCACGGTTTGTTCCCCGATAAGAACTTCCGTGTCGCCTTCTGCGGATCGGGCGGTCAGCCCTTTGCAGAAGCGACGCATGCCTTCTTTGTGCAAGAAGTCGTGGCGAACGCTCTCGCCGTGAGAACGACCCATCCGGAATCCCGAGTCGCGATCGAACTGGGCGGTCAAGACGCCAAGGTCGTGTTCTTCGAAAAGGACAAAGGCTCGGGCAAATTGATTGCTAGCGACATGCGTATGAACGGTGTCTGCGCTGGCGGTACCGGTGCGTTCATCGACCAGGTCGCAGGACTCCTCCGCATCAAGACGGAGCAGTTCGAATCTTACGCCGCTCGTGGTAAAAAGGTTTATGAAATTTCTGGCCGTTGCGGCGTGTTCGCCAAAACGGACATTCAGCCGCTGTTGAACAACGGCGTTTCGAAGGAAGACGTCGCCCTTTCGAGCTTCCACGCGATTGCGAAGCAGACGATCGGCGGCCTTGCCCAGGGCATGGAAATCAAGCCGCCTGTGATTTTCGAAGGCGGACCTTTGACGTTTAACCCGACGCTCGTGCGCGCCTTCAAGGAACGTCTTGGCATCTCGGACGAACAGGCGATCCGCCCGGAACACTCCGAAGTGCTCGTCGCCTACGGCGCCGCGCTTTCCGTCGGCAGCATGTTCGGCGACAAGGACTGCGGTTACCGCCGCGACGGTTCCCTCGACATGCTCGTCCACTTCAACGAGAAGCGTCTCGCCGCCCGTACCGACAAGAACGAACCGTTCTTCAAGAACGAAGCGGAATATGAACTCTTTAAGCAGCAGCACAAGCTCGCCGACAAGAACTACCCGCAGCCGCTCCCCGGCTCCGAAATCAACGCGTACCTCGGCATCGACGCCGGTTCGACGACCACCAAGTTCGTTCTGGTGAACGAAGAAGAAAAGGTCATCGACGGCTTCTACGCGAGCAACGAAGGCGAACCTCTCGCCGTGTTGAAAAAAGCTTTGAACGAGCTTGCCGACCGCTATGAAGAGTACGGTTGCAAGCTGAACATTCTGGGCGTCGGCACAACCGGCTACGGCGAACAGCTCTTTGCCAAGGCCGTCCACGCGGACTACCACACGGTCGAAACCGTGGCTCACGCAAACGCGGCCCAGCATCTCTGCCCCGAAGTCTCCTTTATTCTCGACATCGGCGGTCAGGACATGAAGGCGATTTCCGTCCACGACGGCGTCGTCACGGGCATCATTCTGAACGAAGCCTGCTCCTCGGGATGCGGATCGTTCATCGAAACCTATGCGAAGTCCCTCGGCGTTCCGCTCGAAATGATCGCGAAGCTCGCCTTCGACGCCAAGAATCCGTCGCAGCTCGGCTCCCGTTGCACCGTGTTCATGAACAGTTCCATCATCACGGAACAGCGTGACGGTAAGCAGCCGGAAGACATCATCGCCGGAATCTGCCGCTCGATCATCCAGAACGTTTTCACGAAGGTGATCCGTATCCGCAACTTGGAAACCCTCGGCAAGCACGTCGTCGTCCAGGGCGGTACCTTCAAAAATGACGCCGTCCTCCGCGCTTTCGAGCAGCAGACGGGCATCACCCCGATCCGTCCGGAACGCCCGGGCGAAATGGGTGCAATCGGCGTCGCCCTTCTCACCAAAAAGTTCATGGAAGAGAAGAAGAAGGAAAATCCGGACCACAAGACTTCCTTCATCGGCCTCGAAGCCGCCCGCAATTTGAGCTGGGACAACAAGCCCGGCATGATCTGCCAATACTGCACAAACCACTGCTCCCGCACCATCGTCACCTTCAGTGACGGCCAGAGCTTTGTGACCGGCAACCGCTGCGAACGCGGCGAAGTGACCGCCAACCCAGACGATCCGGCAACAAAGAAGCTCATCGCCGAAATCACCAAAAAGATGATGGCCGTGCCGGACATGGTCAAGCGCACGAACCAGCTTTTGGTGAAGGACTACGCCCCGGCAAAGCTCCTTCCGCAGACCGGCAAAACAATCGGTATTCCGCGTGTTCTCGACTTCTGGTCGAGCCTGCCGTTCTGGAAGGCTTTCTTCACCTCTCTCGGCTACACGGTCGTCATCAGTAAGCAGAGCGATTACAAGCTCTTTGAACGCGGTCTGCAGAGCATCGCGAGCGACACGATCTGCTTCCCGGCAAAGCTTGTCCACGGTCACGTTCTGGACCTCGTCGACAAGAAGGTCAATTCCATCTTCTTCCCGATGATGGTTGCCATGCCGAGCGATCACACCAAGTTCAAAAAGGCGACAGCCGTTTGCCCGGTCGTCCAGGGTTACCCGGACGTCAGCCGCAATTCCGATGATCCGGAAGGCAACTACGGCATTCCGATGATCCAGCCGGTCTTCCACTGGACCGATACGGATCAGCGCAGAAAGCAGACCGTCGCCTACTTCCACGAACTCTGGGGCATCAAGAAGAGCATCCTCAAGAAGGCTGTGGAAGAAGGTGAAAAGGCTCTCGGCACCTTCCGTTCGACCTTGGCCGAAGAAGGCGAAAAGATTCTCTCCGACGTTCGCAAGAACGGCGAATTCGCCATCTGCCTTGCAGGCCGTCCGTATCACGCCGATACGCTCATCAACCATAACATTGCACAGCACTTCACGAGCATGGGCATTCCAGTCCTCACGACGGAATCTCTCCCGGGAGTGTTCGACCAAGATCTCGACCACCACACGCGTATGGAAGTGAAGAACACGTTCCACATGCGTATGCTCGGTGCGGCGATGCTCGCCGGCAAGGATCCGTCTCTTGAACTCGTTCAGATTGTGAGCTTCGGCTGCGGTCACGACTCGGTCCTCACCGACGAAATGAACCGTATGCTGCACGAAGTTTCCATGAAGGAACTTCTGATGTTGAAGCTCGACGAAGGTGACGCCCGCGGCCCGGTCGGCATCCGCGTCAAGAGCTTTATCGAAACGGTTCGCGCCCGTCGCAAGGTCAAGTTCCCGCCGAAGACAGAAGGCCCGCTTTACCCGGCGAAGTTCCTCGAAACCGACAAGAAGAAGCGCACCGTTCTCGTCCCGAACCTTTCCTATTCGTTCAGCATTCTCGCGACGGCGTACTTCCGCTCTCTCGGCTACAACGCGGTACAGCTCCCGCTCGGCGGCCCAGAAGCCTTTGCCCTCGGCAAAAAGTACGTGCATAACGACATCTGCTTCCCGGCACAGGTGAACATCGGTGAAAACCTCCTGTGGATTCAGCAGCACCCGGAAATTCCGCACGACCAGCTTTGCGTCGGCCTTTCCAAGAACTGCGAAAACTGCCGTGCCGTGCAGTATGCAACGCTCGCCCGTAAGGCTTTGGACGAAATGGGCTACGCAGACGTGCCGATCATCACGACCGGCGCCGACACAAAGGATATGCACCCGGGCTTCAAGCTTGGACTTCCGTTCCAGCTGCACATGCTCTGGGGTCTGACCACGATGGACTGCATCGAAACGATCTACCGCCGCAGCCGCCCGTATGAACTTCACGCAGGCGACACGCAGCGCGTTTACGATAAGTGGATGCCGAAGATCATGGAAGAAATCGCTTACACGTCGAACAAGGAAATCGCCTATCCGAAGAATGCGCTCCTGATGCTCGACCAGGCGATCGAAGAATTCAACCAGATCGAAGTCGACACGAGCTACCGCAAACCGCGCGTCGCTCTTCTCGGCGAAATTCTCATGAACTATCACGCCGGCGCAAACGGCCACATCGAAGAATACCTCATCAACAACGGCATGGAAGTTTACCTGCCGGGCATGACGGACTTCTTCCGCGTGGACGAAGTCGTCCGCCGTGAAAAGCTCAAGCGCGGCCTCATGGCAAAGCCGATCGAAAACTGGCTCATCGGCGGTATTACGGCCAAGATCTACACGCACGCGGTGAAGACGATCCAGAAGCATTACAAGCGTTACAAGCTCTACGAGCATCACGCAGACTGCTACGAACTCGTCAAGCTCGTCGGCGACATCATTGACCCGACGTACAACACCGGTGAAGGTTGGCTGATTCCGGGCGAAATCCTTTACAACGCTCCGCACGGCATCAACAGCTTCATTATTGTGCAGCCGTTCGCCTGCTTGGCAAACCACATTTCCGGCCGCGGCCTCACCAAGGCTGTGAAGGCGAGATACCCGCACATCCAGGTGCTTTCTCTCGACTACGATCCGGATACAAGCTTTGCGAACATCGAAAACCGCTTGCAGATGCTCATCATCAACGCACGCGATCTCGAAAAGTCGCACGGTGTACAGCCGGAAGCTGTCGCAGCCAAGTAAAAAACTTCAAGCGGTCCCAAACGGGGCCGCTTTTTTATTTTAAAATCCCGTCTTCCGAAAAAGGTTACATATAAAGTAACAAGAGAAAAGTGACCATGACCCATCTGACCGCAAACGCTCCGTTCACAAACCTCGCCAAGGAAAAAGGCGTTACCACCTGGGAAGCGCTCAAGGATTACGTGGCAAATCTCCCCTACGGCAGAACCTCGAACCCGAAGGATCTTTCCCTTGTACTTACCGAAGGCCGCGGAACGTGCAGCGGAAAGCATGCGATCCTCGTCTGCATCGCCAAAGAGAATTCCATTCCCGACGTCCATCTGATGGTTTCCGCTTTCAAGATGAGCGCCGAAAGCACGCCCAAGGTCAAAGACGTCCTGGATCATTTTCACTTGGATTACATTCCCGAAGCGCACTGCTACTTAAAAGAAAACGGCCAGTTCGAAGATTACACGCGCCCGGGCAAATTCATCGAAGATTTCGAAAACACAATTCTCGACACCCGCGAGCTTTTGGACCCCGAAAACGTCGCCGTGGAAAAGACCGCTTACCACAAGCAGTTCATGGAAAAATGGCTCGACGAAATGTTCCTTCCCTATTCGCCCGAAGAAATGTGGCGCATTCGCGAAGCCTGCATTTTGAGTCTCTCTGAATAATTACTATCTTTGGCGCCATGCTCAATGTTTCTAATGTTAGTCTGCAGTATGGAAGCCGCGTGCTTTTCAAAGATGTCAACCTTTCTTTCCGCAAGGGTAATTGCTACGGGATTATCGGTGCAAACGGTGCCGGCAAGTCCACGTTCTTGAAGATCCTTTCCGGAGAATTGGAACCGAACACGGGTGACGTCACCCATGACGCGAACGAACGTCTTTCTGTTTTGAAGCAGGATCACTTCGCCTACGAAGAACATACCGTTCTCGACACGGTCATGATGGGCTACCCGGAACTTTACAAGATCGGCAAGCGCCGCGAAGAACTTTACGCCAAGCCGGAAATGACCGAAGACGAAGGCATGGAAGCCATCGAACTCGAAACGCAATTCGGCGAAATGGGCGGCTACGAAGCGGAATCCTCCGCCGGTACGCTCCTCAAGGGCCTCGACATTCCGGAAGAATCCCACACGAAGCTCATGAAGGAACTCGACGCGAACGAAAAGATCCGCGTCCTCCTCGCCCAGGCCCTCTTCGGCAACCCGGACATCCTTCTGCTCGACGAACCGACGAACCACATGGACCTCGAATGCGTCAACTGGCTCGAAGATTACCTCGAACGTTTTGAAAACACCGTGATCGTCGTTTCGCACGACCGTCACTTCTTGAACCGTGTCTGCACGAACATCTGCGATATCGACTACGGCAAGATCAACATCTACGGCGGTAACTACGAATTCTGGTACGAAGCAAGCCAGCTCGCCCAGAAGCAGCGCAAGGACCAGAACCGCCGCGCCGAAGAAAAGATCGCTGAACTCAAGGCGTTCATCCAGCGCTTCGCATCGAACGCTTCCAAGGCAAAGCAGGCCACGAGCCGTAAAAAGCTCCTCGACAAGATGACCGTGGACGAAATGCCGGCTTCGAGCCGTAAGTTCCCGTGGGTCAGCTTCAAGATGGACCGCGAACCGGGCAAGATCGTTCTCGAAGTCAAGGATTTGACTCTCGACGCTGGCGACGGCGTCAAGCTCGAACATTTGAACTTCTCCCTCAACGGTGAAGACAAGGTCGCCCTCGTCGGCGAATACGGAACCCTCAAGACCGCATTCTTCGAAGCGATCCAAGATCCGGAAAACATCAAGTCCGGCAAGGTCAAATGGGGCACGACCATTTCTTCGAGCTATTTCCCGAAGAACAACGATGCCTTCTTTGGCGAAGATCTTTCCCTCGTGGACTGGCTCCGTCAATTCAGCAAGGAACAGGATGAAACGTTCATCCGCGGATTCCTCGGCCGTATGCTCTTCACGGGTGAAGAAGCCCTGAAGTCGGCAAAGGTTCTTTCCGGTGGTGAAAAGGTGCGCTGCATGCTCAGCCGTATGATGCTTTCGAACGCCAACATGCTGATGCTCGACGAACCGACCGCCCACCTGGACCTCGAATCGATTACCGCGCTGAACAATGGACTTGTCGCCTACAAGGGACCGGTCATTTTCTGCACCGAAGACCATGAATTTGCCCAAACTTTGGCAAATCATATCCTCGAATTGACTCCTAGCGGCTATTTAGACCGTTCTATCACGTTTGATGAATGGTTTGCTACCCGTAAAAAGAAGAAATAACGTATATTCTCGTATATAAACATTTAACCAGTGAGGTTTGTTATGGGGTTTCGTACTAGTCTATTGTTTGTAGCTGCAGCGGCTATGAGCGTGTTTGCTTCGGAAAGGGTCTATATGCCCCTTTTCGAACTGGTCAACATCCACGATGACTACCAGTATGCGTCTTCCAAACTTTTCCAGCGTTACGCGGACAAGGACGGACGTTACGAAGTGGTCATTCCTGCACAGACCGATTCCGCTCAGGCTCAGCCGGCTAAGGCTGATGTCCAGAAGATCGCTCAGGAAAAGGGATGCTCCAAGTACATTCTCGCTGACTTGACCCGCCTCGGTGAAACCGTGGTCGTCTCCCTTTCGCTCTACAGCACGCAGAACGGCCAGCTCCTCTGGTCCGATGCGATGAAGGCAGCGAATCCGGACGATCTTGACCCGATCCTCGAACGCATGGCCAAGGCAATCGGTACTGACCAAACGGCTTCGCAGACCGAAGACATCTACACGGTCACCCAGAAGGAAGAAAAGAAGCTCCGCAAGAAGCGTGCGAACAAGTCCTTCGGTTTCGGTATCACCGGCTTTACGATGCTCAACAGTCCGGGTCCGTGGTTCCAGCCGGGTCTTGAACTCTTCTGGTCTTACGACTCCCGCAACATCCTTTTCCAGATCGACGGTTCCTTCAACTTCCACAGCGATTCGAGAACGGAGCACTACACCAATTACTATGATGAACAGGATTCCTACTCGATCGACGAAACGCTTGTGAACCTGTCCCTCGGCCTTTCGGGTTACTATCCGTTCTTCGACGGTAGCACGACTCCGTTCCTCGGTGGCGGTCTCACCTTTACTTCGACCATCTACGAAGAGTCGAGCGACTACTATTACAGCGACGAAGAAGACACAAGCAATACCGGTCTCTGGGTTCGCTTGGGCGGTGGTATCCTCTTTAACCGTACAAGCAACGTGACCTTCCGTCTTCGCGCGGAATATGCGTTCTCCACTTACAAGGTGATGCATCATGTGATGCACGGTCCGCAGGTGGCACTTGAAATCGGCTTCTAAGTCAAAGACTGCTAAGCAGATTTAAAATGAAAATCGCACCCATTCGGGTGCGATTTTTTTTGAACTTCTGAAATTCAAAAAGAACTTAGTTCAGTTCCATGTTGTCGATCAAACGGGTCTTGCCGAAGAATGCGGCAATGAGAATCACGGACGGTTCGTCCACGATACCGCTCGTATTTGCCAAAAGGGTCTTCTGGCTTGCGATTTCAATGTACTGCACCACGCCGCCGGCCTTCGCCACGTTTTCCTGGATTTTGGAACGGAGCTTGTTCACATCCTTTTCGCCCGCTTCATAAGAAGCCTTGGCGTCGAGGAGAGCCTTGGAAATCGCAACCGCTGCGCCGCGTTCCACATCGTTCATGTATTCGTTGCGGCTCGAACGGGCAAGTCCCGAAGCTTCGCGCACAATCGGAAGCGTATGGATTTCGATCGGCATGTTCAAGTCCTTCACCATGCGCTTGATGAGGAACGCCTGCTGGTAATCTTTTTTGCCGAAGTAAGCGCGATCTGCGCCAGAGATGTTGAAGAGCTTTGTCACCACGGTCAGCACGCCGCGGAAATGTCCCGGACGGGTCGCGCCGCAGTAAAGGCGTTCCATCGATTCATCGCGCACGAGCGTCAGCGGATCTCCATCCGGATACATTTCTGCCGGAGTCGGAGCAAACACAAAAGTGCCACCGTGAGCGGCGACGAGTTCCGCATCCTTTTCCAAACGGCGCGGATACTTGTCGAGGTCTTCATTCTTGCCAAACTGGATCGGATTCAGAAATACGCTCACGACCGTCACATCGTTTTCTTTGGCGGATGCGTCCACCAAGCTCATATGACCTTCATGCAAAGCGCCCATCGTCGGAACGAGGCCGACGCTCTTGCCGGCTTTCTTCAACGGAAGAAGTTCTGCACGCAATTCTGCAATCGTCTTGACAATTTTCATTTTATTTAGCCACCTTCAGGAGCAAAGTAAGTTGTCTGCGTCGGTGCCGCTGCAATCGCGTTCAGCACCATCTGCAGATGTTTTTCGTTGTTGACAAAATCGATTTTATTCGTGTTGATAATCAGGACAGGCGCCTTGGTGTAATGCCAAAAATGATGATCGTAGCGCTGTAGCAGATCGCGCAGATAATTGCCTTCGATGGATTTTTCCATCGCGCGTCCGCGCTTGCTGATGCGACTCAAGAGGGTCGAAACGTCTGCCTGCAAATAGATGATCAAATCCGGATGCGGAAGGTTCGTCGAAAGGCTGTTCGAAACCGTATCGTACATGGCCATTTCGCTGTCCGTCAAATTCTGGAGTGCAAAGATGCGATCCTTTTCAAACGTGTAATCGCTCACGACATTGTGACGGAACAGGTCGTTCTGCACAAAGGCGTCCTGGAACTGGCGCAGGCGCGACAGCAAAAAGAAGAGCTGCGTCTGGAACGCATAGGCCGCCGGATTTTCATAAAAGCGTGCAAGGAACGGATTGTCTTCGAACTGCTCCAATACGAGGTTCGCCCCGAGTTCCTTGGAAAGGATTCGAGCGAGCGAAGTTTTACCGGCACCGATTACACCGTCGATCGCGACAAAATGCACACGTTCCGGAAGCTTCAATGTCGCTTCCGATTTCGACTGTCCTACAAATGCCTCATTCATCGCCCACCTCCACTTTCTTGAAATCCACATCGGCGCCGGAGAATTTCAGTTCTTCCAAAATCTTCTTCGCCTTTTTTCCGAGTAACGGATCCACCCAATCCGGGTCGAGTTCCACCAGCGGTACCATCACAAAGCCACGGGTCGTGGCGAGAGGATGCGGTACTGTCGGACCGTCCTGCTTTCCCTTGCGAATGCATTCGCCGTAATAGAGCAGGTCCATGTCGATTTCACGTTGCTCCCAATGTCCACGCGGACGCCTTCCCAAAAAGAGTTCCGCGCCCTTGAGATAATTCAAAAGTTTTTCGGGACCTTTGCCATACCAGAACGTCACGACCTGATTCAAGAAAGGTCCTTGGTTTTGCGGACCGACAGGCGAGGTCTCGTAGATGGAACTTTCCTTCCAACCGCCCAAGGATATTTTCTTTAACATCGACCGAGCTTCCGCGAGACGCTTGCCTCGTGGAGCGATGTTGCTGCCTAAAGCGATGAAGACTCGTTCCAAAGATTCCACGAGTGCCAATATAGATTTTTTTATGTATATTAAGGGGCGGACAAAGCATTCTCGCTTTTTCCTTTTATTCTTATTATATCTTTTTTTATTTCTTTTACAGTTCGCAGGAGTCCCTGTGCCAAGACCGAAGAAAAATGACGGTTCTTCCTCCGTTCAATTGATTTCTGATATTGTTTCCCCGGATGCCCCGACCCCAGATCTTTCCGCTCTGGGAGACCTCGCCGCTCCGATTACCTTCCCCGAAGACCAGCCGAAGCCTGAAGAAGCTCCGAAACGCCGCGGACGTCCCCGCAAAAACGCCCCCAAAGAAAAACAGATCGACCAGGATTCCGCACCGGAAGTGCAAGAACAGCCTGTCGCCGTCGAAGCCCCGGAAATGTCCGCTCCGACGTCAGAACTCTCCGGCGAACCAGAAACGATCGCAACCCCGGGCACAAGCGAACTCACCGAAGAAAATCAGGGTTCTCTTCCGAGCAACGACGGAACCTTCTCCGAAAATTCCATGGAAGCCGCCCAGAACAATCCGGCGCTTGAAGCTCCGGCACCCGATGCTCCGGCATTCGGCGGAAACGGCAACAACAATCGCCGCTTCAACAATAACAACGGCAATAATGGGAACAACGGCAATAACAACAATCGCCACGGCAAGTTCAACAAGTTCGGCAAGAACAAGTACGGTCGCAACAACCGCTTCTTGCCGCAGGACGATATTCCGGACGATCAGCTCCAGGCTCCTCCAGCCGACCCGGAAAAGGTTGCCATCGCCATGCAGCGCTGGCGCGAACTCCGCAACACGCCGATGTTCGATTTGCAGGAAAAGGCAAATGCGCTGAACATCCCGGACGTGAAGAGACTTCGCAAGCAGGCTTTGATCTACCGCTTGCTCGCCGCGATTTCCGGTGAAGGCGCTCCGATTTACACGGAAGGCACTCTCGAAATTATGAAGGAAGGCTACGGATTCCTCCGCAACGCCGACCTGAACTACCTCGCCGGTCCGGACGATATCTACATCAGCCCGAACCAGATTCGCCGTTTCGAACTCAAGTCCGGAGACTCGATCACGGGCCTTGTCCGTCAGCCGCGCGACAACGAACGCTACTTCGGTCTCGCCCGCGTCGATACGATCAACGGTGAAGATCCTGCCAAGGCAAAGCACCGCGTCGCCTTCGAATACTTGACCCCGATCCATCCATATCAGAAGCTGAACCTCGAATGGCGTCAGGACGAATATTCGACCCGTATCATGGATCTTTTCTCCCCGATCGGTAAGGGTCAGCGCAGTATCTTGCTCGCTCCGCCGCGCACCGGTAAGACGGTTCTTTTGCAGAATATCGCAGGCGCCATCGCCAAGAACCATCCGGAAGTCAAGCTCTTTGTGCTTTTGATCGACGAACGTCCGGAAGAAGTGACCGATATGCGTCGCCATGTGAAGGGCGAAGTCATCGCATCCACTTTCGATGAACCTCCTGAACATCACACTCAGGTTGCCGACATCCTTCTTGAAAAGGCCAAGCGCCTTGTCGAATACGGCAACGACGTCGTGATCCTTCTCGATTCCATTACGCGCTTTGCCCGTGCAAACAACGTGGTGATTCCGCATTCCGGCAAGATTCTTTCCGGCGGTGTGGACGCTCTCGCCATGCAGCGCCCGAAGCGCTTCTTCGGTGCAGCCCGTAAGATCGAAAACGGCGGCTCCCTCACGATCATCGGTACGGCTTTGATCGAAACCGGCAGCCGCATGGATGAAGTGATCTTCGAAGAATTCAAGGGTACCGGTAACATGGAACTCGTGCTCGACCGTCGCATATCCGAAAAGCGCATCTGGCCGGCAATCGACATTTTCAAGTCCGGCACTCGCAAGGAAGAACTTCTTCTCGACGAAGATACCCTCCGCCGCGTCTGGATTTTGCGCAAGTTCCTTCAGGAACAGACTTCCGTGGAAATCATGGAATTCATGCGCGACAAGCTTAAAAAGACAAAGAACAACGAAGAATTTTTAGCCTCGATGAATGGCTAGGAGTCAAAATATGTCTCAGAAAATCGCATTTGCTGGTGCAGGTAACATGGGCGGAGCCATTCTCCGCGGCCTCCTCAACTCCGGTTACAATCCCAAGGATATCCTTTTCTACGAACCGTTCGACAAGACGGCAAAGCCTGTGGAAGAACTCGGCGCAGTCCGCTATTCCGACTTTGGAAAAATGGCAAACGACGCGAACGTCGTTTTCCTTTGCGTGAAGCCGCAGGTCTTTAAGGCTGTTGCTGGCGAATGGAGCGCAAGCGCCAAGGGCAAAGTTTCTTCCAAGCCGGAAATCATTTCGATCATGGCAGGCGTTTCCCGTGCAAAGATCATCGACGCTCTCGACTTTGAACACGGTGACGTTGTGCGCGTGATGCCGAACCTTCCGCTCACTGTCGGCAAGGGCGCCATCGCGATTGCCACGGACGGCGTTTCTGCGGAATCGCTCGAAACCGCCAAGGCTTTGCTTTCGACCGTCGGCGTGACGGTGACTGTCGGTGAAAATTTGATTGACGCGGTGACGGGTCTTTCGGGCAGCGCTCCGGCTTATGTCTTCGAATTCATCGAAGGTCTTGTGCGCGGCGGCGTGAAGATGGGCCTGACCCGTCCGGTCGCCATGCAGCTTACCCTCGCCACCATCGAAGGCAGCGTGGAACTTCTCAAGAAGTCCGGCAAGGACACGGGAGAACTCTCCGCGATGGTTTCTTCCCCGGCCGGCACGACGATCGCTGGCGTCCAGGTTTTGGAAGATGCCGGCCTCCGCGGCACCCTGATGCACACGGTCGAAGCAGCAACGCTCCGTTCCCAGGCTCTCGGCAAGTAAGTCCAAGAACTCATGGCCAAAACGCGCATTCTCTTCCTCTCCGAAGAAAACGAAAGCACCTCTTTTTTGGAAGATGTGCTTTCGAGCGTCGATGGCTATGAGACTCTTCTCTGCTCCAACTCTTCGGAAGCGGTCGAGGTTTTTCGCCGCTTTCTGCCCGAAATTACCGTGGTCAATTTGGACCGCCATTTTTCGGACACCCTTTTACTCTCGCTGCGAGATATTTCTCCCGCAGCCCGTTTTTTAGGTTTTGGAACTCAGATTTCAAACCCCAGCGCCTTCTGCCAGGATTTTTTCAGCAAGATTCTCAGCGTCGACGAACTCCGTCTGCGCTTCATGACAGAAGTTTCCGGTCTCAAAAAGCAGTCCGCGCTCCTTTCGAACATCAACGAAGCCTTAAAGAAAATCGTCGGTCACAGCGACCAGGTGAAAAAGCTGTACGACTCGATTTTCAAAGCGATCCGCAGTAAAGGCGCGACCGTTCTGATTCAAGGCGAATCGGGCGTCGGTAAAGAGCTTGTGGCGAAGGCGATCGCGTCCGTTTCGAACCATTTGATTACGGTGAACTGCAGCGCGATCAGTGAAAGCCTTTTCGAAAGTGAACTGTTCGGCCACACGCGCGGAGCCTTTACAGGCGCCATCACCGAACGCAAAGGCCTTTTCGAAGCCGCCAACGGCGGTGTGCTGTACCTGGATGAAGTCGGCGACATTCCCCTACCGATGCAGGCAAAGCTTTTACGCACCCTGCAAGAAGGTGAAATCCGCCCGGTCGGTTCGAGCGAAACCAAAAAGATCAAGGTGCAGATCGTCGCCGCGACCAATCGCAATCTGCAAAAAGACGCCCAGGAAGGCTCCTTCCGCAAGGACCTTTATTACCGCCTGAACGTCATCCCCATCTACGTTCCCACCTTGCGCGAACGCAAGGAAGACATTCCGGAACTCGTCGAACATTTCATTCGGGAATTCACCCTGAACCAGGCTTTGAAACCGAAAATTTCCGACGAAACAATGCAGGCGCTCATCCGCTACGATTGGCCGGGCAACATCCGCGAACTCGAAAATGCGATTCACCGCGCCATCGTTTTAATGAACGGCGACGAAATCACGATCGAAAACATTTTCCCCGCAAACGAACTTCAAGTTCCCGCCTTCGAAACGCCTAAACGCGACTGGACAGGCATCCGCTACCCGGAATTTCAGGAACTGCAAAAACAGGAAGAGCGCGAATTCATCATCGCCAAAATTAAAGAAAACGGCGGATCCATTACAAAAACCGCCGAAAGCTTTGGCATGCAGCGCCCTGCGCTTTACGCGCGTGCTTCCCGCGTCGGTCTCGATCTCAAGACCGTGCACAAATCCAAATAAATTGTCAATTTGAAACTATCGCTGTTCGACCGCATAACCGCGGTCCCGAAGGAGCTTTAAAACGTTGTCGCCTTCCCCGACCAAATGCGCCGCGCCGACAACGATAAAAGCCTTTTCCCCGGCGGTTGCCAAAGAATCGATGCTCTCCGCCATGCGCAAGTTCCGCTTTGTATAAAGCGCTTCCTCGTAATCCGCTTCCGCCGTGTCCGCCGCAAAAATCTGTTGCATTTTCGGCACGTCGCCGCACTTCCAGGCGTTCGCGATTTCAGCGATCAACGAATCCGCCTGCAAAATTTCATCGAGCGTATTCTTCAGATAGCGAACGCCCAAAGAATCTTCCGCGTCCGAAAAGACGCTCACCTGTTCCCCGGGCGTTTCAATCGCAAAGACCTTCTTGTTCTGATCTTCAGCACGGGAAAGCAGTTCCTTGTCAATGCCATATTCGCCCGAAAGTCCCGTGCGTTCAATCGCCACGGCGGAAAGCGAAAGCGCGATCATCCACGGGCGAAAAGGCTTTAAAATTTCGAGCGGAATATTCCAAGCCTTTGTTACGGAATCGAGCTTTGCATACATTTCTGGGGGAAGAATGCTGTCAAGTTTGACGCCTGCCGGGAGCCTTCCTTTTTCGGCCATCAAACGGCCCGTTTCCTGCATCGTACTTTCTTCGGTCAAATCGAGTTCCGCGGCCAAAAGCGTCGAAGCATCAAAAGCCGAATCGATCACAGGCGCAAACGGGTAAAAAGAAGAATCCGCCAAATGAATACTGCCGAGCAGCCACACGGCAGGCGCTCCCGCCTTTTCCGCTTTCCAGAGCAAATGTTTTTCGCCGCAGACAGGGCTTTTCAAAGGCTCCGCAACTTCTTCTGAACGATTCCCGGCACAGCACACGCATTGCGCACAAAGGAATCCTAAAATTCCCCATTTCCAAAGCTTATTCCACACGGGACCACCCCAAGAATCCGGATTCGTTCATCTCTTGCGGCGTCGCTTCGCGAACAAAGCCTTTTCCGTCAAAACCGATGATCCTATCCGAAAAACGCAGAGCGTAATCCACATGCTGCGTCGAAAGCAGAACGGAAAGATTCCGTTCCGAAGCCATCTTTTTCAAAATGCGGAAAAGATTCAAAATATTGGGAACATCCAAAAAGGCGGTCGGTTCGTCGAACAAAAGGACCTTGGGCTGTGCCGCGATCGCACGGGCAATCAACACGCGGGAACGTTCCCCGTCCGAAAGGTTGAGCACGCTCCTGTCCGCAAACTTTTCCAGTTGAATGCTCGCAATCGCTTCGTCGATCGCCGCTTCATCTTCTTCCGTCCGAGCGTCCAAAAATCCGGAATACGGAATACGCCCCAGCGAAATGAATTCCCGCACCGACATTCCATAAGGAACGCGTTCCTGCGTAAAAACAGATGCGATCGTCTGCGCCCGCTTGCGCATCGTAAAGCTTTCCATCGGCATTCCGCACAACGTAAGCTTGCCCGACCACGGGTCGAGAATCCCGGCAAAACTTTTGAGCAAAGTGCTCTTGCCCACCCCGTTCGGTCCCACGAGAGAAACCAGTTCCCCTTCGAACAGGCTCAAATCGACCGGAGCAAACAGCGCACGGGTATAGCCCGCCGAAAAATCCTTGGCTTCGAGAATCGCGTTAGGCACGTTCCCCTCCTCGCTTCGACCGCAAGAAAATCCACAACACGATCGGCGCGCCAAAAAGGCTCGTCACGCTCGCAAGCGGAATTCCCGGCACAAGTCCCGAAAGCAAAGCGAGTTCCGTTCCCACCAGAGCGGACGCCGGGAGCAGCACACGGTGATTCGACGACTTGAAAATTCCATAGGCGATATGCGGAGAAGCAAGCCCGATAAAGCTGATCGGACCGCAGCAGACCGTTGCCCCTGCGGCAAGGAGGCTCGCCCCAAAAAGGACCGCCATGCGCGAAAGGCGCACATTCACCCCCAGCGACTGCGCAAAGGAATCCCCGACCTGCGCCGCGTTCAGGTAACGCACACAGACCCCGCACAAAATCACACCCACGACCGTCACCGCAAAAAACGTCGGGACCGCATCCAGGGAAAGCCGCGAAAACGAACCGAGTCCCCACGTCATAAATCCGCGGAGCGCTTCCGAAGAACTCGTCGCCATCAAAAAGGAAACGATCGCATCGACAAAGTAGCCGAGCATCAAACCGACAATCAAAAGCGAAACGGAATGCGCCACAAACTTCGACGCAAAGAGCACGAGCAGCACCACGCCAAAGGCTCCGCAAGCCGCACAGGGAAACACACCGATCGATCCGCCAAAGCCTGCGAGCAGCACTAGGGCCACGCCGAGGTTTGCCCCGGAACTCACGCCGAGCACAAAAGGCCCCGCCAGCGGATTCTTAAAAACGCTCTGCAACACAAGGCCCGAAATCGCAAGAGAAATGCCCGTGAGCAGAGCCGCACAGGCTTTCGGCAAACGGATCTGCCAAACGATATCGTTCACCACGACATCGCTCTTGCCTAAAAATGCTTGGATAACATCCGAAACGCCCACAGAAGAGGGGCCGGAAAGAATCGTCAATAAAAAAAGAATGGCGGCAAAAATTCCGAGGAAGAGAAATCCTCCCCAAATTCTTGCCGCGGACTTTGAATTACTTGGCATTGACCTGCAAAACGGACTTCGGCGTATTCGCGCTAGAGCCTTCCACCTTCAGGTAGGTTTCCGGATCGACCTTGTCAAAGCCCTGCAAGGCGTTCAACCAGTTGTCGTTCAGATCGCGGAATTCGATTTTCTTCAAGTGGTACTGGAACTTTTTGCCGTCAATCTTAAACTGGATAAAGTCCCAACGCACGACGCCGCGGTCCTTAAAGACTTCACGCGTCACGATCGTCGAATCGTCCTGGAAGCGGTAACGGGCGCGGTAGGTGTATTCACCCGTCATCTGGTAACGTCCGGAATCCGAATAGGTGCGGGTCGTTCCGATAAGCGTATCGTTCATCTGGAACGTGAGTGCCGCGTCGCGGAAAGCGTGGCCGTGCGAAAGAATCGGCGTGCGCCAATCTCCAAAGACCTTTTCCTTCATCGACTTCTGGTAAACCGTATCGATCTTCCAAGAGTCAAAGTTGCTCTTGTCATACTTGGCACGGCCCACATAGTTTCCAGCCTTGAGAGCCGAACGGACGCTGTCCGCCTTGGCCTTGGCGAGGCTGTCGGAATTTTCCTTCGAGCCAGCTTCGAGAGCGCGACTGATGGAATCCATCTTCGCTTCGATCGCTTTGCCCAAATCCTCTGTTCCGCGGATTAAGCTTGCAGAAGACGAAGAAGAAACACCAATTCCCGAAGACGACGTAAGCACCATAGGCGACGGCGTTTGCGCAAAAATCAAGCAGGACGAGCCTAGAATAGCAAGAAGAGTACAGCAAATTCGATTCAAAAGAAAACCTCTCTTGGAGAGAAATCTAGTAAAAAGTAAATTTGAATCATGATTGATTATTCTCAAGTTCCTAGTCCTTGTTACGTTCTCGAAGAAAGCCGCTTAATCCGTAACCTTGAAATCCTCAAGCGCGTGGAAGACGAAGCGGATGTCAAGATCATCTGTGCCTTGAAAGGCTACAGCATGTGGAGCACTTTTCCTCTTATTGGAAAATATCTTGCAGGAGCGACCGCGTCAAGTTTAAATGAAGCAATTCTTGCACGCGAAGAGATGAATAAGGAAGTGCACGTTTTTGCACCGGTCTACGGCGATGACGAAATCAACGAGATTCTTTCGATTTCAAACCACATCACCTTCAACAGCTTTAGCCAGTGGCAGCGCTTCAAAAAGAAGACTCTCGCCGCCAAGGTGAGCCCGGGCATTCGCGTGAATCCGGAATTTTCAACCGTCGATACCGACATCTACAACCCATGCGGCAAGTATTCCCGCCTGGGCGTCACCCGCAAGGAATTCCGCGAAGACCTGCTCGAAGGCATCGAAGGCTTGCACTTCCACGCCCTCTGCGAACAGAACGCAGACGCCCTCGAAGCGGTCCTCAAGAACTTTGAAGAACGCTTCGGCGAATTCATCCCGAAGATGAAATGGGTGAACTTTGGCGGAGGCCATCACATTACCCGCGCCGATTACGAAGTCGACCGTCTGATTTCCATTTTGAAAGGCTTCCACAGCCGCTACCCGGGCGTCCAGATTATTCTCGAACCGGGCGAAGCCGTGGGCTGGCAAACGGGTGAACTCGTCGCGACCGTCGAAGACATTGTCCACAACGAAAAGGACATCGCCATTCTGAACGTATCCGTGAGCGCTCACATGCCGGACTGCCTTGAAATGCCTTACCGCCCGATGATCATCGGATCCGGCATGCCTGGCGAAAAGAAGTACGAATACCGCTTGGGCGGAAACACTTGCCTCGCAGGCGATATCGTCGGCGACTACAGTTTCGACAAGCCGCTTCAGGTCGGCGACAAAGTCGTCTTCTTCGACATGATCCACTACACGATGGTGAAGACGACATTCTTCAACGGCGTCAAGCACCCGGACATCGGCATCTGGCATCTCGACAACCAGTTCGAACTCGTCCGCCGTTTCTGCTACCAGCAGTACAAGGACAACCTATGACCGAATTCGTCAAAGCGTTAGAAGTCAGGACCCACTCCGAAGAAGAAACCCTGAAGTGGGCCGAAGACTTTGCAAAGACCCTTCCCAAGGGATCTGTCCTTGCGCTTTACGGAACGCTCGGCGCCGGCAAAACGGTCATCAGCCGCGGCGTCTGCAAAGGCTTGGGATTTAAGGGTCAGGTCAATTCCCCGACTTACACGATCGTCCACGAATACCCGAATCCAAACGGCATGCCCCTTTACCATTTGGACCTTTACCGCCTGCCGCCCCATGCGGACCTCGGCGAAATCGGCGTGGACTATTACATGACGCGTGACGGCGTCACGCTCATCGAATGGCCGGAACGCCTAGACGACGAAACGGTGGGCATCACCCACCGTCTTACGCTTTCCATTCTCGAAGATGATTCGAGAAATATCCTAGTCGAAACGTCTACTTCGCAGCCGTCGAATCCTTAACGGTTTCTACGGTCAAAGCGGTCTGCAGGGACTTCCATTCTTCGGCATCGTCCTCGTTCAAAAGGACCGGGCCTTGGAAGGTCTTCATCGCCTTGGCTGCGGCTGCGGTATCGTTACCCTGCAAAGCGGTACGCACCGTTTCAAGCACATATTCCTGAGCGACCTTCATGTCTTCGATCGCGCCAAGACGCACCACGCGAATACTGTCGAGATCGGCAGGCGCATAGCTCAGTTCCCACGTCGCTTCGTAGCAATCCTTCGCCGCGGCAAAATCACCACCGTCAAAGAGCAAGGCGCAACGGGCAAACGTTTCCGCGCTTTCCTTCTTCGTGTACTGGTAATACTTGTAACCGCCGATGATACCGCCGATAATGACGAGCAAAACAAGGGCGTCGGACCAGCTCATGAAGCCTTTGACTTCGACTTTCTTCTTGCCTTCACCGCCTTCGGTGGATTCTTCATCTTCCGGATCGTCCAGCGGATTCTTACCGCCCATGATATTGATAAAGCTCAGCATGATCCCTCCTATTACTTGGCACGTGCCGCCAAGGCGCTAAAGACCTTGGCATACAGGTAGATTTGTTTCAAAAGGCTCGCAAAACCGTTTGCGCGCGTCGGCGAAAGCCCCTGCTGCAGACCGATATTCTGGAAGAATGCCGGGTCCGCGGAAAGGATTTCTTCCGGAGTGCGACCGTCATAGATTTTAAGAGCGAGAGCGCCCAGTCCACGGCTGATCAGCGGGTTCGCTTCCCCGACTTCCGTGTCCATGTGCAAATGTAAAATTCCGTCCTTGAATTCCGGAACGAGGAACATGCGAGAAGCGCAGCCCTTCACCAGGAACTTTTCGGCTTTCAGCTTTTCATCCATTCCCGGATGTTCACGGGCGATCTTCAAAAGATAAGCCCATTTGTCGTCGGACGAAGTGAATGCGGCAAATGTCGCGCGAATTTCTTCTTCAACTTCTAGAATGCTTTTCACGGAACAATGACCTGTTAAATAAAGAACGATTTCAGCTTCCAGAGGATGCTCGGCGAAGAGGCGAGCACCGCCCAGAAGATGCGGAAGATGGAGCGTTTTTCCACAGGGATCGAAGCGAGGCGGTGCGCCGCCTTGTTAAACTGCGCGTCCGAAATCCTTGCAAAACCGCTTTTTCCGCGGGAGTAATTCAAATGCGTCTTTCCCTGGATCTTCATCCAGCGGTCGTAGGCAGACTTTTCGATTTCGCGGCGTTCTTCTTCCGAAGTCGCGGCGAGCCATTCCAAGGCGCATTCCGCCGCAATCTTACCGCTCTTCATCGCTTCGACGATGCCCGAACGGCTGATCGGGTTCACGGTACTTGCCGAATCCCCCGCCTTAAAGACGCCGTTCGCCGCAATCGGATGTTCCGACTGGCCACAGGGAATCGCACCGCCGTGGAAAGCGAGAATCTTTGCATCCGGATAAGCTTCCTGGATAAATTTTTCGAGAGTCGCACGAGGCGGGTGCGTTTTTAGGAATTCACGACCGCCGACAAGGCCCACATTGACCGTTTGACCGTCACGCGGGAACACCCAGCCGTAGCCGCCTTCAAAATAGCGCTGACCAAAAAGGAGTTCAATGTGACGCGGGCTGTGCGGAACGCCTTCCGCAATCGCGAAAATGGCCGCTTCCTGATCAAAATCGCCTGTTTCGAGCGCTTCAAGGCCAGGAACGCGACGGGAAATCTTTGCACCGGGGCCCGTCGCATCGATCACGACCTTCGTTTTCAGGACTGCTTCAACCTCTCCCGAGCACACCGTGACCGCCCAAAGGCCGTTTTCAGCCGGGGCAATGCCGGAAACCCGATTTTCAAAATGGCATTCGACACCGAGTTCCGCCGCCTTATCCGCCATTTCATGATGGAAAGCGGCACGGTTCAAGATCAAACCGCAATCCTTTTGGAAATATTCCACGCGCGTCATATCGGGCGACGTGAAATAGACGCCGTTCAGGTGCTGACGGATCCATTCCTCTTTCGGAGTCCAATAGCGGGAGAAAATTTTGCGGGAAACCGCTTCCGCACAGGCAACGGGCTCCTTCCACGGGGACTTTTTGTCGACGAGAAGCACCGCGAGCTTGCCAGCGGAGGCTTTTTGAAGGCAATTTGCAGCATAAAGCCCGGCTGGGCCTGCGCCACAGATGATTACGTCATAATTTTCCTTCAAATAGCTAGTCATAACCTGCAAAATAGCTTTTTTATAGAAACATCTTATCTTTTTTTTATCCAAAGTGTGTTTTTTAATTTATTTTAGGTGCAACGTAAATTTTGATTGGACTCTTACAAAGGGATATATAGAATGAATATGCACCTCAATTTGACATCCAAGTTCGGTGTCTTGTTGCTCGCATCCATGACCGCTGGCGCATTTGCCCAGCAGACCGACTGGAGCGGCAAGGATATCAACGTTTCTTTCCGCAGCAAAAACATCGATGGATTCAACTTTGAAAATGCGAAGGCAGTCAAGAATGTGACGGACTTTACCGGTTCCAATGCAACGCATGAACCTGTCAACTTCCGCGGTTCCGATCTCCGTGGCGTAAAGTTCCAGAACTCCGTGATGAACGATCCGGACTTCCGCGAAGCCAATCTTGAAACCGCCATTCTTTCCGGCGCAGACCTCCGTGGCTCCGACTTTAAGGAAGCCAACTTGAAGGGCGCAAACCTCTACCGTGCAACTCTCCTGGACTCCCGTTTCCCGAAGGCAAACCTCGAAAACGCTCGTTTGGACGCTATGAAGGTTTCCGACCAGGCAGACTTTAGCGACGCAAACCTCAAGAACGCATCCTTCATCGACGTCGACTTGACCATGGCCGACTTCAGCGATGCAAACTTGACCAACACGAACTTCTCCCGCTCCTTGATGGGTGCAGCGAACCTCGACGACGCTATCATCGTCAAGACGGACTTCACGGCTTGCAACCTGATCAACGCAAACTTCAGTGGCGTGGAACTCCGCGATGTGAACTTCACCAAGGCCGGTCTTTCCAAGGCTGACTTCGGCGGTGCCAAGTTCATCAATGTGAACCTCCAGAGCGCAGACCTTTCCTTGACCGACTTCAATGACGTCGATCTTTCCAAGACTCAGCTCCAGAAGGCTTCCTTCGCCCAGTCCAACCTGAAGAACATGGAATTCAACGGCCAGGATCTTTCCGGCGTGGTCTTCGATAAGGGCGTCGTCACTAAGAGCTCTTTCGAAAAGGCTAAGATGAACAAGGCTTCCTTCTTCGATGGCGAAGCAAGCAAGAGCATCTTCCGCGGCGCGATCATGCAGAAGGCGATCTTCGACGGTACCTACGTCTTCAAGAACATCTTCGATAACGCAGACCTCACCAAGGCAAACTTCTCTAACTCGACGATCAGCCGTACGAGCTATGACCTTGCCAACTTGACCGGTGCAAACTTCTCCGGTGCCAAGCTCGACAACGTCACCTTCCTCAACGCAAACATGCAGAACGTGAAAATCGACGCGGACACCAAGATGGAAAACGTTGACTTCTCCGGTGCAGACCTCACCCACGCTCACATCGAAAAGTTCACCGCCAAGAAGGTGATTTACGATGCCAAGACCAAGTTCCCGGACGGCTTCGAACCGCGTAAGTACGGCTTCACGAAGCTCGGCGAAAAGGCTGTGGAAGTCAAGTCTGAAACCGCAAGCGATCAGCCGAAAAAGAAAAAGAAGCGCCGTAAGAAGTCTGCAGATGAAGCTGCAGGCATCGAATAAGCCTCCAATCAAATTTGTCAAAGACTGTCACTTTTCCCAAGTGGCAGTTTTTTATTTTTAAAGCATGGCTAAGAACGATACCGAATTTTATTGCAAGGAATGTGGCGAAGTCACTTCCAAATGGGCTGGCAAATGTCCGCATTGCGGCGCATGGTCCAGCCTTGTCGAACGTCCCGTCGAAAGCAAGGCGACCCGCCGAGGGCTCGGCCATAATAGCCTCGACACCGACGGGCTTTCCGGCGTGCCGCGAAAGCTCGCCGACATCGAAACGACGGCAACAAAACGGTTGAGTTCCGCAAGCCCCGAATTCGACAGAACGCTCGGCGGCGGCTTTGCCCCAGGCTCTCTCGTTCTGATCGGCGGCGATCCGGGCATCGGTAAATCGACGCTCGTGTTGCAGACGCTTGCCACCATGGCAAGCGCAGGCGTCAAAGCCTTGTACGTGAGCGGCGAAGAGAGCGCGGTGCAGGTCAAGCTTCGCAGTGAAAGGCTCGGAGTTTCGGGCAGTGACCTTCTGCTGCTCTGCGAAACGAACCTCGACAAGATCCTCGAAAAAGCGAAAGCGATCCAGCCGGAAGTTCTCGTGATCGACTCCATTCAAACGGTTTACAATGCCGATTTGCCGGGAACTCCGGGCAGCGTTTCACAGCTTCGTGAAAGCACCCTTTCGCTGATGGTATTTGCCAAGAATACGGGCTGTATTACAATCTTGATTGGCCATGTGACAAAGGACGGCCAGATCGCAGGTCCGAGAATTCTCGAACACATGGTGGACACGGTCGCCTATTTTGAAGGCGATCGCAATGGGCAGTACCGCATTCTGCGCACCATCAAGAACCGTTTCGGCGCAACCGATGAAATCGGCGTCTTTGAAATGACCTCCGGCGGGCTCGTGAGCGTATCGAATCCGAGCAAAATCTTCTTGGATGCGACGAACATGAATTCTCCGGGTAGCGTCGTCAGCTGTACTATAGAAGGTTCGCGCGCGATGCTCTTTGAAACGCAGGCGCTGGTGAACCAGACAAATTACGCGGTCGCCCAGCGTGTAGCCGCAGGCATCGACCAGAAACGTTTAACGATTATCCTTGCCCTGCTCGACAAGTTCGGCGGGATTCCCATCGGCAACTCCGACGTCTTCGCAAGCATCGCCGGCGGCTTAAAGATTGCCGATACGGGAACGGATCTTGCAATCGCCCTCGCGATTGTCTGCAACCATTTGGGCATTTCCCTGCCGCCGCATACGATTGTCATCGGCGAGCTCGGGCTTTCGGGAGAAATCCGTTCTGTCAGCCAAACGGACCTGCGTGTGAAAGAAGCGCAGCGCCTTGGCTTTGAGCACATTCTTTTGCCCGCATCCGCCAAGGTTTCAAAGTCGGCAAAGATCGACATCATCCGCTTCAAGCGTTTGGAAGAAGCGGTGCAATTTGTACAGGATCAAAAAGGCTAAGCGAGTTTAGAGCGAACGTTCCAAGACCTGGAAGGTCGTTTCGTAATCGTCCTTTTCGGACTTTCCGATATGCTCTTCGCTTAAAAGTTTCCAGCCTTCTCCGAGAGGCGGCATTTTGACGTCGCCATCGATTTCGGCATGGACTTTTGTCAGGTAAAGCTTTGTCGCCATCGGCATGGCACATTCATAAACGCGAGCGCCGCCGATGATGAAAAGTTCTTCTTCCCCACTCTGTTCCGCGATCTTCAAAGCCTGTTCCATGTCACGGACCACGGTGCAACCCGGAGCTTCAAAAGCCGCATTCCGAGAAAGCACTAGGTTTACACGGTTCGGCAGCGGACGTCCGATGTCTTCATAGTTCTTGCGACCGAGCAAAATATGATGCCCCGTCGTAATCGCCTTAAAGCGTTTTAGATCCTGCGAAAGATGCCAGGGCAAGTGTCCATCTTTTCCGATGACACCGTTGTCAGAGACTGCGACGATAACCGAGATTTTCATCATACTGCAATCGGAGCCTTGATGGTCGGCCACGGGTCATAGTTTTCTAAGGAGAAGTCTTCGAACTTGAAGTCGAACAGGTTCTTGACATCCGGATTCATCTTCATCGTCGGAAGCGCACGCGGGGTGCGGGAAAGCTGTTCCTTCGCCTGTTCAAAATGGTTGCTGTACAGGTGCAAATCGCCGAACGTGTGAACGAATTCCGCCGGTTCGTAATCGAGAACCTGGGCGAGCATCAAAGTCAAAAGCGAATAGGAGGCGATGTTGAACGGAACGCCGAGGAACATGTCCGCACTGCGCTGATACAGCTGGCAGCTGAGCTTGCGCTTGCCGCTTGCGCCGACGCCGCCCACGTAGAACTGGAACAGGCAATGGCAAGGCGGCAGAGCCATCTTGTCGACTTCCGCCACGTTCCACGCGCAAACGAGGTGACGGCGGGAATCCGGATTGTTCTTGAGGCTATCGAGAAGGTTCTGGATCTGGTCAATGTGACCGCCGTCCGGTGTGGGCCAGCTTCTCCACTGGTGACCGTAGACCGGGCCGAGATCGCCGTTTTCATCGGCCCATTCATCCCAAATCGTCACCTTGTTGTCGTGAAGATATTGGATGTTCGTATCGCCCTTCAAAAACCAGAGCAATTCATGGATGATGCTCCGCAGGTGAAGCTTTTTCGTCGTCAAGCACGGGAAACCTTTCGATAGATCGTAACGAGCCTGGCGGCCAAAGACGGAGCGTGTGCCTGTACCGGTGCGGTCAGAACGGTCCACCCCATTTTCCATAATGTCACGGAGTAAATCAAGATATTGCTGCATGGTTTCAAATTAGTATTTTTAAGGCGTCCAGATTATGGGTTCTTTTTTTTAGAGGTTCTTATGGGTATTGCGAAAAAGCCTCTCCCGGCGAAACTCGTCATGGGATTTTTGGCAAAAGACGCGGCTTTGATCGATGAAATTCGCCCGCGCCTCTGCAAACTCTATGGTGAAGAACTCGAAGTTTTGCCCGCATTCCCGTTCAAGTTCACGAACTATTACAAGGACGAAATCGGCGAAGCTCCCGTGCGCGCATTCGTCACTTACAAGACGCTGATCGAACGCGAATCAATTGTGGATATCAAGCTTGCCACGAATGACTTGGAGCTGGAATTTGCAAAAGAATACGGTACCGAAGGCCTGCGCCCGGTGAACCTCGATCCCGGCTACATGACGCTTGGACAATTCTTTTTGGCAACGACCAAGGATCAGCGCCAACGCGTGTACATCCGAGACGGCATCTACGTAGAACCGACCCTTTACTTTCAAGATGGACACTTTCACGCTTTCCCGTGGACGTACAGAGATTACCAAAGCCCAGAATACATTGAATTTTTGGAAAGAGTGAGAAAACAGCTGAAGAGGACGCTCTGCGGGTAAGTTTGAAGAGGAACCTTTTTAGTTATTAAGTATTAGTTATAAGTTATAAGTTATTAGTTATTAAGTATTAGTTATTAAGTATTAGTTATTAAGTATTAGTTATAAGTTATTAGTTCTGCAGAAAGGAGCTTCTCTTCCGCGGGGAAAAAGTTCTTCTCCGCATAGAAAAAATCCCTTCCAAGAAACTCATAACCCATAACTTATAACGAATAACTCCTACTCAACACGTCTCTTCTACCGCAAAACGTTCTTTCTAAATTCCGGCGTCAGTGCTTCACAGGCTTTATTATCCGGGCGGGCTGCGTACGTTTTCAGTTCCTTGGTGAAGAATCCGGTGACTTCAAACGAAACTCTCCACACGCTCGCTTCCGGGCATTCTTCCCACGCTTGAATGTTCTTTGCGCGCCAAGAATATTTGCCCTTTTTCTCATAAACAAAATACTCGGAAGTCGGAGCTTGATAACCGATCTGCTCCCAGGTTCCAATCGCATTATTCTTTTTGAAATAAGCCTTTTGCAGCGCATAAAAACGCGAAGCTTCCTGTTCGAGTTCCGTCACCTTGGCTGGGGTTTCGCGATTCGGATCGGTAAAATGCAGAATGATCCCAATGCCTACGACAACAAAAATCACAGCTCCTACAACAATCGCGATCAGGCGCAGACGCTTGCGAAACTCTTCCGGCAGTTCCTTCAAATCGCCACTTGCCGGTTTCAAAATATGCAGTTTTAAAAGTCCCTTCCCCACGAGCTTCGGAAGGACTTCACACGCAACTCCCAGAACAGCCATCAAAATTCCAAGAACAAAAACGAACGGTTTTACAGAAACCATGAGCGGCAAAAGATCCGTTTTGACCGACTGCACCACGGCCATCAACTGCTGGTCTTCCGAAAAACTGCTAAGCGCGATTTGCCCCGTGAAATTGCTATAACGCGCCAAGGCCAGTTCGACGACATGCGAAGCATAACCATGCGCATAATCCAGCACGCAGCCGAGAACGATAAAGACCGCTCCGACCAAGAGAAAGCTGATTCCGAGGACTCGGACCGTGCGCGACTTCGAAAAGCCTTCTTCCGCCCAATCTTTTTCCTCGGAAAGCATCCTTCCTCCTTACTTCGCCTTAGCGGCGTTCAATTCTATTGCAAGTTTCTTCGCCGTCGAGAAGTCCGCCTTGCCTGTACCGAGCTTCGGAACGACATCCACCTTGAAGGCTTCGCCCGGAATCATCATCGGAGGAATTCCCGACTTACGGATTTCACGGAGAACTTCATCCGCATCCTTATCGCCCGCGAACAAGAGAACAATCTTTTCGCCCTTGACTTCATCCGGAATCGCGACAATGATAAAGTCCATGCCTGCAATCGCGCCCGAATCGTTGATCTTCGCTTCGACAGCGCCGAGAGAAATCATTTCACCGCCGAGCTTAGCAAAGCGGCTGTAACGGTCCACGATAATGACAAAGCCATCCTTATCAAGGTATCCCTTGTCGCCCGTTTTGTACCAACGATGTCCGTTGATTTCAAGAATCACGCTCTTCGTGCGTTCCGGGTCCTTCAAGTAGCCCTTCATAATCTGGCAGCCACCGACAAGGATCATACCCTGTTCGCCCTGCGGAAGTTCTTCGTCCGTAATCGGATCGATGATCTTCACGCCGACGCCCGGAATCGCCATGCCGACGGAATTCAAATTCGAGCGCGGATCCATGGTGAGGTAGTCGTCGAGAAGCACGTCTTCGGAGTTGTACGTGGCGACCGGAGCCGTTTCCGTGCAGCCGTAGCCTTCGTAAATTTCCTTCTTGAACTTGCGAGCAAACAGGTCTCGGATTTCGGGACGGAGCTTTTCTGCACCCGAAAGGACAAATCTCAAATGCTTGAAGCACATCGGGTGCACCCAGCGGTTGATGCCCACTGCGCGGAGGAAGGTCGGTGTGCCGACAAGGATCGTGACGCGGAATTCTGCGCAGACACGGGCCATGGTCTTCACATCGGTCGGTTCCGAGCAGGTCACCATCGGAATGCCTTCAAAGAGCGGCAAAAGCACAGTCACCGTCAAGCCAAAGGAGTGGAAAATCGGAAGTTCCGCAAGCATCACATCGTGCGGATGAATACAAAGGATCGCATTCGTCTGCTGGGTATTCGAAACGAGGTTCCGGTGCGAAAGCATCACCCCCTTCGGCGTTCCTTCGGAGCCCGAGCTGAAGAGGATCACCGCGGTATCGTCCGGCTTAGCCGACTTCACATACAGAAGTTCGATAAGGCTTGTCGGCAAAACCACGGCCGAAGCGAGAGCGATGAAACGATAGAACGGATTCACCACCTTGTCCAAATCTTCGACGCAAATGAGCTTGCAGACCGTGCCGAGCTTAAAGTAATCCTGACCGCGGTTCTGCATTTTATTCAGCAGAGCCCAGCTGGTAAAGACCGTTTTGATTTCAGAACGTTCAATGCACTTGAGGACCGATTCGACGCCCGAAGTAAAGTTCAGATGGACGCTCGTCTTGCCCGAAGTCCAAATGCCAAGCATCATGGAAACGCCTTCCGGAGACGGCGGAAGCATAAAGCCCACACGCTCTTCCTTGCGAGCGATCTTCTTCAAAGCATGCGCATAAATCAGAGCCTGCTGAATCAAGCCGTAACCCGTAAGATGGTTGCCCAGCGGGCTGTAAACCGCCACCCGGTGACGCACGCGGCGCTTCATCGCCTGCAGCCAGAACGGCACAATCGTCGGATAGTAAGACAGCGACTTGGACCAAGCGACCATCGAAAGTTCGCGCAAAATGTTGCGGAGCTTGGCCGTTTCAGTTTCTGCCGGGATTTCCTTGCCGAACGCAATGGAAACGATACTCGTGAGTTTTTCACCGAAGTTCACGTTTTCATCGGCATAGCTTCTCTTTCCACCCCAGACGCCCTGGATGTAGAACGGGATGAGCTTTGCACTCGTATCCTTGATGGCAGAAGAATAGTCCATCGAGAAACGTCCGATATTGCAAGACTTGGCAATTTCACCTTCCGGGAAGATCACGACCGCTTCACCCTGCAAAAGGGCCTTGCGGATCTGCGCCATGGCAGGCTCCGTATTGCGACGGTTAATGCGAATTGCGCCCAAAAGCTTCAAAATCCAACGGGAATAACCGTGTTCCAGCTTATCTTCATTCACCGCCAAACGGAGCGAGCGCGGACTCGCCATCTGCAACAGCACCCAGTCGATATAGCTCGTATGGTTGCCGAGCAAAAGCACCGGACCTTCGAGCGGAATGTTTTCGTTGCCAATGATCTTCAAATCATAGCGGAACACATAATAGGCGCGGAACACCGTGCGAATGAGCGACTGCGGGAACCGGATAAACGCCCACACAAAAGCGGCGAGCAAGAAGAGCGAGAAGAAGAAGAGGAATGTTTGCTTGTCAATCGAAGTGTACTTAAGAAGCAAGACTTCCGACGCAATGACGAACACGAGGAAGAGCATCGTCACCATGTTCGACACAGCGACAATACGTCCCGAAGAAGCCGGTCTCGAATAGAGCAGCAACAGCGAATTCAAAACCGTGCCGAGAGCGCCAAAGAAAAGGCCGAGGAACGCATACAAGATGCGAACGAGAATCGGATTATCGACAAACGGCACCAAAAAGGCGCACACGCCGCAGCCGAGGACCGAAACAGGAATCAAACCGACTTCAATAAACTGATGCGAAGAACGGGACGTCAGGTAACCGCCGAACATCATACCGACAGCCGAGAACACAAGACCGTTGCGAATGACCGAAAGGAATCCTTCGCCCGAAAGGCTCGACGACAGCAAAACGAACACCTGGGCAAGGCCCCAGAATACCGCAAGACCGATGATGATCACGCGCGAAAGGCTAATGTACCACGTCGCATGGAAAATTCTTCCCGGGGAACGGAACTGCAAAGATTCACTATCCTTGGCCGTTTTCGGAATAAAGAAGGCCGCCACTTCCGAAAGCACCGCTACGCCGACAAAGATCCAGAGCAAATAATCCACGCCGAGGAGCGTCGCCGTTTCTTTATAAAGGCTGATCACGCCGACTGCAGAAACAAAGGCGCCCGCAATCATCATGTTGAACATGTGGGCGACACCCGTCGCAAGCCGCTGATTGCCAAACATTTCCTTCACAAGGCCGTATTTGGCAGGGCTGCCAATCGCAAAGGACGTCGAAACAAGCAACACAAACCAGACGGCGATTTGAGGAAGTCCCACCGTCCAAAGAACACCGATGACGATCGAACCCGCGACAAAGCCGAGAGACGACCAGGCGACCACCTTTCCCTTTCCAAATCGGTCCGCTAAAAAGCCCGCGAGCGGGAAGAACAGCAGGTACGGCAAGTAGAACATCGCCTGCAAAAGAGCGCTGCAGATAATGCTTTCATTCGTATCCTTGACGACCGAATACTTGAGCCATTGTTCAAAAAAGAGAAAAAGCCCCATCTGGATAAAGGATGAGGCAAGAACCGAAACTAAATAAGGAAAGAGGCCTTTAACTTTCATAAATCCCTTGGGAAGTTCGGTAAATTTAAGAACTTATTGTTGTGCGAGTTCCAGAGCGATTTTCTTGGACGCCTTGAAATCCGCTTTACCCGTACCGAGCTTCGGAATAGCAGGCACCTTGAACGCGAGCCCCGGAACCATCAAAGGTGGAATTCCCGACTTGCGAAGGGCTCGGAGGACATCCGCCGGTTCCATTTCGATACCCGTGTACAGAAGCACCAGGCATTCGCCCTTTGCACTGTCCGGAATCGATGTCACCATGTAGTCGCCCCCTTCGAGAATCTTCGTATCGTTGATGCGAATTTCCACAGCGCCGAGCGAGATCATTTCACCGCCGAGCTTTGCAAAGCGGCTGTAACGGTCCACGATCGTGAGGAAGCCATCTTCGTCCAGATGACCCTTGTCGCCGGTACGATACCAACGACGGCCGTCGAGTTCGATGATCGCATCCTTCGTGTGCGAAGAATCCTTCAGATAGCCCTTCATCACCTGACATCCACCGATGAGAATCATGCCATCTTCGCCGGTCGGAAGTTCCACGTTCGTTTCCGGATCGACGATCTTGTAGAGCGTTCCCGGAAGCGGCATGCCGACAGAGCCTGGCTTATTGTTCACCTGCATCGTCAGGTAGTCATTCAAAAGGTTGTTTTCAAAGTTCACCGAGGCGACAGGAGCCGTTTCCGTGCAGCCGTAGCCTTCAAAGATTTCCTTGCCGAACTTGAGTCGGAAGGCCGTGCTGATTTCCGGGCGAAGTTTTTCTGCACCCGCAATGATCAGGCGCAGATACTTGAAGCACATCGGGTGCACCCAGCGGTTCACGGTAAAGGCACGGAGGAACGTCGGCGTGCCAACGAATGCCGTCACATGGAATTCGGCGCAGACACGTGCCATCGTCTTCACGTCCGTCGGGTCTGCCACCACCACAATCGGAGTGCCTTCGATTAAGCAGAGGAGCACGTTCACCGTGAGGCCGAACGAGTGGAAGAGCGGAAGTTCCGCAAGCATCACGTCGTTCTTCGTCGGGTTGAAAATGCAAGAAAGCTGAGCGCAGTTACCGATCATATTGTAATGAGTCAGTTCCACACCCTTAGGAACACCTTCCGTTCCCGAGCTAAAGAGCACCACGGCAGTATCGTTCAACTTCACATTCTTCTTGAAGTAGAAGAACTTGATGAGCGAAATCGGAAGAAGTACGCCCATGAGCATGTGGAAGACCATTTTCCACTTCGGAATACTCTTCATCACATCTTCGGCGTAAACCAGGTTGCACTTTTCCGCAAGGACCGAGTAATCGGTTCCCTTCTGCTTCAAGCGCTGCAAAAAGACTCGGCTCGTAATCACCGTCTTCACATCGGCGCGTTCCATGCACTTCAAAACGATATCCGGCGCAGACGTGTAATTCAGGTTCACATTCACCTTACCGGTAACCCAGCCTGCGAGGTTTGCAATAATGCCACCGCCCGAAGGGGGAAGCATAATGCCCACATGCTTCTGACCGGAAAGCATCTTCTTAAAGACGCGGCTAAAGGCAAGGGTTGCACAGAGAAGCTTGTAACCGGAAAGGTGCGCCCCGTCCGGGCTGTAAATCGACGGACCGGAACCCACCACCTTCTTACAGGCGACAAGCCAGGATTCCGCAATCGGCTTATAGGCGCGCAAGGAAGAGCACCAGGCGTCAATCGAGATTTCACGGACAATGTTTCGAATCTTATTCGGTTCCGTTTCCTTCGGCACCGGAGCGCCAAACGAAATCGTGATAATGCGAGTGAGCTTCGCCGAAAGGGACTGCGCATCCGCCGCTGCCGTATAGGCAAAACGGCTGCCCCACAAGCCCTGGATATAGAACGGCACAATCACCGCATCCGTATCCTTGATCGCTTCGGAATAATCAAAGCGGAACGGACCGACAAACGGAGTCTTTGCCACTTCGCCTTCCGGGAAGAGCACCACGGCTTCGCCATTCTTCAAAGCTTCGTGAATCTGCTTCAAGGCTTCCGCTTCATTGTTCTTATGAATACGGATAACGCCCATCCGCTTTAGGACCCAGCGCAAAGTCCACTTTTCATAGTGATCCTTGTTACTTGCAATACGAAGCGGACGCGGAGTCGCCATCTGCAAAACAGCCCAGTCGATAAAGCTGAAGTGGTTTCCCAAAAGCAGAACCGGACCATCGGTCGGGATATTGTTCAAGCCCAAAACTTTCAAACGGTACGAGCTAAAGAACGTGCGCAAGAGCGAGCGGAGCAAGGCCTGCGGCAAATGCTTGAGAGAATAAGCAAAGCCGATGAGCGAAATCACCGCGAGCGTCAAGAAGAGAATCGGGAAAATCGCATGGCGTTCATCCGGGAACAGCTTCTGCGTATAATGAATGATCAGCGTTTCAAAGCCGAGGAAAAGTCCGAGGATCACAATCTGGATCAAGTTCGAAACGGCAAGAATTCGACCGGAATTCGTCGGAACCGTGTTGTACTGCAACAGGGCGTTCAACGTCACAAGGAACATCGAGCTGAAGAAACCGATCAAGAAGAAAATGACCGACACCAGGAACTGGGTGTGCAGAAGCGGAACGAGCAAGAAGCAGATCGAGGAACCCAAGGCTCCCATCGGCACAAGGCCCGTTTCAATAAAGTCCTTGGAGGCGCGCGCTACAATCAAGGATCCGAGCAACAAACCGAGGACCGCAAAGAAAAGACCGTTCTTGAAAAGGACAATCGTATCGCTCCAATTCGAATTCTGCTGGAAGAGCATCACAAAGATCTGCATGCCCGCCCAGAAGATCGAGATTCCCACAATGCAAGCGCGCACGGTCGGAAGCTTCCACGTATGGACGACATTGTTCATCACCGAAGAACGGCGCACCGAAGCGTATTCTCGGCCGACCTTCGGAATAAAGAACGCAAGCACCGTCGAAACAAGGCTCACCGCCATAAAGACCCAAGGCCAAGCCACCGCCTTCCGCAAAAACTGCTTCACGGACGGCGCAGAATTAAACGTGGAATCCAAAGAATCCAGGCCCGGAACAAGAAGCGCGGCAAGCACCAAAGCCGCCACCGTAAAAATCTGGAGGAAGGCGTTCGAATAGCCGAGGAGCTTTGTCCCGAACATTTCCTTCAGCACACCGTACTTCGCCGGACTGTGAATCGCAAAAGCGGAAGCCGTCAAAAGGGTAAAGAAGATAGCCAAATTGTAGAACTTGAGGGTGTAAAAGACACCCGTCGCAATCAAGGACGCGGTCATCAACATGGAAGTCCAAGCGATCACGCGACTCTTCGAAAAACGGTTCGAAAAGAAGCTCGCCGGCACGACCATAAAGACGAACGGCAAAAGGAAGAACGATTGGAATAACGCACTCCAGAACAGAAGCTGCGAACCGACATAGTGCGTCGCAATCACCTTCTGCGTAAAGACAAAATGCCCCATCACCGCGAAGTTCGTGAGGAAGATGGAAAGGAATAAGGGCCAAACCCCTTTAATTTTCCACATATTTAGCCAACCTTTATGCTTTCTTAGAACTTCAGGTGCGCAGCGCAGCCCAAAGTATATCCGTAATACAAACTAGCCGCATCATTCGTATATTCCCAAAGCGGAATATTGAAGTACGGTTCCACCTCGATCAGCCCCAAATTGACAGTCACCTTCGGTTCAATGCCAATCGACATCGTATAGCCGAATTCATCTTCCGCCGAGTAGCCCACTGCGCGGACATTGCCCGGCGTATTCGAAATAAAGCTTCCATCGCTACCATACAGGAATTCAAACGGGAAACCAAGTCCCACACGGACCACGCCAAAATTGAATTCCGGACGGATCAACACGTAAATTTCATCCGTCGAACGATCGTTAAAATCCCAGAAATACCAGCTGTGCAGACGCACGCCAAAAGACTTCCAGTCGCCATAAAAATTCGTACCGCCAAAAATCAAAGCCGGAGACGGTTTATCCCCGTTGCCAAGAAGCTTTTTTGATCCCGCCGGGAACACGAATTCCAGAAATCCCGCTGACGACGGAGAACCATACTTAAAGCCGAGAATCGGGCCCCAAACGCCCGTCACGCTCTTCATGCCGTCATCGCGAATCGGGTAGGTAAAGTTGAATTCAATTCCGCGAGCTGGGCTCACGCGAATGGTCGGCATCAGGTTCAACTGGGATTCTTCCGCATCATCCGAAAGGTCCGCGTCGTTATCGTCGTGGAAAACCGAGCGGTAGAAAACACCGTAAGCGTTCAAATCCACCTGGAAAGTCTTCGAGATCACGCCGTATTCATTCATCATCGCATAGGCGGAAGACGTCAAGACGGCGAACAGGGCAAACGCGAAAAGTTTTCTCATGGACAAATCCTTTTTAAAAAAGATTTCAATACCAACCAAAAATAGCTTTTTACGCCAGAAGTTTTTCCAGTTCATTGATTTCACGCGGGATTTCAGCGGAAATATCTTCACAACCGTCTTCAGTCACAAGCAAATCATTTTCGATGCGAATTCCCACGTCTTCGGCGTAATGCAAGCCGTCCAAATCGATTTCAAAAAAGCCGTAAAGTCCCGGTTCGTTCGAAAGGAGCATTCCCGGTTTCAAAGGCTTTTGCATGTAGCAGCGGAACGGATCCCCTTCATGGATCTGCTCGCCGATCAAATGGCTCACCCCATGCGGGCGGCGGTCATAAAGCAATTTGAACTTGCCGCCCTTTGCCACAAAGCGTTCCTGCAGGGCGTCCCAGATAAAGTTCCAGACCATCGGATTCAAATCAGCGAGCTTTGCGCCCGGCTTTACGTTCTTCTGGTGGAATTTTTGAGCGTCGAGAACGATCGTGTAAAGAATTTTCTGCAACGGATTGAACTTGCCGTTCACCGGGACCGTGCGCGAAATATCGCTGTGCTGCGTCCCCGCGCGAATGCCAAAATCCATCAGCAAAAGCTTTCCCGGTTCCAGTTCTTCGTCATTTTTCACATAATGCAGGCAGCAGGCGTTTTTGCCGTTCGCCATGATCGTCGGGAATGCGAGATCACCGTCGCTCTGAACCTGCATTTTGTAGTCTAAAAACAGCTGCGCTTCGCGTTCTGTACTAAAATTCTTCAAATTTTTCAAAAAATCGCCAAAAGCGTTGTTCGTCCAGACCTGAGCCCGGCGAGAATCCGCGATGCGGGCGTCATCCAAAATGACGCGCAAATCAAAGTGCTTTTCGGCAAGGCTCTTGACTTCCAAGCGGCCCGCAAAACGCTTTTTGACTTCCTCGGCAAACTTCGCATTGTGATCGTCCGAAACAGACTTGGTGCCAAAGGTGTCCGCAAATTCAAGGTAAAAGGCTTCAAGCGTCTTCAAGTCCTGCTTTTGAACCTGGGAATTCAGGTATTTCCAGAATTCATCTTCGGGGAGAATCGTCTTAAAACCGGTCAATTCCTGCATTTCAGCGAGGGTTTCTTCGGAATAGGCGGCCTTGAGACCGGTCCAAAATTCCTTATTGGCGTCTTTTTTCGGCAAAAAGAGCACTTCGCGGCGGTCTGCATCGACGGCATGCGGGTCGAGTAAAAGCTTGCAACCCGCCTGATTGAGGCCCGTGAGGAACAGAAAGCTCGGTTCCTGCACCATTTTATTCCAGATTTCGACGTAGACTTCTTCTGTGCCAGGATTCTGCTCAATTCCGCAAAAAAGGCCAATCGTGTCAAGTTTTTGAAGAAGAGCCTCTCGGCGGGAATGATAAACCTGAGCCGCCGGCACATCGCCGACAGGCTCGATAAAGACCTGGGAATAGCGATTCATGCCTTAAAATCTAAATTTTTTAACAAATTCAGTCCAAAAAAATCCATTTTTCTATATATATTTCGGTTAACATCATTCATGCATGGAGCTTATCATGTCTTTATCTAAAATTTGGAAACTCGCCCTCGCTTCTCTTTGCGCCCTTTCCCTCGCTGCTTGCGCTGGCTCTCGCCAGGGTGGTGACGAAGCTTACGAAGAAGGCGGCGAATACTCCGAAGAATCGGAAGGCGGTTCCGCAAAGGCTCAGAAGGTTGACGAAGACGAACTCAAGAAGACTCAGGAAGCTGCTGTGAAGGCTACGGAAGAAAACCACGAACTCCGTCGTCAGATTTTCGAAGCCAAGACTCAGCTCGGTATTTCCACGCAGACTCAGACGGAAGAACCTGCCGCTGAAGAAGCTGCTGACGTTCAGTAATTGATGGATTCAGAAGTACGTTATCCTCTTTCCGATGATTTGAAACGAATCATCGCGGGTGAAAATGAAACGGTTTTCCGCATGGTGGAAGACCGTTTTTCCGTTATTATTCACTCAAGGCTTCCCGGACTTCGCATCGAAGCCAAGGGCAAAAAAGCCGATATTCAGGGAGCCCTCGCCCTACTCGACCAGGTAAAGCTCGCCGCGAAGAACGGCACCTTCCTTTCCAAGGGTTTCCTTTCCCGCTTGGCAGACGACAAGTCCAAGCCTTCTTCCAAAAAGAAAGGCACGTCCAAGCCATTCATTCCCGACACGCCGATTCTGAGGAACAAGCTCGGTCTCCCGGTCGTCCCCAAGACCGCTTCGCAGGCGGAGCTCGTCAAAGCCTGTGAATCGAACGACATCATCTTTGCCGACGGTCCTGCCGGTACTGGTAAAACCTTCCTCGCTGTCGCGATTGCGGTCGCAAGCCTAGAGCGTCATGAAGCAGAACGGATCTGCCTTGTACGTCCGGCGGTGGAAGCCGGAGAATCCCTCGGTTACCTTCCGGGCGATTTAAAGGAAAAGATCGCCCCGTACTTGCGTCCTATTCAGGATAGCCTCGCGGAACTTTTGCCGCAGGAAAAACTCCGCAAGTACCAGGAAGACGGCTTGATCGAAGTCGCGCCCCTCGCCTATATGCGCGGACGCACGCTCAAGCACGCCTTTATCATTTTGGACGAAGCGCAGAACACAACCATCCCGCAGATGCAGATGTTCCTCACGCGACTCGGCCAGCATTCCAAAGCCATTATCACCGGCGACTCTTCGCAGATCGACCTCGGTCCGCGTCAGGTTTCCGGCTTTGCACATGCAATCCGCTTGCTGTCAAAGATCCAGGGCATTGCGCATATCGCGTTCCCGCAGACCGACGTTCTCCGTCATCCGCTGGTCCGTGAAATCGTGAAAGCCTATGAACATGGAGGCAAAAAGTGAACAAGAAGTCTCTCAAGCTCCACCTGATCATCGGATGGGCAATCATCGTCGCCCTGGGAATCGTTCTGTTCCCGGACAAGGACCTTGCCCAAAAATCCGAAGTTCCCCACTTGGGGCAGATCAGCGCCCGCACGATCGTCGCGCCGATTTCTTTTGAAGTGCCCAAGTCCGCACAGGAAATCGCGAACGAAAAGGCGCGTGCCGCCGACAAGGTTTACGCGGTCTTCGAATTCAACCACGACGAAACGGTCCGCATTGCAAACGACTTGAAGTCTTACCTCACAAAAGTCGCCCGCTATGGAGCCTTGCAGGCAGAGATTTCCGCGGAATCCGCGGACGCCGCCGATTCTTCCTTGCAGTTGAAGGTGCAGCAGGCTTCTCAGGCTTTCCATGTGCTGACCAAGCGCCTTTCGAACACCGCCGTGCAGCAGCTCTCTTCGAGCAAGCGCGCCCGAGATTCCCTCGAAAGCGTCTTTAACCGCATGCTTGACAACGGCGTTTCGAACACGCTCCTCGCCACGAATAATACAAGTGTCCAGCTTTTCCGCGATACGTATAACGTTCAGGACGTGAACTACATTCCGTATTCCAAAACGGAAGTTTCCTTTGTACGCGACAACGAAGAACGCAAGCTCGACGCAAGCCGCATTCAGCCGCGCGAACGTGCGATCGACGAAGCCTTTACTGACCTGCAGCAGTACTTCAAAAACCAAGGCTTGCAGAGCGCTTTCTACGAAGCTTTGTATGTGTTCACCCTGCCGAACGTCTTTTACCTGAAGAAAGAAACGGAACACCGCCGCGTCGCCGCCGAAGCCCAAGTGAACGCATCCAAGGGTATGGTTCCCCGTGGCATGGAACTGATTTCCCAAGGCTCGATCGTTACCAAGGATGTGCTTGAACGTTTGGAAGCTTTGCAGAACGCGCTTCAGAAAGAAGAAGGTTCTCGCCACTTCACCGCGGTCTACGGCCAGATGATCTTTATCGCGGTCATCATTACGCTCTTCTTCCTGTACTTCTTCTATTTCAATGCCAAGCGTTTCCGCAATCGCCGTCAGCTGTGGTCGATCGTTACGCTTGCCGCCCTGCAGCTGATCGCTTTTGCGGCGATTCACCATTTTACCGGTTACATTCAAAAGACTTCGACAACCATTCCGGATATCGACGTCATTTGGTTCTACCCGTTTGTGCTTTCCCCGGTGATTGCGACCGTTCTTTATGACCGCCGTATCGGTACGCTGTTTGCGGTTTTCTCCGCGTCGTTCCTCGGCATTCTTTCGGGCTATGACCTTTCGACGTCGATGCTCGCCTTTGGAATTTCGTGGGCGGGGCTGCACAACTTGAACAGCATCCGTTACCGTTCGCAGTTCATTTGGAGCATTATCTTTGCGATCCTCGCCTTTGCCGTCGCCCTCGCGATTCAGCTCTTGCTGCGCAACCGCTTTAACTGGGAAATCATTTACCCGACCTTTATCGCAGGCGTCATCAACATCGTCTTCTGGAGTGCGATTTCCTCGGTGCTCTTGATTCACCTTTCGGAACGTATCTTCGGCATTACGACGGACTTGACGCTCATGGAACTTTCGGACTTCAACCGTCCGGCCTTAAAGCGCATTTCCGATCTTTCCCCGGGAACCTTCCACCATTCGATCCAGGTGGCAAACCTCGCCGAAAAGGTTGCCGACGAAATCGGTGCAAACGCGCTCCTGGTGCGCACCATGGCGCTTTACCACGACATCGGCAAGACCATGCGACCGGAATTCTTCACCGAAAACCAGAAGCAGGGCATCAACCCGCACAAGAACCTGCAGCCGCGTGATTCCGCAAAGATCATCATCAGCCACGTGACACAGGGCCTTGACCTCGCCAAGGAATTCAAGCTGCCGACAGTCATCAGCAACGGCATCGCCGAACACCACGGCACGGGCATCGTCCAATACTTCTACCAGGAATCGAAAAAGCTCGATCCGGAAAACACCCGCGTCGAAGACTTTACGTATCCGGGTCCGAAGCCGCAGTCGAAGGAAACCGCCATCCTCATGATTTCGGACGTGATCGAAGCTTCGAGCCGCGCCATGTCGGATCCGAGCGCCGAAAAGCTCGAAGACCTCGTCAATACGACCATCAACGCTCGTTTGAACGAAGGTCAGCTTTCGGAAAGCGGACTCAATCTGCACGACCTTTCAAAGCTCTCCAAGGCATTCCTGCAGAGCCTCGACGGTACGTACCATACGCGTATAAAATATCCCGCTGCGGCACTTGCAGCGGGAAGAATCGGACGTCAAGTTTAAGCGTTCGAAGTTTTATTCCAAGGTTCCCAGTTTCTTTGACTGGGAGCCTTTTTTCGTTTTGAGTTCATAAAGGCCCGGATATCCGCGGAAGTGCACAGCGCCCTTTTCATCTGCGACGAGAGTTTCGTTCGTCGTCCAAACCTTGTGCCACAAATCGTAAACGCGCTTTCCAGCCGGCTTTTCCGTTCCGTCGGCCGCAATAAAGCCTCCGTTACCCGGAATCCAATGACGGCTGTCCCAGAAGCCCCAGAAGAGGATACCCTTGACCGCTGGGTGGCTAAAGGTCGAACGCAGGAACATTTCATACTGATTCGCCCGTTCTTCTTCCGAGAAAACAAATCCGCGGTCATACGAACCCATGTCGAATTCCGTCACCTTGATCGGGAGCCCGAGTTCCGCCAAGCGGTCCAAACGTTCCTTGATCAAAGCAGGGACAACCTTTCCGCCGTTGAAATGGCACTGTACGCCAATGCCCATCACCGGAACCTTGCGGTCGAGCATGCCCTTGATGAGTTCGTAATAGCGTTCCGTTTCGCCCATCGCGACGACGTTGTAATCGTTCACGTAGAGCTTCGCAGTCGGATCGGCACGGTGCGCCCAGACAAAGGAACTGTCGAGAAGATCCCAGCCGCACTTGTCAAAGAGATACGTTTCGTGAATCGGTTCGTTCCAAACGTCATACTCGGTGATTCTGCCCTTGTATTCCTTCACATCGCGGTCGATGCGGTCATGAATCTTTTGGGCGATTTCCTTGCAGGAACCTTGATTGCCAAAGTGCTTGTCGTAGTCGTACTTTTGAATGCCCCAGATGAGCGTGTGCGCGCGGAAGCCCCAGTTATAAGCCTGGACAAAGTCCAAATATTTCTTCAGTTCTTCGCGGCGGACCTTTCCCTTTTTCGGTTCGTATTCCGGCCACTTGAACTGGTTTTCGGGAACTGCATACCAGAAGTACTTATTCGCGGTATTCCGGTACCAAGTTTCGAGACTGTCATTCATTTTGCCGTAGAAGGCGATTGCCGTCCCAAACGGGAACGCATGACGTTTGAGCGAAACCTGGACCGTATCACCCGGAGTAAAACCTTCCGCCGTCAAATTCTGCTTGCGAATGGAATCGATTCGAGTCGCCGAATTCTTGTACCAGTTCACGTCAAAGCTTTCATCGACCGTTTCCACGGAGACGTCGTCAAAGTAAACGTTACCCGTCAAATAGCCAAGCTGAAAAACCACATTGTTCACGCCGTAACCTTTTTGATCCGGCAGGAACTTCATCTTGTAGGTTTTCCATTCCGGAGTGAGCGTAAACGAAGCCGAAGTCTTTTGACGGTAATCCGGCGGACCTCCCTGCACCACGGCATTGATGGAGCCGCCCTTATCGGCTTTCGCCTTAAAGCTTAATTCGTAGAAAACTGTATCCGCCAAAAATTTAGGCGGCTGCAGTTGAAGTCCCCACCAGTCCTTCGGCTTTGCCGAGATCGAAACGACCGCACCCTGGGAACCGTCAAAGCCGATGCCCGGCGCGCCAATCTTAGAAGTAGCGTCGGCAGGGCCATCCGGATTATTCCAAAGATACCAGCCGCCATCTCCATATTCCAGGTCTCCGTTCGTCATCTCGTTTTTAGCCGAGACATTGGCCGCCAAAGCGAATACGGTCAAAGCAAAAAGCATTTTAGGAAGCATAGGACTCCTTCGTTTAGGTTCCTTCTCAATATATATCACAGTCTTTTTTAAGGGTGATACAGCTAACACAGTTAATACAAAAGCCGACTTTCCCTTGGGAAGGCGGGATTATCTGGCCCATTTCGACCTTTTTCAGACTTTTTTAAACTTTTTTCACTTTTTTTCATTTTTTCTACAAAACACCCTTGACGCCCCTAAAAGTTCTTTATATATTTGGGTCACCCAAGCGGTGATAACGCTAAACAAGGTAAAGAAAGAAATGAAAAAGAACATTCTTTTAGTTGCAATCGGAACCTTGTTGATCGTGATCGGATTCATCTGCCTCGCTCAAGGCCCTGCAGAAAACCCTGTGTCACTGACTGTCGCACCGATGATCTTGGTTTTTGCTTACCTGGTTGTGATTCCAGTCGGAATTCTCTGGGGCGGTAAAAGCCAGAAGAAATAAGGGCGATTAGCTCAGTTGGTTCAGAGCAGCTGCCTTACAAGCAGCGGGTCAGCGGTTCGAATCCGTTATCGCCCAGAAGATTTTCTGGGGTGGTAGCTCAATTTTGGTTAGAGCACCGGCCTGTCACGCCGGAGGTTGCGAGTTCAAGCCTCGTCCGTCCCGCTAGAAACCCTCTCTTCAACGAGAGGGTTTCTTGTTTTAAACACTTCCCCGTTATTGTTCATCATCACAACCGGGAAGCCCCTGTCGCCTGCATCACATCTTCTTCTAAAATTTCAGAATATCTTTGAACTTGAGATTTGAAATTTTCCAGGAGACCTGATGAAAAAACTTTTTCCCCTTCTGATTGCATCGAGTGCAGCATCCTTTATCGCCTGCAGCAATTCTTCTTCGGCTAGCGATTCCGATGATTCGAGCAAAAGTTCAAACAGCGAAGCCTCTTGCGATTTCGAAGTCAACGATAATGTTTGGGAATATACAGGCACCGCGCTCGACAGCGCCGGGAACGCCGTTTCCATGACGACCACGTACAATATCGACGCCCCAGCCTATACGGTCACCGAAGTCGTCACCTCGGAAGCTAGCGAAGCCTGCAGCCTCATCAGCGACGTCACAACGCTCACGTTCAACAATACGAGCATCAAGACCGAATGCAAAGACGGCCTCCTCACCATCACCACAACCACCACAGTCGCCGAAGACGACTCGCTTGCCCTTACCACAAGCGCGAAGCGCGAATCGCTTTATAGCGCAGCCCAGACGAGCTGTAAAGAAGCTCAAAACGGCATCGGCTCGGACTCCACCGTTATCGATCTCACGGAACAGTGCACCTTTGAAGAAGACGATTCCGAATGGGAATATTTTTACACCGATGAAGACGGTAAAACGGTGATCGTCACCTACAGTTTCAGCGGCACGACCATGACGATCGCAACCAGCGCAAGCCTTGAATACGCCTCGAACGCAGCCTGCAAGGAAAACGGCGTTCAGTACGCTGGCGAATACGACCAGATTTATTGCGACAGCGCAGGAACCCTGTACCTTGTCAAATCCGAGACTGTAGAAGATACAAGCCGCAGCGACGAATACGCAGCCGCCGTGACCGCTTGCCAAGAAGCAGTCAGCACAAAGTAATCCCATCCTCCCTAAATAGAAAACGCCCGGCTTTTTAGCCGGGCGTTTTTGATTCTAATCTTTTGAAGAAAAGCTTAGAAGTGGATCACGCGAACGCGGATCACCTTGTCGAGCTTCGTCAAAGCGTCGATGATGGAATCGTCGACAGCCGTTTCAACGTCGATCAAGTTGTAACCGATCTTGCCGTTGGACTTGTTGCTGAAGCTTGCGATGTTGATGTTTGCAGCGCCGAAGACCTTCGTGATTTCTGCGATCATGTTCGGAACGTCCTGGTTGATGACCACGACGCGGCTCTTCACTTCTGCATGCGGATAGCTGTCGAGCGGCGGGAAGTTGACCGAGTTGCGGACAACGCCGAATTCGAGGTAGTCCTTCAATTCTTCCACAGCCATAACTGCGCAGTTTTCTTCCGCTTCTTCCGTCGAAGCACCGAGGTGCGGGAAGATAGAGATCTTTTCGTGCTTCAGGGAGCGAGCGTCTGCGAAGTCGGTGAGGTAGCCAGCGAGCTTGCCTTCGTCGAGCATCTTGTAGACGGTATCCATGTTCACGATGCCACCACGTGCAAAGTTGAGGATCAAGGAGCCCTTGAATGCAGCGAGGTTCTTTTCGTTCAACATGTTTTCGGTCACGCCCTTGATGAACGGAACGTGCACGGTAAGGTAATCCGCCTGAGCGATCACTTCGTCGATCGTCTTCACAACGGTCACGACGTTCGAGAGCTTGTGCATGTTGGCAGCGCTCGGATACGGATCATAAGCGACAACCTTCATGTTCTTCCAACGAGCATAGTTGGAAACGAGAACGCCGATCTTGCCGAGGCCGACAACACCGAGGGTCTTGCCAGCGAGTTCGGTACCGGAGAACATCTTCTTGCCCTTTTCGATCGTCTTGTCGAGAGCCGGATCGTTCGGGTCGAGAGACTTCACCCAAGCTTCTGCTTCGGAGACGTGGCGAACAGCCATGCCGAGCACGGTCATCACGAGTTCTGCAACAGCATTTGCATTAGCACCCGGCGTGTTGAACACGCAAACACCCTTTGCGCTTGCCTTGTCGATCGTGATGTTGTTCACACCAGCACCGGCACGGGCGACAGCCAACAGACCGTCGAAAGAGTCCGTATCGACCTGTGCACTGCGAACGAGGATGGCTTCCGGGGATTCCACGGAATCAGCAACTTCGTACTTGTCACCAAAAAGGTCGAGGCCTTTCTTCGAAATGTTGTTCAGAGTTTTGATCTTACGCATTGTGAGTTCCTTATTATGAAGGTTCGTTAAATAAAACTTTTTAGCCCTCGTTGTACTTACCGCGAGAGCGGATCAGTTCTTCGAGTTCGTCCAGAGCCTTGTCTTCCGGCACATTGCGCTTGACGCAAGTCTTGCCTTCGAAAAGGTTGATGAAGCCCGGTGCGCCGCCGACGTAACCGAAGTCCGCGTCAGCCATTTCACCTGTACCGTTCACGATACAGCCCATGACGGCGATCGAAACGTTCTGGAGCTTGCCCAGACGTTCCTGGATTTTTCCAAGCACCTGCTGGATGTTGTACAGTGTACGGCCACAGCTCGGGCAGCTGATGAATTCCGTTTTGCTGCGACGGACGCCTGCCGCCTGCAGAATGTCGAACGCCAAGGAGACAGCAGCCATCTGGTCTGCCGGATCTTCAATCACCATGGCGTCACCGATACCGTCCGAAAGGAGGCTACCGAAATCCGCCGCAATCTTGAGCTTCTGATTGTCCGAACCGTCGATCTTCTTGTACAGAAGGATCGGATTCTTCGCATTCTTCGCTTCCATCGCAGAAACGAGTGCGCGCGTTCCATAGGCGAGATTGTCGCCCGTGTACGTCACGAGAGAGCCTGCCGGGACTTCCATGCAGCCCGCAGCAAAGGCGTTGATATCAAACATGTCCTTGAAAACGACGATACCCTGGGAATCGAGGCCCGTAAAGGCGAATTCCGGAGTACGCGGCTTACCGGTAATGCTCACAGCGCTCACGGCTTCGCCCACGCGAACCGTTTCCTTGCCGCCGAATTTGACACCGGAGAAGCTTGTCACCGTCGATTCACGACGTTCGTAATGATACGGATCCTTTTTCCATTCCGGAACCTGGTAATGGAGTTCTTCCTTCGGAAGTTCGCAAACGCGAATGAGCTGCTGGGCAACCGGGACTTCTGCCACCGGATCTTCCGTCAGAGAAACGCGGATCGTGTCCGCAAGACCGTCGAGCAAAAGGGCTCCAATACCGACCGAGGACTTAAGACGTCCGTCTTCACCCGCACCTGCTTCCGTCACGCCGACGTGGAACGGGTACTGCTTAAAGCCTTCCTGCTTAAGTCTTGCAGCGAGCATGCGGTAAGCGCTGATCGCGACGCGCGGAGTCGAAGACTTGAGGCTCACGACAACCTGGTCAAAATGTTCCGCTTCGCAAACGGCGAGATATTCCATGGCGCTTTCGACCATGCCTTCAACGGTATCGCCGTAGCGGTAAAGCATACGGGCACCCAGAGAGCCGTGGTTCACACCGATGCGGATAGCGCGGCCCAAACGGCGAGCTTCCTGCACGAACGGGGTGAAGGCTTCGAAGACCTTTTCGCGGCCTTCTTCAAAATCCTTATCGGCCTGCTTGTCGAGAGTCGCAATGCCGGTGTCCACAAAGTTACCCGGGTTGATGCGCACCTTTTCGACCCACTTCAAGGCTTCAAATGCGGCCTTCGGCTGGAAGTGGATGTCGGCGGAAACAGGAACCTTGCATCCTGTCGCACGAATTTTCTGCATGACATCCTTCAACGCCTGAGCGTCGGCAAATGTCGGAGCGGTAATGCGAACGAGTTCGCAGCCGGCATTGGCGAGAGCGAGGGTTTCTTGGACGGTCTTATCGATATCCTTGGGCTTTGTCGTTGTCATCGACTGGACGAGAATCGGAGCTCCTCCACCGATCAGGGCATCACCTACATGGACTTGGACAGTTTCTCTACGAACCGGAGAATAGCGGTTCGGAACATAAGGAAAATCAAAAGTTTCAGGCATGGTCCAAATATAGCTAAATCAAAACCGCAGAACATCCATTCTGCGGTTTCACACCCTTACAAGTCCGCTACACAGCGCACATACATGCCCGTAGAGCGCTCAAAATCGTCCCGTTCCACATAATGCGACTTTTGGGTAAAGGACCACCCCCGCGCTGTCGACTTGGAAGTAGAAGAAGAAGACCAGTAATAGCCGGAATTTGAAGTATCCCCGTAGGAATCCCACGTATGGACTCCCCCGCGACCGATCGTCTTCCATTCCGCATTCGAAAGATTCTTCTGGTAATCGCGCCATTCCGCGTCTCCCGGCAAATGCCAACCGACCGGACAAGCCTTTTTGGCTTCTTGCCAGGTGTAATAACGTCCAAAATCTTCGCAATATTCGGCACTTTCGAGATAGCAGTCCTTAAAATCTGCGGATTTGGAGAGTTTTCCCTTGGAATCAACGTTCACAGAAAGATTCTGCGAAAGCCAGAGTTTCGATCCGAGTACGCGGACGGGGTAACTTCTCCCGTTGCGTTTGTCGAAGTAAAGACCGTCCTGAACGCCGTGTTCTGCAAGCAGGTCGCGCTTTTTAACGCAACGGGTTTCCGCGGTTTTCTTCTTCGGGAGCGGTAAAGCCTTGATTTGTGCGGTTTTAGGATTGTACGCGATGACGTTTTCCGAACCGTCCAGGGTAAAGTAGCGGGTCTTTTTGCCGTTTGCGAATTGGGCGCGGTCTTTTTTGTGCGCCTTGCCGATCAGATTTTTGGAAAGATCCGTCCACTCGTTTAAGCTGGGAACATGATAATCGACCGGGCAAACGTCTGCGCTTTGAAGCGTCCAATGGTTCGCCCCGATTTTCACGTCGGAAGTCTTGTGAGATTTAGCAGGAGCGGCGAACGCAAGCGACGCCGAAAGAAGAGAAAATAAAACCACACCACAAAATTTCATATTCCGAATATAGGATCGAACTTTTGGGGAAGTTCAAATGCACGAAACTTGTAAGTTTTGAAAAATTTTTAAACAATCAAGCGTTGGACGCTGAGAATTCACATCCCAAAAAATGATCCTGCACGCTTGAATCCTGATCCCGTGCGCTCGACCGATAGAACCTTTACGTTCTAATATTTCACCGCGTTCTTGACCCGCAGTTTGCGCTCTGCAAGGTACATTCCCAAAAGGATAAAAGCGGCTCCGAGGACGGCGACGACGGTGATCCTTTCGTGCAAAACCAGAGCGGCAATGAGGATTGTAAAAAGCGGATTCGTGTAGATGTAATTCGAAGCGAGGACCGTGCCGATTTGCTGCATCACCTTATTCCACAGCACATAGCAGAAAAGCGAAGCGATGAGAGCGAGGAAGAGGTAGTTTCCCAGCACCACCGGACTACGGAACACATGCCAAGGCACATCCGGACTGAAAGCGAAAAAGATCGGAAGCCCCGAAACGACGCCATAAAAAAGGATCTTGCGCGTGATGAAAAAAGAATTATAACGCCCCACCAAGGAACGCGCCACGAGAGAATAGGCGGTCCAAGAAAAAGCAGCGAGAAGCGCGAGCATGTCGCCGATCGGAGAAAGTTTTAAGATAAACCGGCCGTTCAAAACAACCAAAATCATTCCAAGGAAAGTCACCAGCGAGCCTAGGATTTGACGCTTTCCCAAACGCTCCGACCGGTAAATCAGGCCACCGAGAATCATCGTCAAAAGCGGATTCATGCAAACGATCAAAGCGACATTCGACGCAAAAGAATGTTCTAGCGCCACATTTTCCGCAATGAAATACAACGAACCCGAAGTGATCCCGCAAATGAAAAGACGGAATTCATCGAGAAAGCTGTCCGCCCAAATTTTCTTGTGATGAAAGGCAAAAAGAACGATATACGCAAGGGCAAATCGCAAAATGTAAATCTGCGTCGGCAAAAGGCCCGCATTCAACAAGATTTTTGTCGATATAAAGCTTCCGCCCCACATCGCCATCACGAGAAGTGCTATTACATGCCAAACCGCAGAACGAGAATTTGCCGAAGAGTCTGCCATACGGGGGGAAATTTAGAATTTAAAGTTTGGAATTAACAATTAACAATTAACAATGAATTCGGGATGGAGCTGTTACTGCAGAAGGGACGGTTTACTGTAGAATTGGTTCGTCTAATGCTCTGATCATTGTTAATTAGTTATCAAGTATGAGTTATTAGGTATGAGTATTTAATTATCAATTAACAATTATCAATTAGCAGTGAATTCGGAATGTGTCTGCTACTGCGGAATGAACGGTTTACTGTAGAAGGGCCGTGCTACAGTAGAAAAATCTCTTCAGACTCTCTGATAATTGATAATCGTCAACCACCTCATAACTAATAACTCATAACTAATAACTTAGAACATCCCTTTTACAGTAGAAAAATCTCTTCAGACTCTCTGATAATTGATAATTGATAATTGTCAACCACCTCATAACCAATAACTCATAACCAATAACTCATAACCAATAACTCATAACTAATAACCAATAACTCATAACTAATAACTCAGAACATCCCTTCTACAGTAGAACACTCTCCTCAAAGTCTCTGCTAATTGACAACTGCTAATTAATAATTGACCACCACGCCAATGAACCCCGGAACCGCTGCCACTTTCACACGGGAAGACTCATGCAATTT
>JAILDK010000016.1 GCA_024689485.1 Fibrobacter sp.
GTCTGCGCATTCGTCACAAACGCCAAGAGCGCCAACTGTTCCGCAGTCAAAATAATGTACGGGCTAAGCTTTGTGCCCGAGCCGCAAGCAAATTCCTTTGCCGTCGTTCCATCCCAAGCTTTACCCGACGTGCCTTCACAAACGCTCGGGTCCTTTGAAGAACTCGATTCAGCCGATTCCGCGGAACTCGACGAAGCACTATCGCTCGAAGCAACGCTGCTGCTTGAAGTTTCGGTAGCCGAGGAAGAGCCATCTTCACTGCTAGAAGAATCCTCCAAAACGCTCTTGGCCGACGACGATGATTTCGACGACGAACTTTCGTCATCCTCTACAGGAATCGTACTCGTCGAACATGCACCTAAAAGAGCCAGGCAAGACACCAAAACTGCCAAACGCATAAAGCCTCCGTCATTTTCCTTTTTTATAAATCTAACATAATCTTTTCCCAAAAAATGTATCTTTCCGCGCATGATTCTCCTTGTAGCCGAAAAACCTTCTGTCGCAAACCAGCATTACCGTCCCATGCTCGAACGGTTGGAGGGTGAAAAATTCACACAGGGAGACGGTTGCCTGATCGGTCAAAACCACTGCATCACCTGGTGCGTGGGTCATTTGATTACGCTTGCACCGTTAGACGCTTACCCCGGTTACGAAGGAGCGTGGCGCCTTTCCAATTTGCCGCTTTTGCCCGAAAAATTCCGCTTAATGGAAATCGAAAGCACCAAAAAACAGTTAAATGTGGTGCGATCCATGATGGAAAAGGCAGATGTTCTGGTGAACGGCGCCGATGCGGGCCGCGAAGGTAACTTGATTTTTGACCTGGTGCTCGATTTTACGCCCGCGTTCAAGCAAAAAAAGATCATGCGCCTTTGGGTGAACAGCTACGTCGCCAAAGACCTTGACAACGCTTGGAAACACTTGGAAGATGCGACCGAAAGGGTGAACCTGAGTTACGCCGCAAGACTCCGCCAGCGCGCCGACTGGATGGTCGGTTTAAACGCGACGCGCGCTTACACGCTTACCGCAGGCCGCGGCAAAATGATCTCCGTTGGACGCGTTCAGACGCCCACACTCAACCTTGTCGTGGAACGCGATACGATCGTGGAACAGTTCAAGGAACTTTTTTACTACGGCGTACTCGGAACGTGGAAAGGCTTTGGAGCGCAACTCTTGCGCGACGACAAAGTCGCCGTTTTCGAAAAAGAAGAACAGGCGCAGGCTGTGGTCGATAAATGTTCGCCGCCCGAAAACGCGACGATTTCCAAGCTTGACATTCAGCAAAAGAAGCAGTTCCCGCAAAAGCCTTTTGACTTGACCGAACTTCAAAAGGAAGGCAACAAACGTTTTAAATTCAGCGCCCAGCAGGTTCTCGACTGCGCCCAGAACCTGTACGAAAAAAAGCTTCTCACCTACCCGCGTACCGATTCCGCGTACCTGCCAGATACGATGAAGGCAGAAGCCTACGCCTTGGCGCAAAGGCTCGCCTCGCCCGAACAGCAAAACCTGATGCGCGACGCAAGTGAAAACTTTGTCTTTATCAATTCAAGTAAAGTCACCGACCACTTCGCGATCATTCCCACGGGAGAAGTGCCGCAGGGCCTTCCCGAAATGGAACAAAAGATTTACGAGCTCGCCAAGGAACGCTTTATTCAGGCATGGCTCAAACCGTACATCTGGAGCGAAATGGAAGTTCTGCTCCAATGCCCCGAAGAAGAATGCGAAACGTTCCGTTTAAAACTCAAACGCAACGAAGACTTGGGATTCCGCGCGATCGTCAAAGAAGAAAAAGAAAAAAAGAAAAAGTCCACGAAGAAGGGCGAAAATTCCGATTCCGCAGATGATGACGATTCGAACGACGTCACGAACCTTGTCGAAGAATTCCCGCAGTGGAACCTGGGCGACAAGGCTCCCTTCGACAGCGTGGAACTTCAAAAAAAGAAAAAGAGCAAGCCGAAGTATTACACGGAAGCGACCCTGCTCGCCGCCATGAAAACCGCGGGCAAGCAGATCGAAAACGAAGAACTCGCCGAAGCGATGAAAGACCGCGGGCTCGGCACTCCGGCAACGCAAGCGGGCATCATTGAAACGCTTAAAAAGTGCGGATTCATTGAAGCACAAAAGAATTACCTCGTCAGCACCCCGCGCGGACGCGAAGTCATTTCGCTGATGGACGAAAAGGTCAAATCCCCGGAAATGACCGGCGAATGGGAATATCAACTTTCCCAGGTCGAAAAGGGAAACCTTTCCCCGGTGGAATTCCGCGACGGGATCATCGAATACGTCAAATCCCTTTTTGCGGAACTGCACGCCAAATATCAGTGCCAATTCGACCGCGAAACGGTCACCGAAGCACTTCCCTGCCCCAAGTGCGGAAGCCCGCTTGAAATTGCGCCGTGGGGCTATGTTTGCCATCAGGAAAATTGCGGATTCAAGGTCGGTCACACGATCGCGGGCCGCATGCTCAGCCATGAAGAAATGAAGACGCTTCTTTCTTCGGGCAAGTCCGAACTGATTTCGGGATTCAAAAGCAAAAAAGGTTCCACCTTCAGCGCAAGCCTTGTGATGAACGAAGAAGGGAACATCGCTTTTGATTTTAGCGACAATCCCGATAACCGCATCCCGACAGAATTCAAATGCCCCAAATGCGGTAAAATGCTTTTAGACGCCGGAAACCGCCTTGTTTGCGACGAAGGCTGTGACTTTACCTTTTACAAAACGATCGCAAGCCGCGTGATGCAGGAATCGGAACTGCAAGAACTTTTCACGAACGGCACGACCGCCGTCCTTTCGGGATTCCAGACCAAAAAAGGTTCGAGCTTTAACGCCAAAATCACCTGGGACAAGGATTTTCACGCGACCTTCGCCTTTGAAAACGACGGACATTTCCACGGGACCGAAACCAAGTACAAATGCCCGATTTGCCAGCACACTCTCGAAGAAAACAAGAACGCGATTTTCTGCCCTGCGGAAAACTGCAAATTTACTTTGTTCAAAACCGTTGCCGGTAAAAAACTCCGCGCGGGCGATATCAAGGCTCTTCTCACCGACGGCAAAACCGAAGTCTTGCAAGGATTCAAAAGTAAAAAAGGTTCTACGTTCGACGCGATTTTAAAACTCGGTGAAGACGGTCGCACGTCTTTTGAATTTCCACGTCGAAACTTCCCCTGCCCTGTCTGTAGCGATCAACTTCGACTGCGAGGCGACATCTACGCCTGTCAAAATCCGCACTGCGGATTCGGCATTCCCAAGGTTTTCTACGGCAGAGAGCTTTCCGATGAAGAAGTGGAAAAACTTTTGACCGACAAAATTTCGCCAGTCCTGGAACCTTTCCAAAAGAACGAAACCAAGTTCCGTGCCGCGATTGAAATCCGCGACGGCGGAAAGCTCGGCTTTCACAAGGAATCCGTCGAAGTGATTTAAAACAGAAAAGTCCGAGCCGAAGCCCGGGCTTTTCTGTGTGTGTGCGCAGGTAGATTTTTCCTCACGTTCCCCAAAGGGTCTCCATACCCCAAGCTTCCATACCACAAGCTTTTGGTTGAAAAGGCAACCCCAAATGTTCCCTTTTCAAGTTCGGATCGTAATTATCTCCCTTTCGCACAATCTTCATCTTACCCAGATACTTCACATTCTTTGTATTGTAACGCAAATCGTTCGGCGTCACAAACATCGCCTGCTGTTCTCGGGCGTTTGCAATCAATTCGTCCACCGACTTGGCGCATTTGCCAAGCAGTTCCATCAAAACCTTTAAAAAATCTTCCATGGCGCAGAACAGGTCGAGCTTCGGAAGCATCACCACATTCGACTGGGATTCTTCATTCAGCAAGTCGGCGACCACTTCCAAAATCGGGCGGTTATTCGTCTGCAACAGGCTCGGTTCCGGCTTGTAGTTCATGCGCCAGTAAGCGGTTTCGCCGTTCACAAAGCTTTCATACGCATCTAAGAGCGTATTCAGCGGAAGCGTATCCGGAGCGGCATCCCCGTGGACCACATTCAACTTGAACTTCGGCGTTTCCTTCGAAGCGTCCAAGTAGCACTGGTAAACGTAAGAAGAGCAGACCATCGTATGCGCAGGATCTTTTCGATGCACATCAATCCAAGTCTTGACTTCTGCCGTCAACACGCGCAAGAATTCCACGACAGCGTTATGCTTTAAGCTCACATCGGTTACATTCTTGTAAATCAGAATCATCCCGAGAAGCAGCAAATCCGAATACGGGTACGGCAAATCCTGAAAGACGTAATCCTTCGCGATGTTCACCACCGGCAAAACGCCCGCCGTTCCCGCCGAATCATGCCGGGAAACGTAGATTTCGCGGATTTCATCACCCAGATCCGGATTGACATCCTCAAAATTCTGCGACAGCACATGTGCATGAATGCCGTTCTGGCCCGCATCAGCGAGAATCCAGTTTTCGTCATCCTTTTGCACATAAAGGGCTCCATGCGAAACATCGGAATGATTCGTCAAGCGCATAATCAGATTGTCTAAAAGTGTATTTTCACCGATAAAGGTCAAAATATCACCCGGGCGAAGATCGCTCAGCGACAATTCCTTTTCTGTAGCTTGTTTTTTCAGCATTGCAGTCCTTATCAACGCTATAAAGATAGACTGCAAGCCTTCAAAAGACGATAGCCCAAACGGGTTATTCCGAAGTAATACCCCCGTATTATTTGGGGCTAAATACGCTTTCCATGATCGAAATCAGCGCCTGTTGCTTTGCTGGATCGATCCCTTTCAAAAGCGAAAGAATGTCGGGAAGATTGAAATTCGGGTGGTATTTCAAGAATTCCTTCTTGTGCATTTCGACCGCAGCCATATTGCCCTTGACCACGTTGCACACAATGGCAAACAGTCTCGGATACGGGCTTTCCGGGCGAATATACGCCGCCTGCATCACCAAGTTTTCGCATTCGTCATACTTTTTAAGCAACAGGTAGATGAACGCCTTGGGAATGACCTGATTCGGATCGTTTGCGAGATCCGGAGCGTAACGCTCGCTATCGTTAATCAGCTCAAGCGCTTTCGCTTCTTGACCTGTGAGCAAATAAACCTGGGAAAGAATTCGGCGCGCCAAAACATCTTGCGGATTCGCATCGGCAATCTGCATCAGATATGTAATCGCATCCTTTTTGTTGCCGACAAGAATGTTAAAAAACGCCATCATGAACTGCGAATAGCACGAATAGGGGTTATCCCGCATCGCTGTACAGGCGAGCTTTTGCAGCTTCAAAGTATATGCCCGCGGATCGATCCAAGATTCCGTAATCGCCGTGTAATAAACCCGTGCAAGCATGAATGCCGTATAAGGATGGGCATTTTTTTCGGCACAAAGGGCTTCGAGTTCCTGGGTGCAAGTGTCAAAACTTTCCTGGCAGCGGCAATCCATTTTCATGTCCGCATAATTGCAGGCAAACCACCAACGCGGAGCTGCATTTTCTCCCAGGGCAAAGCTCTTGGCCGCATCAATTTTCTGCTGACGGAGCAGTTGAATCGTAATCTGACTCGCCAAAAATTCAATGTCGGAAGATTCATCGACCTTTTGCGAGGAAGTCCAAAGAATGTCTGTTGAATGACGACGGTAAAGGGAAAGATAAAGGGTCGGTTTGACGCCTAAAGTTTCCGTGACTACAATGCGGTAGGTAAAGTTTGCCGAATCGGTATCTTCCGAGGACTTCTGAATGTGGAAAAGGTGAAAACGGTGCAGATTTTCGATGAGCGTGAAGCAAAGACGGTTCATTTCCGGATTGTCGGAAATGTCCTTGTGCACAAAGAGAATCTTGACTTCCGAAGAGGCTTCCGCAGGTTTTTCGTCTTCCATTTCAAGCGAAGCCGCTTCCGTCCGGTTCGTCACATCCATCGCCTTGTAAATCTTGCTCAGATGGACTTTGACCGTATTTTCGGAAATATTTAAAACTTTGCAGATTTCACTATTCGTAAAGCCTTTGCGCAACAAGGAAAGAACTTCCTTTTGACGAGCAGTTAATTCTTGCTTCAGAAGAGGATTTCGCATACCTAAATTTCCTACACACACCAGCAAACGTGATGATTCTCACCTTAATTAAATTATTTTAACGCAAAATTCAACACCTTTTTGCTTTTTTTCAGCCCTTTTTTTTGCTGTAAAACGAAGTATTAGTGATTAAGTATTAGGTATTAGTTATTAGTTCCGCGGAAAAGAAGCTCATCACCAATAACTTATAACTAATAGCCAAAAAAAAAGGTTCCACTTCGCAGTAGAACCTTTCTTCAAATGAACTAATCACTCAGAAAATCACTCTTCCAAGTACGTATAGCCATAAAGTCCCGAACGGTAGATGTTCAAGAATTCCTTGCCTTCCTGCAGAGTAATCTTGCCTTCCTTCACCGAATTCGAAACCCAGTTTTCCATGGTGCGCACAAGAGCCTTATCGCTAAAGTTCACATAGTCGAGCACATCTTCCACGGATTCGCCGTCAATCATCTGATCGATATGGTAGCTGTCTCCGTCGCAGACCACGTGCACTGCATTCGTATCGCCAAAGAGGTTGTGCAAGTCGCCGAGGATTTCCTGGTAAGCGCCGACGAGGTAAACCGCCAAATAATACGGTTCGCCAGCCTTCAGCGGATGCACCGGGAGAGTTCTCACGACGCCTTCCCCGCTCACGAACATGTCGATTTTACCGTCGGAGTCGCAGGTGATATCCTGGAGCGTCGCATCGACCGTCGGAGCTTCGTTCAAACGCTGGATCGGCATAATCGGGAAGATCTGGTCAATCGCCCAGCTGTCCGGAAGGCTCTGGAAGAGCGAGAAGTTGCAGAAGTACTTGCGGGCGAGCAAACGCGGAAGTTCCGAGAGTTCTGCCGGAGAATGGCGAAGTTCCTTCGAAAGTTCGCAAACCTTGCGCGCCACGCTCCAGAACAAGCGTTCCGAAAGTGCGCGCGTCTGCAGATCGACCGTTCCCACGCGGAATCCGGAAAGAACGTCATCGTTGATCTGCATGGCATCGTGCCAGTTTTCAAGGAGGTTCTTCACGTTCAAGCACTTGAGAATGCTGTAAAGATCCTTGATGCTGTCTGCCGCGTCGTCCGGGATTTCGACTTCTGCATCTTCATAGAATGCAGGGCCAGCCGCTTCCAGCACGTTGAACACGAGAACGGAATGGTGCGCAGAAAGGGCGCGGCCCGTTTCGGCAATCACGTTCGGGTGCGGAAGATTGAACTTTTCGCAGGTTTCAAAAATCGAATAGACAATGTCGTTTGCGTATTCCTGAATCGAGTAGTTCACAGAACCGGTTGCGGCACTGCGGCTACCGTCATAGTCCACACCCAGACCGCCGCCGACGTCCACAAATTCAACGCCCATGCCGAGTTGCTTCAGTTGTGCGTAAAATTCGGAGATTTCACGGAGGCCCGCCTTGATCTTGCGAATGTTCGTGATCTGGCTGCCGAGGTGGCAGTGGATAAGCTTCACGCAGTCGCACATCTTTTCTTTGCGGATGAGGTCCATGGCGCAAAGGAGGTCGGAGCTCGAAAGGCCGAACTTGCTGTGGTATCCACCGGATTCTTCCCACTTGCCCTGACCGCTCGAGGCGAGCTTAATGCGAAGACCGATGTTCGGCTTGACTCCGATGCGACGAGAAATTTCGATGATCATCGGAAGTTCGTTCATCTTTTCGACGACAACGAACACATTCTTACCCATCTTCTGAGCGAGAAGGGCGAGTTCGATAAAGTCTTCGTCCTTGTAGCCGTTGCAGATGATGAGCGAATTCGGATTGTCCATGTTGGCAAGGACAGCGTGAAGTTCCGGCTTGGAACCGGCTTCAAGTCCGATGTTAAACTTTTTACCGTGGCGAACGACTTCTTCCAAAACCGCGCGCTGCTGGTTCACCTTAATCGGGAACACGTCGTAGAAGGAACCGTGATAGCCGTATTCCTGAATCGACTTGTTGAAGCACTCATTGATTTTTTCAATGCGCATATCGAGGATGTCCGGGAAGCGGACAAGCACCGGAGCCGGCATATCTCGAAGATCGAGTTCCTGCACCAACTTGTAAAGATCAATTGCCGGACCCTTGTCGCGAAGCGGACTCACCGTTGCGTGGCCTTCTTCGTTGATGTCGAAGTAATTGATGCCCCACCCGCGGACGTTGTAGAGATCGCGGGAATCGTCGATACGCCAATTTTTCATTTCGTCTGAGTACCTCTTTAGGTTGTGAAATTTCCGAAAACGATAGAAATTTTCACCCTCCGTTTTAAGGGCTCTGAATTCTTTTTCTATCTTCCAAATCAGATTTTTTACACAGATGAGGCTATATGTCCCAAGTTGCTGAATTTTTTGCCAATTACTGGTGGCTGATCCTGATTATCTTCGTCGTGGTCGCGATTGTCGCCGTGATTCGTGCCGTGCGCCGCGTGATGAAGGAAGGCGGTGGAGCTTTCGATTTGAACACGATCAAGAAGAACACCGCTCCGAACCTTGAATTTGTGCGCCAGAAAGGCCAGGCCATGATGAAAGACGCAGACGTCATCTGCGAAATCAAGAACGGTCGCGTGATCCCGAAGAAGCAAGACATTATGACCTTCCGTACCGCTTACAAGGCAAAGTACAAGGCAGCCTCCTTCTACATCGCCAAGGAAGATAAGGTCGTCTACTTCTTCTGCAAGTCGGAAGCCGGTCTGCAGCGCCGTCTCCAGAACCTGCTCTTCGACAGACAGGCGAAGAACAGCCACTGGCCGTATGCGGACAAGGCGACCGCCGAACATCTCCGCTTCCCGCGTGCTTAATTCCGCTTTTCAGTCGCTTCCTCTTTACGAAAGCGCAGAAGCCATCCAAGCCGAAATCGCCAAAGGTCAAAACCTGCTTTTGACCGCTCCAACCGGTTCCGGTAAATCAACACTTGTCCCGTGGCTGCTCGCTTCCGAAAAGAACGGCACCGCCAAAGTCGCGGTCCTTGAACCGAGACGTCTTGCCGCGACAAGCCTTTCCGGCTACCTGGCAAAGCTTTCCGGCGCACCGGAAGGTTCAACTGTCGGCTACAAGATCCGTTTTGAAAGCGCCGTCAGCGAAAAGACGCAAATTCTTTTTACCACCTACGGAAACTTTCTCCAGTCCGAGCTGCACAAGCCCGAACATTTTGACTGGATCGTTTTTGATGAATTCCACGAGCGCCGCGCCGAGATGGACCTTTTACTCGCCTACTTTTTGGCGATGCAAAAGTCTGCGAAAGGCGGAGCGTCCGTGCCGAAGATCGCAGTTCTTTCGGCGGAGCTGAACCGCGAAGAACTCGAAAAGATTTTACAGGTTCCCTGCCTCAAAGTCGGGCGTCCGGGATTCCCCGTACAGATTTTGAACCAGGACTCCCCCGCAGGCTCTCCCCTTGCAAAGAACGTGGAAAAAGCCCTGCGCACTTTGGAACGCAACGGCGTCTGGGGAACGACCCTCGTCTTTTTACCGGGCAAGGGTGAAATTTCGACCGTGCACCGTCACTTGGACGAAGCTTACGGTTACGGCAAGCTGCAAATTTACGACCTCTACGGCGGGCAAGATAAATCCGTTGAACGCGAAATCTTTGCAAGCACCGATGCCCCGCGCGTAGTTCTTTCGACAAACATCGCCGAAACGAGCTTAACGATTCCGAGCGTGACCGGCGTCATCGATTCGGGCCTTGAACGCACCACGGAATTCAACGCCCAGCAGAACAAAAATCTGTTAAAGCTCAGCCGCATCAGTTTGCAGAATGCGGTACAGCGCACCGGTCGTGCAGGCCGTACACAAAAAGGCGTTTGCATTCGACTGTGGAGCAGCCGCGAAGAAACTCTCTTTCCCAAGGGAATCGTTCCCGAAGTGCAAAAGAGCGATCTTCGCCCGATTCTCCTCGAACGCGCGGCACTTGCAAAGATCGCCCGTGTGCAGCCCACCGACCTGCACCTGCCCACCGAACCGGACGCCAAGCTCTCCGCAAAGGCTTTAGAAGAGCTCATTGCGAACCGTTTTGTTTCCGCGGAAGGGAACATTACCGAACTCGGCGAAAAAGCCTTGGACGTTCCGCTGAACGATCTTTCTTTGGCAAAGGCTTATCTCGAAGTTTCCCAGATTTCAAATCTCTCGCTCGCCCTTTTTGCCATTCTCGACAGCGAAGAATCTTCGAGCAAGGATCGCGCACCGCAGAATGCGCTTGAGCTCGCCGAAGATCTGTTGCACAAGGGAAATCGCACCGCCCGCGAAACGCGCCTCACCTTCAAACGTTTGGCAGATCACGCCAAAGAAAAAGATGCAGTCCGTTTTGCAGAGAACAATTCCGACTCCACGGTTCAAGCTTTTTTGAAGGCGTTCCCCCAGGCTCTTGCGATTCAAAGCGGAAGCGCTTACAAAACGCCCACTGACACGTTCCCGATTGCACCGGCACTCGTTCAAGAAGCGAACGCGATTCTCGTTTTTCATTTGCTGCGCACCAGTTCCGCGCAAAAGTCCGAAATGCGTGCAAGCCTTTACGTGCCTGTGCCCGACAAGTTCCTGCAAAACGACAATGCCGAAGCGCAATACGAACTGCTTTGGCGCTCGGGCCAGGAACGCTACATCGGTCTTGAAATTCGCACGTCAAACGGTGTTGAAATTTCCCGCAAAGAAATTCAGCCGCAAGAGGCTTCCCCGCAGGTTTTGAAAAAGCTTCAAGCGCTGACCGGCAGCACCTGGATGGAACGGCACAAGCGCGAAGATCTTTCGCACCTCTGGATGGACGATGCGAACAAAATCCTTCTTTGCAAAATGAAGCTCGCCGCGGCGAACTTCCCCGAATATTCCCTTCCCGAATGGTCCGAAGACGACATGGACATTGTCGTCGAAGATTTTATGGACGGCGTCTTTTTGATGCGCGATTTGACCGCAGAACGTTTCCGTAAAAAGATGAAGGAATACTTCGACGAAAACATGATCGGTTGGATGGAAAAGATGTTCCCGGATACGCTTGTGCTGCCCAACGGGAAAAAGGCGCGGTACCGTTACGAGGAAGATTCTCCCGTGGAAATCTCTGCCCGCATCGAAGATTTTATGCAGATGCGCGGAGAGCATACGATTGCGCAGGGAAAGATCAAAGTCCGCTACGACATTTTGGCCCCGAACTTCCGCACGGCACAAAAGACGTGGGATTTAACGGGCTTCTGGAAGAACACTTACCCCCAAATACGAAAAGAGCTTCGGGGAAGGTACCCGAAGCATCCTTGGCCGGAAACGGTTATTCCTCAATAACGGGAGTCCATTTCTTCGGAGCGGCGTATTCGTTATCTTCAATCGCGTTGTCGAATTCGAACGTCTCTTCCGAGAGAGTCGTGATTTGCCCGTATTCCGTCGGGCATTTCACAGAAGTGATCGCCTGGCAAGTATCCACGGTCATCACCAGATAGTCTCCGTAAACGCTCCAATCGCCCTTGCGACGGATTTTGAGCGTGTTGTCCGTGACACCGGTCTTGCCTTCAATCAGATAGCGATTGTTTTCTTGCAAGTCTAAAGTCCAGAG
>JAILDK010000024.1 GCA_024689485.1 Fibrobacter sp.
AAATATTTGCCGCGGATGGACATTTTAAAACAAAGCGAATGCATCCATCCGGATTTTGCCCACCTCTTTACTTTTGACAAGGATTTTTTCAAGTACCCGATTTACATCTCGATTGACAAGGATGTTCTGCTCGAAAAGATCGTGCACACGAATTGGGACGGGGGCAGTTTAACCCTGCAAAACCTGTTCAAAATTTTGACTAAAATATTTGAAAGGGAAAAGATTTTAGGCGTCGACATTTGCGGAGAGCCTTCCGAACAGAACGAAGAACAGGTTCTTCTGTACGAAGCGGAAAGCGACCGCGTCAATGGCGAACTGATGAAATTCTTTTCCCGGTATCTTTAGTTTTCTTCAAAGAGCCAAGTCGAAAGATAGCGGTCGCCCGAATCCGGGAGAAGCGCCACAATCATCTTGCCCTTGTTTTCCGGGCGCTTTGCAATCGTGAGCGCCGCTTCGAGTGCAGAACCCGAAGAGATGCCCATGAAAATGCCTTCTTCCTTCGCGGCGCGACGGGCTACAGTCCCCGCCTTCACATCGTTTGTGAGGTAAACTTCATCGACGACGCTTGCATCGTAAATCTTGGGAATGAAGCCCGCGCCGATGCCCTGAATCTTATGCGGTCCAGCCGGCTTTCCCGAAAGAACAGCGGAAGTATCCGGTTCCACGGCAACGACTTTCACATTCGGATTCTGGCTCTTGAGATATTTTCCCGTGCCGATGACCGTGCCCGCGGTACCTGCGGTCGCGACAAAAATATCCACCTTGCCTTCGGTATCCTTCCAAATTTCAGGACCGGTCGTGCGGAAGTGCGCTTCCGGGTTTGCCGGGTTTTCAAACTGCTGCGGAATAAAGGAACCCGGAATCTGAGCGGCGAGTTCTTTTGCCTTTTCAATGGAGCCTGTCATGCCGGCAGCGCCATCGGTCAGAATGATTTCTGCGCCGAGAGCCGCAAGGAGCTTGCGGCGTTCCACGCTCATGGTTTCCGGCATGGTGAGAATCACGCGGTAACCCTTGACCGCGGCGACGTAAGCAAGGCCGATGCCCGTGTTGCCGCTTGTCGGTTCGATGATCACGGAACCCTTCTGAAGCTTGCCTTCCTTTTCGGCGGCTTCAATCATGGAAAGAGCGACGCGATCCTTGGCGCTCGAAAGCGGGTTGAACGATTCGAGCTTTACATAGACTTCCGCTTCGCTGTCGTTCAATTTGTTGATGCGGACAAGCGGAGTGTTTCCAATCAATTCGATGATGCTGTTGACTTTAGCCATTTTAAAATCCTGAGTTTTTTGGGGGAATCTAGAAAACAAAAAAGGCCCAGGCAAATGCCCGAGCCTTTCGTTGCAACTTTTCGAATTACTTCAAGTTGATGCGAGCCGTGTACTTCTGACTGCCCTGCTTGATAATCAGGAATGCCGGGCCGCGGAATCCGGTAGAAAGCTGAACGCTGTTCGTACCAGCCTTGCCTGCGAAGTTCTGCTGAGAAACGACCTGACCGAGACCGTTCAAGAGAAGAGCCTGGCCCTTCGCGGCGTTCGAAGCGGTGAACATGGCCGTAACCGTACCACGCTGAATATTCACATGCATCTTGGCCGGAATTGCAGAAGCCTGCTTCTGAATGCCGATCGTACCATTTGCATTAATAGTGACAAGCTGCAAGTTGCTAGCAACACCTTCGACTTCCACATCCTTCAATTCCGAAGAAGCCTTGAAAGACTTCAAAGTATCCACCGTGCCATCTGCCTTCGTCAAGAGAATGTAATCCAAGACGATCGTACCGCTCGGCTGTGTGCCGTAGAGGTTCAGGCCGATAGCGCCGACATTCGTCTGGTCCGCGAAGGAGAGATCCGTGCCAAACGTTGCCGTATAAACCGTCCAACCCGTTTCTGCGCTGAAGTTGTAATCGCTCCATTCCCAGTCGGTACCGGACAAGGCAAAGAGACCCATCGAAGTCCAGCCATAAGCTTCGCCGTCCAAAGCGGTGTTGCTCACGTCGATCTTCGCGCGGATGCTCATCGAAACGTAATCGCTCCAGTCAGCACCACCGACAGTAATGCGGATCGTTCCGGTTTCGCTCGAATCCGAACGTGTCGAAGTGTACTTCACATAAGCACCGCCGTTACCGTCGATCACGACTTCTTCTTCGCTTTCCAAAGAACCAACCGTCGGAATCGTGGACGGAAGTTCCGGAACCACCAATTCCGTATTCGTAATGATGCCTTCCACGTCACCCGTCACCGACTTGTTGAAGGAGGCGAGAGTATCTGCAGAACCGTCTTCCTTCAGAAGCACGATGTTATCGATCGTGACCGTTCCCGTCACCTGCGTGCCGTAAACGTTAATACCGAGAGCCTGAACGCTTGTCGGCGTTGCAAGATCTATTCCGCTCGAGCTCAGCGGGAACACATAATTAGCCCACTGACCGTCCAGAATATCATCTGTCGTAAAGTTGAAATCGCTCCACGTCCAAGCCGTGCCAGACATGGCAAACGGGCTAAGAGTGATCCAGCCATAAGATTCACCGTCCAGAGCGGCATTGTCCAAGTCCACCTTAGCGAGGAAGGAAACGCCCACATAGCCGCTCCAATCCTTACCGCCAACATTCAAGCGGAACGTACCGGTTTCGCTTGAATCCGAACGTTCGGTCGTATAAGTAATCTGGACAGCGCGATTCGTCGAATCGAGGCTAGCCGTCACGAGGGAGTCGATGATGTCGCCTTCCAAAGTGTCAAGACCGTAAGCGGAACGCATGGCGTTCAAAACGTTGTAGTCGTAAATGCCGCTGTGACCCTTCTGACGCAGAATGATCGAGTTATCGGCATCGCCTTCAGAACCGGTATCCCATGCGAACGGAACCATGCCGTTTGCCTTGGAAAGTTCATTCACGCGCTTGTACCAAGTGACACGGGAATTCAAATGCTTGCGAAGGTTTTCACCCGAAAGCTGCGGACGCTTGATCGCCGCGTATTCACCGATAACCACCGGATAGCCCTTGTCAACAAAGGCAGTCTTGATCGCAGCAAAGACAGAGTCCGTATAAGCCGG
>JAILDK010000028.1 GCA_024689485.1 Fibrobacter sp.
AGCATCACCGGCACGTGCTTCTGGTTGTCCTTACCGACATATTCCGCACCGAGGCGCATCGGCAAGTTGAAGTCCACCTGAATGGTACCGCACTGCCAATCACGTCCAAGGCTATCCTTCAACGTGAATTCGAGTTTCGGACCGTAGAAGGCGCCTTCGCCCGGATTCAACACGTAATCGAGGCCGGCGAGCTTCGTCGCTTCTTCGAGAGCGGCTTCCGCCTTGTCCCAAAGTTCGTCAGAACCCACACGCTTTGCCGGGCGGGTAGAGAACTTCACCTTCACATCGTCAAAGCCGAAATCGTGGTAGATTTCCTTCACCAGGGCGCAGAAGTCGGCCACTTCGGAGGCAATCTGTTCTTCGGTACAGAAGATATGGGCGTCGTCCTGCACAAAGCCGCGGACACGCATCAAACCGTGCATCGTACCGGCCGGTTCATAACGGTGGCACTTACCGAATTCGGCAAGGCGCATCGGAAGGTCGCGCCAGCTGCGAAGCTGAGAGTTGAAAATCAAGATGTGGCACGGGCAGTTCATCGGCTTCACAGCCATTTCCACGTCGCCAGCCATCGTCTTGAACATGTTTTCGTTGTACTTGTCCGCGTGACCGGACTTGATCCAAAGAACCTTGTTCACGATTTCCGGAGTGATCACTTCCTGGTAGCCGCGGTTGTCGATTTTGCCACGGATGTAATCCTTGAGGGCGTTCACCATCTTGGTGCCCTTCGGATGCCAGAAGACCATGCCCGGGGAATGATCTTCCACGTGGTAAAGGTCCATTTCCTTACCGATCTTACGGTGGTCGCGCTTGGCAGCTTCTTCGAGCAAGGTCACATACTGTTCGAGACCTTCCTTGTCTGCAAAGCAGGTACCGTACACACGAGTCAGCTGGTCAGAATTCTGATCGCCGTGCCAGTAAGCGCCGGAAGTAGAGAGCACCTTGAAGTGCTTGAGCTTGCCCGTGCTCGGCACGTGCGGGCCGCCGCAGAGGTCTTCCCAGTTCTTGCCCGGTTCGCCCGTCACATAGAAGCTGAGCTTGCAATCCTTGCCTTCGCGTTCAATGGCGCGTTCGGCATTGTCCACCTTGTACTTGTTGTCCTTGACATGGGCAAGGCCTTCTTCGGCGGAAAGTTCCACGCGCGTGAAAGGACGATCTTCCTTGATGATTTCCTTCATGCGCTTTTCGATCTTCGGGAAATCTTCTTCCTTGATCGGGGTCGGACTCATCAAATCGTAATAGAAACCCTTGTCGATAGCCGGACCGTAGGCGAGCTTTGTTCCCGGGAACAGATCGCAGATAGCTTCGGCGAGCACGTGGCAGCAGGAATGGCGCAGCAGATAGAGCGCATCCGGGTCGTCGTTGTTCGGGGTGATGATGCGGATCTTGCCGCTGGTAGTCAGCGGACGGGCGAGGTCCAGGATTTCATCATCCAGCTTGACGCCGATTGCTTTGCGTGCGAGGCCTTCGGAAATGCCCTTGGCGATTTCGAGGCCGGTGGTGCCCGATGCTACGGAACGTACGGAGCCATCGGGGAAGGTGAGTTCGATTTGAGACATAATTAATCCTTTTCGTGGGCGGTTCTCGCCCGGTTCCCCAGAAATACGACATCTGGCGGTGCGGGAAATGTAGATTAAGGAAAGAATTACGGCAAATGGAATCGCCCTCAAAATGTTGCATTTATGAAGACTTTTCTTATTTTATAAAAGAACATTAACAAGCGATAGAGCAATGAAAAAACAGATTTTTGCTATTGGGGCCGCGGCAGCGCTTTTGGGCGCATTCTTCTTTGCCTGCGAACAGAAAAATTCTAACGACACCTGCGAAGAAACCGTCGTGGGAACTCCCGTCCAGACTTTGAAATACTTAGAACCCTCCCCCGCCTGGGTCACCGCCCTGCCGGAAGCCGATACCGCCCAGCAGCTCTTTGTTGTCGCCGCATACGAAGGCACCACCGCCTGGGTTTCGATGCACGAAAAGGATAACGACGGCAAGTGGCAAATGATCATGACCACACCGGGATTCATCGGCATGAAGGGCCTTGGCAAAACGCAGGAAGGCGACCTGATGACTCCGGTGGGAACGTACTCGTTCAACCGCGCCTTTGGAAATTCCAAGGATCCGGGAACCGTATTTGATTACGTCCAGGCAGACGATAACACCTACTGGTCGGGAGACGCTCGCCCGGGCAAGCATTACAACGAACTGGTGAGCCTCAAAGACATTCCTGACTTGGACAAGGAAAGCAGCGAACGCATCGCCGACTACCCGATCCATTACCAGTACTGCTTGAACATCAGCTACAACGCCGAAGGAAAGCCGGGCGAAGGTTCCGCCATTTTCCTGCATGTGTTTGGAGATCGCAAACCTTACACGGGCGGCTGTGTCGCCATTCCGCTCGAAGCCATGCGCTTTGTGATGCAACACGTTTCCAAGGATTGCGTCGTCATCATCAATTCTCTCGAAGCTCTCGGCGGAAAGTTCTAAAGCCTTTGACTAAAAATGCTAAATTTTAGTCGAGGCTAATTTATGAATAGCAACGGCAATTTTTTAGCGGTTTTCTACGCCCTCGCAGCAGCGGTATTTTATGCATTAAACGTTCCCTGCTCCAAGTATTTACTTTCCCATGTCCCGCCCGTATTCATGGCGGGGCTTCTTTATATTGGGGCGGGGCTCGGCGTGGGCTGCATGTACCTTTTCCGTTTTAAGAAAGAACTTCCAGAAAGCCGGCTTTCCAAATCGGACCTGCCTTATACCGTAGGCATGGTCGTGCTGGATATTTTAGCGCCGATCCTTTTAATGCTGGGAGTAAAAATCGGAAGTTCCGCAGAAGCGTCTTTGCTGGGAAACTTTGAAATCGTTGCCACCACTTGCATCGCTCTTTGGATTTTTCGGGAAAAGGTTTCTTGGAGGCTTTGGATGGCGATCCTTTTCATTACGGTTTCCAGCATGATCCTTTCGTTTGAAACGGTCGAAGGTTTTTCGTTTTCCTTTGGAGCGCTTTTGGTTTTGGCCGCTACCGTTTGCTGGGGTTTCGAGAACAACTGTACCCGGCGAATTTCTAGCAAGAGCACTTACCAGATTGTGACGGTGAAGGGCCTTTGTTCCGGAGCGGGAGCCTTGGCGGTGTCTGTTGCTGTCGGCGAAGGCACGCCTGAGTGGGGTTATGTTTTGCCAGCGCTGCTGCTGGGATTTGTCGCTTACGGCCTTAGCATTTTTACCTATGTGCGTGCGCAGAATGTTCTGGGTGCAGCGAAGACGAGCGCCTACTATGCGGTAGCGCCTTTTATCGGAGCGTTCCTCGCTTTTGCATTCCTTGGGGAATCGCTGTCGGTGCAGTACCTGGTCGCGCTGCTGGTGATGATCGCGGGGACAGCCTTTGTCGTGTACGATACTTTGCTGTCGGCGTCCCATCACGGTTCTAGTCCTCAAGCACGTGCTTGAGCGTATCTAAAAACAGTTCCCCGGCGCGGCTGAACTGCTGACCCCGTCGCCAAATAATGTACATGTTCGTGGTAAGTTCCGGCATCAAGGGCTTAAAGCACAGGCGCGATCCGCGACTCGTGTCCACGATGCCGTCAAAGGTGAGCAAGTAACCGGTTCCCTCTTTCGCAAGCACCGAACCGTTGTACGAAAGATCGAGGCTCACCACCACATTCAACTTGGAAATATCATCGCCAAACCATTTCGGCAAATCGGCGACTAAA
>JAILDK010000057.1 GCA_024689485.1 Fibrobacter sp.
CGACAACGATCGCGTCATCATCACCGGCCGCATGCGCTACTGGGTCGATCCCGACGACCGCTAAGCGCGATTGTCATTTAGCGCCTTTCTAAAAAGATTCCCTTCGCAGGCGCCTTTCCAAATTGACGTCCCTGCAAATCACGAAGTGAGCCAGCCCACGCAACAGGTTCACCAGCAAAAGGCACTCACCCGAAGCGAGGCACAGCCGAGCGAGCGCAAGGCTCACCAGCAAAAAGCGTACACCCCCGATGCGAACGAAGTGAGCGAGCAAAAAGCTCACCAGCAAAAGGCGCACCAAGCAAAAGCCTCCCACGCAAAAGGCGTACACCCCGATGCGAGGCGCAGCCGAGCGAGCTCCCCCCTCGCCCCACACGCGAAGCGAACGGAGTGAGCCAGCCCCCGCAAAAGGCACACAGCCCAAACGCGCACAGGCAAAAGGAGCACACCCCGATGCGAACGGAGTGAGCGAGCTCCCCACACCCCCGCTCAAACGCGCAGAGTCCAGCGTGGCCACGGGGGTGGATGCAAGGAAGGGGGCCCTCGGCCTTCGCAACTCTGAGCGGGCCCCCTACCTTGCCCCCCGCCGGGCAGGCGATAAACCCTCCATGCCAATGGAAAAAAACTTTCTTTACCCCTTGACACTCCCCCAAAATCTTTTTAATATTGGGCTACCCTACGGTCGATTAGCTCAGTTGGTTAGAGCGCTACCTTGACATGGTAGAGGTCACAGATTCGAGTTCTGTATCGACCACGAAAACTCCGCTTCAAAGCGGAGTTTTTCTTTTTTAAAGCAAAATTCTCAAATCCATCATTCCAAGCAAAGCTCCTTTTTATCTAAGCCTTTAAAACAAAAAATCCCGGCCATTTGACCGGGATCTTTTGAATTCCAAACCTGGATTACTTTGCAGCAGCGGAGTCTGCCACCACAGCGGAATCCGCGATCACCGCAGCGGTATCAGCGCTGAGCGCCACCGTCGTATCCGCCGGAGCCGCCTGAGCAGCGACAGCCGCAGCAGGAGCCGGAGCCACCACAGCGGTCTTTTCCGTCGCCGGCACAACCTTCGGCTTCGGATCACCGAAGAAGTGGAGCTTGGCGAGCAAGAACATCATCACATAGACGAGGACCAAGCCGACAACACCGAGGGTGATACCGGACTTCGCCATGCCGTTCGTATCCACAAAGCCCGTCGCATGAGCGAGAGCGTTAGGCGGCGTCGAAATCGGCATGCTCATACCGAGAGAGCTTGCAAAGGCAACAGCCACGAGCAAGGCGGTCACGCCACCGAGCGGGGCAAGGTTGTCTGCGCAGTTCACGCCCACCACGATCAGAATCGGGACGAGGAGAGCTGCCGTAGCAGAGTGGCTCATGAAGTTTGCCATGAAGAGGCAGATAATGCCGCAGCCCACGAGGAGCGGGAATGCAGGCCAGGTGTCGAACGGGATAGCGCCGATCAAGTGAGCGGCAAGACCCGTCTTCTGAAGGCCAACGCCAAGGGCAAAGCCACCCGCCACGAGCCAGAGAACATCCCAGCTCATTGCGTTCAAATCCTTCTTCGTAATCACACCCGTGAGGGCAAAGACGGCGATAGGAATCATGGCAATCGCATAGTCGTTCACACCGTGAACACCCTTACCGACGAGCCACAAAACAACGCACAAAGCAAAGGTCAAGTACACAACGATCGCGCGCGGGCTCTTATCAAAGCCATCTGCACCTTCAATCTTCAAATCCATGGTCTTCGCAGAAATCGGGTAGATCTTCATGATCAAGAACCAAGCGATGAGCATCATCACGATCACATACGGAACACCGAAAGCCATCCACTGACCAAAGGAAACGCTATAGCCAGCTTCGTTCAAAGCGCCGAGAGCAATCGTGTTCGGAGGCGTACCAATCGGGGTACCCATACCACCGATGTTTGCACCGACCGGAATCGCGAGAGCAAATGCAGCCTTACCCTTGTCCTTTTCGTCAAAGAGCTTGAGCACCGGAGCGAGAATGGCAAGCATCATGGCAGCGGTAGCGGTATTGCTCATGAACATGGAGAACACAGCGGTAATCATCATGAGGCCAAGAAGCACGAACTTCGGGTTCTTACCGAACGGTCTCAAAAGCACACGGGCGAGGTTCAAGTCCAGCTTATACTTCGTAGCCGCAGCAGCGAGGAAGAAGCCGCCGAGGAAGAGCATAATGGTCTGATCCGACCAAGTGTTCATCAAAACCTTGTAGCTGATCGGTTCCACGCCTTCCACGCGGAACGGCAGGAACGAAGAGTTCGACAAGGTGAGAATCATCAACACAATCACGAGCGTAGACGTCGTCCAGATCGGGAACGGTTGAAGGATCCAGTAAAGTGCCGCCATCACGAAGATAGCGATCACGCGGATTTCAATGGGATTGAGGGTGTTCGGACCATCAATTCCGAGGGCTTCGTACGGGACGAAGAGCGCAGCAATTGCGAGAACTGTTGCGATAATGAGTTTGATGAGTTTTGCCTTAGTCATAATCCATCCAGGTTGGAAATAGAGCGACCAGCTCTATCGAATGACGGGCGCAAATCTAGTTTTTTTAGAAAGTTGTGTAAAGTTACAGAATGGTACCGATTCGATCCAAGCGGAGCAGGGGCATTCCCGCCTCACGGGCTTCCGGCAGCGGAATCGAAAAATCCACTTCCCAATCGTTCAGCTCTTCATCGTCCTGAAGAACCTGCTGAATTTTCAAATTTTCAGCGGTCCACGCAGCCACCGTATGCTTCATCGAGCGGCCTTCCACGTCCAAACGGAAGTTTCCATGTTCCGCATGGTATTCGAGCGAAAGCTCTTCCAGGCGTTTTTCTGTCCAAGGGACCCCTTCGGCATCGGCCAAGAGCACCCCTTCGGGCAAATCTTCCGCGAGAAGGTCCAAAGCTTCGCCAAATTGGCGTTTTTGAAGGAAAGAGAGGAACGAGAAGATGCGGGAACGCGTACTTGCCACGAACTTTTTCTTGTCGAGGGTCACGTCGTTTGCCGCTTCGTCCGCATGGAAAGCCTTTTCCGGTGCCTGATCTTCCGCCACAAATTCCGGATTTTTGAGTTTTTCCCATTCTTCGAGCAAACTCGAGTCCGTTCTGCGGATCATTTCGTCCAAATAGTCCTGGATTTCCAAAAGTTCGTTGTTTTTGAGCACATCCGGCACGGTCTGCGTCAAAACCTTGTACACATAGTTGATATGGCGCAAAAGCAGAGCTTCTGTCCGGGTCAGGCCGTATTTTTTCACATAACCGCTGAAAGTGTCGAAATTTTCGATCATTTCACGCACGATCGATTTCGGTTCCACGTTCAAATCGCCCACCCAAGGGTGTTCATCCGCAAATTCGTTGAAAGTCGTATAGATGAACTCGCGGAGCGGCTTCGGATATTCCACCTTGTCAAGCTCTTCCTGGAGCTTGTTGTATTCCGCATGCTCCGCCTTGAGTTCTGCGTAACGGGCATCGCGTGCCTTGCGAAGTTGTACGCGCAAAATCGGGTCCGGATTTTCGACGATCGATTCCACGAGGGAAATCACATCCAATGCGTATTCCGGACTTTCCACGTCGAGCTTCGGCAGCGTATCGAGCAGATACAGCGAAAGCGGTTCGTTCATCGCAAAATCGTTCTGCAGATCGAGATTCACACGCACATGCGCCATTCCCGGCTGCGGATTTTTCACAAATTCCACCACGTCCTTTTCGACGAGGGAACGGAACAGCTGAAAAGCGCGTCCCTTCAATTCTTTTTTACGACGAGCGCTTTCGTGAGAATCGTCAATGAGCTTTCGCATGGCGCTACAGCCGTCCGTTTTACGGGAAAGCACATTGATGAGCATCCCGTGCGAAACTTCAAAACGCGACTGCAAAGGTTCTGGCGGAGACGCGATCAGGCGCTGGTAAGTACTTTCGTCCCAGGGAACGTAACCGTGTTCCGGCGGTTTCCGCTTCACGAACTTTTTCCCGGTCTGCGTCGACTTCGCCGAAAGCTTCGCATTTTCAATCACATGTTCCGGAGCCTGTGCCACGACAAATCCGATGTCGTCAAAGCCTTTACGGCCCGCACGTCCTGCGACCTGGTGAAAATCTCTCGCCGCAAGAATCGCGGTCTTATCACCGCTGTACTTGCAGAGCTGCGTAAAAAGCACTGTGCGAATCGGAACGTTCACGCCGACGCCGAGCGTATCCGTGCCGCAAATAACTTTCAAAAGTCCCTTCTGCGAAAGCTTTTCCACCAGGATGCGGTACTTGGGCAAAAGTCCTGCGTGATGCAAGCCGATGCCGACCTTCAAAAAGCGTTTGAATTCCGGACCGTACGGGCTCGAAAAACGGAAGTGACCGATCTCTTTTGCAATCGCCGCCTTTTCTTCCTTGGTGCAAAGATTCAAACTGGTAAAGTTCTGCGCATCTTCCGCGGCGGAAGCCTGCGTAAAATGCACCACGTAAACAGGCGCCTTGCCTTCGTTGACAAGCCCTTGCACCGTCGACGAAAGTTCCGTCATCGAATATTTAAAATCAAGAGGCACCGGACGCGTCTTGCTCGAAACGGTCACGCATTCCTTGCCGTTCAAATTCGAAAGGACCTGTTCAAAAAAATCCGTGCGGCCCATCGTCGCCGACATCAGCAAAAAACGCGTCTGCGGAAGGGTCAGCAGAGGAACCTGCCAAGCGACGCCGCGTTCCCTGTCAGAATAATAATGGAATTCATCCATCACGACGTCTTGAATATTCAATTCCGCGCCTTCGCCGAGTGCACGGTTTTCTAGGATTTCCGCCGTGCAGCAAAGGATCGGAGCGTCCATGTTCACGGTCGCATCGCCCGTCGAAAGGCCCACATTTTCCGGGCCGAATTCTTTACAGAGCGCCATCCATTTTTCATTCACAAGAGCCTTGATGGGGCACGTGTAAGCGGAACGGCGTCCGAGCGAAAGACTCATAAAATGCATCGCCAAAGCGACCATCGACTTTCCACTTCCCGTCGGCGTATTCAGAATCACATTCTTGTCGTCAAAGAGTTCGAGAATCGCATTCTCTTGCGCCTCATATAAATTGACGCCGCGTTCTTCGGTCCAAGTGAGAAAACGTCCGAGCAAATCTTCGGAAGAAAGATTTTCGCCCTTTTGCGGAAGATAATATTGGAGAGTCTTTGCCATCGCCTTGCAAATTAAAAAAAAGAAAGGCCGCAACCGATGCGACCTTCCAAACGTTACAGTAAATCATGCCTTTCGGCGAATCGAAAAAATCCTTTCTTAGAAGCGACGAGGACGCGGTTCGCGCGGACGAGCTTCATTGACGCGGAGCGGACGACCGTTCACTTCCTTGCCATTGAGCTGTTCGACTGCGTTCAGTGCCACACCGTCGTCTTCGATTTCAACGAAACCGAAGCCCTTGCTGCGACCCGTATCGCGGTCCATGATGATCTTTGCGCTCTTGATTTCGCCGAATTCTTCGAACAGTTTGCCGAGGTCAGCGTCACGGAATGCAAAGGGGAGATTACCAACATAAATGCTTTTCATAATTAATCCAGGCTGTTAAATAAGCCTAACAGAATAATAGCTCAATTTGAGTCCGGAGAAAAGAATTTTTTTGGAAACAAATGACAAATTTCACAGCGATTCTTGCCCTGGGGAAACCCCTGAAAACGGTTTTCCGGGTCCGGACAGGGTTCCGTGGAGCCGTCCGGCAGTATCCAAAGTTCCCTGCCGAGGAACGGGCAGCTCTCTTGCCGAGGCGCTTCCGTCGCCGGGTAGAGGAACGTTCCTTCGAGCTTGACCGGGAGGCTTTCCAAGGCGGAGCGGTCGAAGTAATCCTCCGGCGGAAGTTCTTCGCGTTCCTTCAAAGCCTGTGAGTGTGAAAGGAAAACGGCCCGGTTGAGCTTGATGCGGTCAAACCCGAGTTCCGCGGCGAGTTCCACAGCCCGTTCGACGTCGCCCCGGTTCGTTTTGCAGACCGCCATCTGCAGGGAAAGTTTGGAGAGTCCATCCGCGGAATTTTCCGCAAGCCTTTGACGTTCTTCCGCCAAGGTTTTGAGGTTCTGCAGGTACGTGTTCAAGTGCATGCCCGGGCAAAGGACGTCCCAGCTTTTTTTCGAAGTTCCCCAACAGCTCACTTTGATGTCGGCAGAAATCGGGAGCAGTTCCCGCGCCCACGCCAAGGCTCCCTTCCCAGGAAAAGAGCCGTTCGTCGTCACGTTCAGCTTGAGTCCCAGCTCCTGTACCAGACTTTCCAATTTTCCAAAATGCGAATAAAGTAACGGTTCGCCCATCGTACTCGGAATGACTTCGCAAATACCGCGAGCGGCGTAAGTGCGCACCGCTTTTTCTGCCACTTCCCAAGGCATTTCTCCCTTGCCGTACGAACGACCCCGCTGATGTAAAAAGCACAGGGCGCAGTGCAAATTGCACACGTCCGGATTCGTCAGCAGGGTGATTCTCCAAA
>JAILDK010000127.1 GCA_024689485.1 Fibrobacter sp.
CTGCGGCCAGCTTCGCAAGGAAGATGTTGGCCAGACCGTAACACTCGCCGGTTGGGTGGATCGCCGCCGCGACCATGGTGGTGTGATTTTCGTTGACCTCCGCGACAAGTATGGCAAGACCCAGATCGTTTTCAATCCGGACTACAACGCCGATGTTTTGAAGACTGCCGAACAGCTCCGTAACGAATACGTTATTTACGTGACTGGTAAGGTTTATGCCCGCGAAGAAGGCAACAACAACGAAAAGCTCGCTACGGGTGAAATCGAAGTCAAGGCCGACAAGCGCGAAATTGTGAACGCCGCGCTCACCTCTCCGCTCGCCATTAACGACCCGAACGAAGAATGCAAGGAAAACGACGACCTCCGCTTGCAGTATCGCTATTTGGACCTCCGCCGTCCGTGGATCCAGAAGAAGCTCCTCCTCAAGAGCCGCTTCCTCAAGGCCGTGTACGATTTCTTCTACGCTAACGGTTTTGAAAACATCGAAACTCCGTGCCTTTGCAAATCGACACCGGAAGGCGCACGTGACTACCTCGTGCCGTCCCGTGTGAACCCGGGCAAGTTCTACGCCCTCCCGCAGTCTCCGCAGCAGTACAAGCAGCTTTTGATGATTGCTGGCATGGACCGCTACTTCCAGATCGCCAAGTGCTTCCGCGACGAAGACCTCCGCGCCGACCGTCAGCCGGAATTCACGCAGATCGACGTTGAAATGTCTTTCGTCAACCAGGACGAAGTCATGGAAATGTTCGACAAGTTCGTGACTGAAGTTTTGGGCAAGGTTTGGGACTTCGAACCGCCACGTCACATCCGCCGTATGAAGTGGGCAGAAGCTATGCTCAAGTACGGTTCCGACAAGCCGGACCTCCGCTTCGACCTCGAAATTCACGATGTGTCCGAAATCGGTGCCAAGTCCAACTTTGGCGTGTTCAAGAACTGCGTTGCCGCCGGTGGCAAGATCCGCGGTATCGCCGCTAAGGGCTGTGTCGATTTTACTCGTAAGCAGATCGACGAGCTCACCGCTTACGTGGGCAAGTACGGTTCCAAGGGCCTCGTTTGGATGCGCGTCAAGGAAAACGACGAAGTTGAAACTCAGGTCGGCAAGTTCTTCACGACCGAACAACTTAACGAACTGCGCGATGCCGTCGGCGCCAAGTGCGGCGACATGATGTTCTTCATCGCAGGGCCTGAAAAGATTGCTGCTACGGCTATGGGTCAGCTCCGCCTCGAAGTCGCTCGAATCAAAGGTCTCCGCGATCCGAAGAAGCGTGAATTTGTGTGGATTACCGAATTCCCGATGTTCGAATACAGTGATACCGAAGGCCGCTACATGGCTATGCACCACCCGTTCACGAACCCGCTTCCGGAACATTTGGACATGATGCTCGGTGGCAACCTCAAGGATTGCAACGCCGAAGCTTATGACCTTGTTCTTAACGGTGTGGAAATCGGCGGTGGTTCTATCCGTATTCACAACCCGGAAGTTCAGGAAAAGGTGTTCCGCCTGCTCGGTCTCTCCGAAGAACAGGTGAAGACCAAGTTCGGCTTCTTCGTCGATGCGTTCAAGTACGGCGCTCCTCCGCACGGCGGTCTCGCCTTCGGTCTCGACCGCGTTGTCGCTACCATGGAAGGTGAAGAATCGATCCGTGACTACATCGCGTTCCCGAAGAACACCAGTGCTTCGAGCCCGATGGACCAGAGCCCGAGCGAAGTCGACGTGGCACAGTTGAACGACTTGCACATTTCGATCAACATGCTCGATCCGAAGAAGAACGCTTAATTCTTCCAAGAATTGAAAAGAAAAGACCTCCCGAAATCGGGAGGTCCTTTTTTTGTTTTACCCCAAACAAACGAATAAACTTAAAGCAACACCCCCACTCACAAACGGCCACCTCCATTCAGAAGTGGCCGCTAGGGTGTGTGGTCTAGGGAACTTGAATCGTTCCATTTATAATTTAGAAGGAATCGCTCCAGACCGTATCACTCGAAGCACAAAAAGTGTTGTAGTGTTTTACAACAAAATAACGGAATTTACAACGCCCAAAGAATAATCGGCAAGGACGCCGCACTGATAATGCCGACCGCGGGGATAATCAAACGGCGCATTTCCTTATCGCCAAAAATGCACGCCAAGACGCCTTTGCAAAGCGTATTTGCAAAACCCGCCACAGCAATCGCCTTTGCCGCAGGGCCGAGGACAACCGCCCCCTGTTTCGTCATATCCAACACGGAAAGCGTAATCGCATCCATGCTCGCAAGGCCCGTGATAAAGCTCGAAATGAAAAGCGCATCACTGCCAAAATACTTCTGCGCCGCATTCGCCAAAAAGAGCACAATCGCGAAAATGAACCCGAATTTAATCGACGGCAAAAGTTCAAACGGGTTCGTAAAATTCGTCATCTGCACCGGATGCAGACGGCGATTGCGCCTGTACAGGTAATACGCATACAAAAGCCCTGGAATCGGCGGCACAAGCAGCGCAATCGCAAGCTTTCCCGCGATCGCCGGGAGCAGCAGAATACAGATCAGATAAATGCGCAAATACATCACCGACCAGGCGATCACAATTCCCGTCGTCAGCGAACTGGAAAATTCCGGATTCTGCTTGCTTCTTTGCGAAAGGTTTAATGTCAGCGCAAGACTCGACGCAAGCCCGCCCAAAAATCCCGTGAGTCCAATTCCCTTGCCCGGACCGATCCATTTAATGAGAAAATAGCCGATAAAGGAAATGCCCGAAATCAAGCAGACAAAAATCCAGATCTTATACGGAGAAAGCACTTCCAAACCCGGAGGCCCATAAGCCTTCTCCGGAAGGATCGGCAAAATCACCGCCGAAATCAGCGCAAACTTGAGAGTCGCAAGAATATCTTCTTTGGAAACCTGATGCGCAAAAGAATGCAACGGGTCCTTCAAAGCCAAAAGTCCAAGGACTCCTACGGCGACCGCCACGCTCTCTAGAATTTTTCCATACTGGCAAAGACCGCCGAGCATAAAGACCGCGATCATCGAAACGCTTGTGGTAATTCCCCCGTGAAAGCGCGAAGCGGAAGAAATATGCATGGCAGCAAGCACAAGCCCGAGCACGATCAACATGCCGACAAAAGGCGCCGCCGATCCCATCTGAATCGACATCAAAGCGGCCAAAGCGCCCAAAACGCCCGTAATCGAAAACGTACGAATACCGGCAGGGCGCACTTCCTCTGCCGTCGTGTACGTGTTTTCACGTTGCAAACCGATGATCAAACCGATAGCAAGCGCACACGCAAGTCTGTAAAACGTACTGAGTTCCATACCCATTAATCTATATTCTATCTTTAGAATATGGACCTTTCCAAGCGCATCAAACGACACATTACAGCCGTTTCGCATGAATTCCGGGCGATTTGCCATCCGGGTTTTGAAGCGACCTGTGCGGCGGAATTCACCCTTCTCGGCGTAAATGTTCCTCTGCAAACCTCTTTTGGTGCAGTGGATTTTACGGCAAAACTCGAAGACGCCTGGAAACTCATCGCATTTTCGCGGACTTGCACACGGATCGTGATGCGCATCGGCAGTTTTACCGCAGAAAATTTTGGCCGTTTAGAAAAAAAGGCTTTGGAAGTACCCTGGGAACTTTATTTTCCAAAAGCTCCCCTGCCAGAGATCAAGGTGACCTGTAAAAAGTCCAGACTGTACCATTCCGATGCGATTGCCGAACGTTTGCAAAAGATCGTTGCCGAATCTTTAGACGCCCGCGGGATGGAAGCTAGCCGTAACGATCCCATTCAAACGCTCTTTGTGCACTTTGAAAATGACCGTTGCACGCTCAGCGTGGACCTCGCCGGTGAACCTCTGTACAAAAGAGGCTTTGATCGCCACGTGGAAGAAGCTCCCGTCCGCGATACCTTCGCCGCTTCGATGCTCCTGGAAGGAGGCATTCTGCGGTCGCAGAAGCTGTACGATCCAATGTCGGGCAGCGGCACGTTTTCCAGCGAAGCGGCTCTCGTCAAAGTCCATGCGAACCTTTGGAAAACCCGAAGCTTTGCGCTGCAGAACGCCCCGAGCTTTCGCCCGGCGGCCTGGAACTTTATGGTGAACCATACGCCGGGCTTAGAGCTTTTGCCCGAGCTTCAAATTTTCACCAGCGATCTTTCGAGCAAAGCCTTGGCGACCGTCGAATATAACTTAAAGACTTCTGCCGCAGCGCCTTACCTGCAAACCTTAAAGAGCGACGCTTTGCAGATTTACCAAGCTGACTTTTTCGATTTACCAAAAGCTTCGGGAAATTCCCTGCTCGCGTTGAACCCTCCCTACGGCAAACGGATTACCGCCGACGTTCCAAAGCTTTACCGCGAAATCGGAAAAAAGATCCGTGCCGATTTTCAAAATTCTAACGTCGCCTTGATCGTTCCGGGAAAAGAAGCGGAAAACGCTTTGAACCTGACGCCCAAGCGCCGCCTAGAATCGATCAACGGCGGTATCGACGTGAGCGTTTTCTTCTTGTAGGCTCCCATGAAAATCGCAAGCAAAGAAGTCCAGATTTTTCCTTCGCAAGCAGAAAACGCCCCACTCGTCATTGTCAACTGTTTTGAAGACGAAGGCGAAGCGATTTACCGCCAAGTCCAAGATTTAACCGACAAAGACTTTTCCTTTGCCGCTATCCGCGGCATCGACTGTTACACGGAACTCACCCCGTGGAAAAGTCCCGCCCTGCGTAAAAAAGAACCGGATTTTGGCGACGGAGCAAACGCTTATCTTTCCGAACTGACCGAAAAAATTTTGCCGGAAATTCAAAAGCAAATTCCAGTCCCCTGCTTTTCCGTCCTCGCGGGATATTCCCTCTGCGGACTTTTTGCCGTGTACGCAGCCTTCACTTCGAACGCTTTTAAACGGATCGTCTGCGGTTCCGGATCGCTTTGGTATCCGGGATTTTTAGAATTTTGCAAAGCTTATGAACCGTCCGAAAAAATAGACCGGATTTCTTTTTCCCTTGGCGATAAAGAAGCCTTGAGCAAAAATCCGGTCTATGCAGCGGTCAAAACGAACACGCTTGAAATCCAGAATCTTTTTCAGGAATGCGGCATCACGGCTACATTCACCGAATTTCCGGGCAATCACTTTTTTGAAGCCGACAAGAGGCTTGCCAAAGGAATTACATCAGTCCTTTAGCCTTCCATTCGGCTTCTTTTTCTTGCACGATTCGGCGAGCGTCTTCTTGACCGCGCATCACTAAGCTTTTCACAAGTCCAAGCAAGGCGCTCATTTCAAAACGGGTCGGTTCAAGGCGCTGCAAAAATTCGCGCACCGCCGATTCCGTCCAGGAGTTATTCTGGTAGCGGTCCGTCAAATTCGCATTCAGGTACTTTAAGAAACTTTCCACCTGACCCATGTTCGCCTTTTCAACGCGGCCCCGCTTCAGCGGAACACGGTCCGTGCGAAGTCCCGCATTGTCGAGAAGACCGCTGCGACAAAGTTCATAGCACGCGGTCGTCACAGCCTGAGCAAGGTTCAAGCTCATCTGTCCCGGAACAGGAATTTCACAAATGATGGCGCAATGGTCGATTTCATCGAGCGAAAGTCCGCAGGATTCCCGTCCAAAGACAAGCGCAACCGTTCCATCTTGCGGAAGCTTTTCCGTGATGTTCGGAAGCGACGTATGCGGAATCACCGTGTCAAAGCGGCGGCGAGAAAAAGCGATCGCATATTGGGCTGTCGAAAGGGCTTCGCTTAATGTATGCACCACTTTCGCATTGTCCAAAATTTCTGCGGAATTATGTGCCGTCCGGTAAGATTCCTGATTGACCGTATCCCGTTTGGGGTACACAATGTAAAGGTCCTGAATCGCGTTGCAGTGCATGGCACGGGCGACAAAGCCTACGTTATGCGGGTGTTCCGGTTCGCAAAGAACAATTCTAAAATTCAACATTTTCAAGTCTTCCTATTATCTTCCAATAGGCCAGCTAAAATCCTTTCCTCGGATTTCGTTTTTCACGCATTCCCCATCTTCAATTTTTGCACCGGGGAAAACGATCGCATGGTCAAAAGTCGCATTCGACGGAACTTCTAGCCCCGGCATCATCACAGTCGCCTTCGCCTGCTTTGCAATTTCTGCAGGGACGCCGTAATTGCCCACGCCGAGTTCCTTTCGACGGTAATCGCTCGCACGCATCAAACCGTCCGGAGTTCCCATGTCGATCCAGAGCGAATACTTTTGGCTCACGTCGATAAACGGAGCGTCGCCGTTCATCACCAAACGTTTCCAGTATTCACGAATATCCATTTCGGATTCGTAAATGTCTTGCAAAGCGCGTTTGGAATACCAGGAAATTCCCGAAAAAGTCACGCGTTCCCGCGTTTGATTGCCAAAGCGATTCTGAATGCCCGACATCAAACCATCGCGCACATAAATCGTGTTCACCATCGGATTGTCCACCGCGAGCAAAGAACACGGAGCACCCGAAGAACGCGAAAGGCGCAAAAAAGATCGCAGATCGAATTTGCAGTAGCAATCCGAATTCATCACGAGCAGTTCATCGACCGGATCTTCCCGATTCATGCGGTAAAGCGGACCGCCCGTTCCGAGAGGTTCCGGCTGTTCTTCCCAGACCTTTTCAAACCCAAACGACAATGCCGCCGCGGAAAGCTGATCCGAAAGGTAATGCGCATTCACATGCAAATGCGCTTCCGGAACCGTATTCGCAAGTTCCACCTGATGTTCCAAAATCGTCTTGTCCACAACGCGCACAAGAGGCTTTGGCATCTGAAGGGTCAATGGACGCAAACGCGTTCCAAGACCTGCAGCAAGAACGAGGATGCGCATTAAAGCTCTCCGTTTTCAATAAATTCACTGCGGAAGGTTCCCGAGCCGAGCAAGATGTCGATCGGGAGCTTTTCATATTCGTATTCGTAAGGCGGCTGCTTCCATGCGAAATCCTTCGGATATTCGTGGTGCAGGTAACGCAGAATGCGAATCGCCATGTCGAAAGAGCGATAAACGTTACGGTCCGTCACATGGATCTGTGCACCGCCGCAGATCTGGCCTGCGCCCTTGTGGAACGTCGGCTGGAAATAATTTTCGCGGAAGTACACGCCCGGAAGCTTCAAGCCGTTCAGGTATTTGCAAAGCTTCGGAGCATCGATGAACGGAGCGCCAAAGAGTTCGAACGGACGGGTCGTGCCACGGCCTTCGCTCACGTTCGTCGCTTCAAAAAGGCACATGCCCGGATAGACGATCGCCGTATCGAGAGTCGGCATATTCGGCGACGGCATCACCCAAGGAAGTCCGGTTTCATCAAACCACATCTTCGGATCGTAACCGTCCATTTCCATCACGTGCAGTTCGCACTTCGGGAAACATTCTTCGCGGAACTGCTTCGCCAGTTCTCCAATCGTTTTGCCGTGGCGGATCGGAAGTTTCCAAAGGCCGACAAAGCTTGTATAGCCGAGGTCCAAAGTCGGGCCTTCGACCGTATTTCCCAGCGGGTTCGGACGGTCGAGAACGACGACCGGAATGTTCGCCTTTTCGCAAGCCTTCATGCAAAGGTAAAGCGTCCAGATGAACGTATAATAGCGGGCGCCCACATCCTGCATGTCCACAAAGAGGACGTCAATATGAGAAAGCATTTCCGGAGACGGTTCACGCGTCTTTCCATAAAGGCTATAAACCGGAATTCCCAGTTCAGGGTCCACGGAGCCTTCCCATTCGATCATATTGTCCTGGGTATGCCCCTTGATACCGTGCTGCGGGCCAAAAAGAGCCGACAACTGGAAGAGTTTTCCGTCGTAACGGCGGAGCGTTTCCAGCGTATGGTGCAAATTCGAGTCGATAGACGCCGGGTGCAAAAGAGCCCCGAGACGCTTTCCGCGCAACTCTTGCGGATAAGATTCTTCAAAATGAGAAAGAGCGAGTTTGACAGTCATTATTTTTTATATTTTAAGGTGCACTTAAAATATAGTTGTTATATCAAAACAAAAAAGAAAACTCACTAGGAAATACCAAATGCCTTATCTGAACAAAGTCATGCTCATCGGAAACATCGGCAAGGATCCGGAAACCAAAGTTACCCCGAGTGGTCGCAAACGCGTTTCCTTCTCCCTCGCGACCTCCCGCCGTTATCGCGACGCGAGCGGTGAAACCAGAGAGCAGACCGATTGGCATAATATCGTCGGCTGGGGCAAGATTGCCGACATCATCGAACAGCTCGGCGTCCACAAGGGCATGACCCTTTATGTGGAAGGCACGCTCACCTACCGTTCCTGGGACGACCAGAATGGCCAGAAGCGTTACGCAACCGACGTGAACATGGACACCTTCCAGCTTCTCACCCCGAGAGGCGGTCAGGGCGGTTCTTCGTTCCAGGGTGGCGGCAACTTCAACCGTCAGCCGTCCGCAGCCCCGAGCTACGGCCGCTCTCCTTCCATGAACCAGGGAGCAGCCCCGGCACCGATGGACGTCGGTCCGGACGTTGAAGACGATCTGCCGTTCTAATTTCAAACTAGGGTTCCATGCCTTCTTTTGATCTCATCAGCCTCGCGATTCTCTGGAGCATTGCGCTTCTCGCTTTGATCCAGACGTTGAATGCGACCGGCGCGATTAAAGCCGCGATTTCCGGAATTGTCACCATCATCATCTTCTTGATGGCGATCTTCTTCTCGTTCCTCAAAGTCGAAGGTTACGGGACATTTGTCTCCCGCGAACTTTCGCCTTCGGCCATCATCGCCGCAAACATTGCCGCGAACCAAGCCATGGCAAAGGAACGCGCCGCAGACAGCGCAAAGGCCACCGCCGAAGACAAGCCCGCAACCATTGGACTTTCTTCCTCCGCAAAGAAAGAAGCTCTCAATTCCGTAGAACGTTACGTTTCTTACGCAGAAAAGATCGCCGATGAAGCTCTCGACCTCGCAGGGCAGATCGGCGGCATGGAAGCTCTTCCGAACGACATTTCCGAACCGAACCGCGAAAAGGCAGAAAGCAAGGCTCTTGCGATTCGCAATTCGACAGCCAAGGTCAACGGCAAGGCGTCCTCCCTTTTCCATCCGCGCAGCTTAAGCGAACTGCACCAGCAGCTTATCCGCGCCACGGAAAGTTTAAGGCTCGCCGGTTATGCGCTTCACGCCTACACGACGCTCGAAAACGCAGAAGACCGCAAGACCCAGTTCGAACAAAGTAAGCGTCACGCCGCTTCCGCAGCCAAGGCAATCGCCCAATACAAAACGGAACTCGGAAACGTCACCGCCAAATAGTTTTAACCCTCTCAACTCACAAAAACAAATCAAAGGCAAATTATGAGTCGTAATGTTGCAATAGTCGGCGCCACGGGCGCAGTAGGACAAGAACTCCTCTCCATCCTTGAAGAACGCAACTTCAAGTTGGATTCTTTGAAGCTTCTCGCTTCCAAGCGTAGCGCTGGCCGTAAGGCCAAGTTCCGCGGTGAAGAATTGACTATTGAAGAACTCACTCACGATTCCTTCAAGGGTGTGGACATCGTGTTCTCCTCCGCAGGAGCCGCCATTTCCCAGGAATTCCTCCCGTCCGCAGTGAAGGCCGGTGCAGTCTGCATCGACAACACGAGCTTCTACCGCATGGACCCGACCGTTCCTCTCGTCGTTCCTGAAGTGAATCCGGAAGACATCAAGCTTTACAAGCCGGAATTCGGCGGTAAGGGCATTATCGCAAACCCGAACTGCACGACCATCATGATGGTTGTCGTCTTGAACCCGATCAACAAGATTTCGAAGATCAAGAAGATCCACATTTCTTCTTACCAGAGCGCTAGCGGCGCCGGTGCTGTTGCCATGGAAGAGTTGAAGCAGCAGTATAAGGACATCATTGAAACGGGTACGACGACTCACATTGCCAAGTTCCCGCACCAGCTCGCCTACAACGTCATTCCGCAGATCGACAAGATGACGGAAAATGACTACACGAAGGAAGAGATGAAGATGTTCAACGAAACCCGCAAGATCATGCACTCCGATGTTCGCACCAGTGCAACTTGCGTCCGCGTGAGCTCTCTCCGCTCCCACTCCGAATCCGTCTGGTTCGAAACCGAACAGCCGGTTTCCGTGGAACAGATCCGCGAAGCTTTGAAGAACGCTCCGGGCGTGACCCTCAAGGACGATCCGCAGAATTACGTTTATCCGATGCCGCTCGAAAGCGCTGGCCACGACAACGTCTATGTGGGCCGTATCCGTAAGGACCTCGCCGATGAAAACAGCAACACGCTGTGGCTCACCGGTGACCAGATCCGTAAGGGTGCCGCTCTCAACGCAGTCCAGATTGGCGAACTTCTGTAATCGTCAGTCGGTTTGAGTTGAAAAGTTAGGGAAAAGGCTCGCAACGATGCGAGCCTTTTTTGTTTTTGAATTTGAAACAAATCAGTCCTCAGCGGACTTTGCCTGGAACTTCTTTCCGCGTTCCACAAGGATCCGGTCGAATTCGCCGCCTGTGATTTTGCGGTAATGGTTCAAAAGCAAGAAGAGGTCCGCGAGTTCCTTTTGATAGTGCAAATCAAGCGCCTGTGCGTCGCTTTCGTGGTCCGCATTTTTCGCCTGCACAAATGCCGTGTTGATGGAAATCAGCTCGTGCAAATGGTCTTTGATCGAAAGTTCCGTGAGATAACGGTTGTCAAACTTGGACGGAATGGCAGGAATGTCGTTTTGCATTGGATTCTCCTTCCAAATAAAAGTAAAAATTAAGCACTCTTTATTGGGAAAAACCGCAAAAATCCGTTCGTTTTGGGCTTTTTTTGATACATTTAGAGTATGGCTACGGAACAATTACAACTTGCGCAAGAGCACATCATTCACGTGCTCATGAAAAAAAATCCTGCTCTCGACGAGCAGAAGCTCCGCAGTGCTGTCTCCTTTATCGCAGAAGCCCACAAGGGTCAATTCCGCAAAAGCGGCATGCCGTACACGGAACACCCTTACGAAGTCGCGAAAATCATCGCGGACATGAAGCTCGATACGTCTTCTGTCCTCGCAGGACTTCTGCATGATGTCGTTGAAGACACTCCGCATACGCTTGCAGAAATCAAGGCTCGTTTTGGTGAAGATACCGCATTCATGGTGGACGCCGTGACTAAAATTTCCGCTGCCCAAAAGCAGGGAAACAAGGTCGAACAGAAAGCCGAAACCTATCGAAAATTCATCAACGCAATGGCAAAGGACCCGCGCGTCATCATGACGAAAATCGCGGACCGTCTGCACAACATGCGCACGCTTCATTACATGAAGCCCGAAAAGCGAAAGATCATCGCGCAGGAAACGCTCGATATCTACACGCCGCTCACCCACCGTTTCGGTCTTTACCAGTTCAAATCTGAACTCGAAGACCTCGCGTTCAAATATCTGAATCCCGTCGAATACAAGCGAATCGTAGACCATTTGCTTTCGACCAAGGAAGAACGTGAACGCTACATCAAGTCTGTCGTCGGACCGCTCCAAATCAAAATGGCCCTCGAAGACTTCGACTGTAAAATTTCCGGCCGAACCAAGAACATTTACAGCATCTACGGAAAGACGCTCAGCCGCGGCTGCTCGCTCGATGAAATTTTCGACATCTTCGCGATCCGCATCATCGTCGATACGATTCCAGAATGCTACCTCGCGCTCGGCTACGTACACAACCTTTGGACTCCGATCCAGGGTCTTTTCAAGGACTACATCGCGACTCCGAAGCCGAACCTTTACCAGAGCATTCACACGACGGTCATCGGCCCCGAAAACAAGATGGTCGAAGTCCAGATCCGCACAAAAGACATGGACCTGACCGCCGAAAAGGGTTTCGCCGCCCACTGGGCATACAAGCTCGAAACACAGCGCAGCGGTGAAGAACTCGAATGGCTTGATCGTTTGGCAAAGCTCCAGGCGGAAATTCCGGATTCG
>JAILDK010000131.1 GCA_024689485.1 Fibrobacter sp.
CGCTCTCGCCCGTGATGACTTTTTTGCCTTGATTCGAAATCCGATTGTGCAGAACGTGCGTCGCATTTCCCCGGATGATGTGAACAGCTGGGAAACCTGGGTGAGCGATATGAACGTTTACCGCGATCACCGGGCGGAATCGAATCGAAAAGACGACTGGCTTTGCGCAGTGCGTCGCATGTTGATGGCGCGCCTTTCGGATTCCGTGGTGAGCGCTGCAGATGAAGACTATTTGCCGTATGCGAATATGGACAGTGAAAACGATTCTTCGTTGAACCGTTTTGCGCAAGTGGTGCTGGATTTGGAATCTTGGATTGCGAAGTCTCGCAAGGCCGTGGTGGAGTCCGCTGCGGAAGATCGCTTTACGATTGCCGAGTTGCAGGAATTTTTGAATAGCTTCTTCTTGATGGGGAATGCGCCTGCGGCGTTGATGGGCGAGTTAATCATTTACAATGGCGTGGTGAAGGCGGTTGACGAGTTGAAGTATCAATTTGCGACGGGCCTTTCGGAAATTTCTTGGAATATTGTGGCGCAGACGGTGCAGTGTGCGGCGATTTCTTCGGAATACAGCTGTGGAAACCTTTTTGTGGGCGGCATTTCGTTTATGAAGTTTGCGCCGAACCGCACGATCCCGGTCAAGCATTTGTTCTTCCTTGGGGCAAATGCGAAGGATTTTCCGGGTACAAAGACGTTCGATACGCTGGATTTGCGAAAGTCCGTGGCGCGTTGGCCGGGCGACGATACGCCGGTCGAAAAGAACCGTTATGCGTTCCTTTGCCAGCTGATGAGTACGAGCGAGAGCTTGCACATTAGCTATCAGAATATGTACTTGCCGAAGGATCAGGAACTTTTCCCGTCGTCGGTGGTGAACGACTTGTTGAATTTTTTGAAAAAGGCGGTGGACGATCCGTCTGTTAAAATTTTGCCGGAAGACAGGATTACGATCGACGAAAAACGACCGCTCAACGAACTTTACACGGAACGCGAATTCCGCAATAAGAGAACGGTGGAACAGTTCAACGACGGTTCCTCGGTCCGCAACTTTTTGCAAGGCGTTCCCGACAAGGATCTGGACGCTTCGAAAAAGCTCCCGGAACGGGTGAACGCTTACGCTTTCCGCAAATTCTTGGAAGAGCCGTTCCAGTACCAGGCAAACCAGAAAATGTACCTCGAAGAAGAGGAAAATGAAGAAAAAATTTCGATGGAGCCTGTGGAATGGAACCATTTGGAATCCAGCTCTGCATTGAAGTTCTTTGTGGCACAGGAACTCGGAATTCCGCAAGAAAAGAAATCCGTTGTGGATAAAGAAACTTTGCGCTTGAATGGAGACTTGCCGCTCGGAAAGTTTGGTGAAAATACCTGGAACGATTTGCAGGCAAAAGCGAAGGACTTTGCTAACAAAATTTTGGCGGAGTGCCCGGCTGAGGAATGGAAATTCTCTTCAGAAAATTTTGAAGTGAATATTCCTTGGAATGAACAGACTTCGTGGACGCTTCTGGCGAATGCGAAGATCGTGGCGAAGAACAGTTCGGGTGGCGTGAAGCTGTTCGAGGTGACAAACGGTTCTGCTTCGGTGGAGAAGGCTCTTTCGAATTACATGGTGGCGCTGGGAATGATTGCCGAGGGTCTTGTGACAGAAAATGTTCCGGTGGAACTTCGAACTTTAGACGCGAATGCGCTGGACGGTAAAGAGTCCAAAAATGCGAAGTTTTTGGTGACGCGAACGCAATCGGGTGCAGTCGAATTGTTGAATGCGCTGTACAAAAAGATGTTCGTGGAGGGCTATCGAAAGGTCGTGCCGATAAAGCTTTTGACGGAAACAGTGGAAAATGTTTACGATTTGAACAATCGCGTTTTGGGCCAGAAGGGAGCCTGGGAATATTTTGCCGGACGTCATGTTTTTGATGCGCGCACGCAAGATGTTTCGGGCTTTAACGATAAAGATCCGAAGAAGTTTGCCGAAGAATGGACGGCGGCTGTGAATGAAATGAAGAGCTTAATG
>JAILDK010000132.1 GCA_024689485.1 Fibrobacter sp.
CGCTCTCGCCCGTGATGACTTTTTTGCCTTGATTCGAAATCCGATTGTGCAGAACGTGCGTCGCATTTCCCCGGATGATGTGAACAGCTGGGAAACCTGGGTGAGCGATATGAACGTTTACCGCGATCACCGGGCGGAATCAAATCGAAAAGACGACTGGCTTTGTGCGGTGCGTCGCATGTTGATGGCGCGCCTTTCGGATTCTGTGGTGAGCGGTGCGGATGAAGAATATTTGCCGTATGCGAACATGGACAGCGAAAACGATTCTTCACTGAACCGTTTTAGCCAGCTCGTGCTGGATTTGGAATCTTGGATTGCAAAGTCCCGCAAGGCCGTGGTAGAGTCTGCTGCGGAAGATCGTTTTACGATTGCCGAGTTGCAGGAATTTTTGAACAGCTTCTTCTTGATGGGGAATGCACCTGCGGCGTTGATGGGCGAAGCGATTATTTACAATAACGTGGTGAAGTCGGTCGACGAGTTGCGTTATCAATTTGCGACGGGCCTTGCCGAAATTTCTTGGAACATTGTGGCGCAAACGGTGCAGTGTGCGGCGATTTCTTCGGAATACAGCTGCGGAAACCTTTTTGTGGGCGGTATTTCGTTTATGAAGTTTGCGCCGAACCGCACGATTCCGGTTAAGCATTTGTTCTTCCTTGGGGCGAATGCGAAGGATTTTCCGGGTACAAAGACGTTCGATACGCTGGATTTGCGAAAGTCCGTGGCGCGTTGGCCGGGCGACGATACGCCGGTGGAAAAGAACCGTTATGCGTTCCTTTGCCAGCTGATGAGTACGAGCGAGAGCTTGCACATTAGCTATCAGAATATGTACTTGCCGAAGGATCAGGAACTTTTCCCGTCGTCGGTGGTGAACGACTTGTTGAATTTTTTGAAGAAAGCAGTGAATGATCCGAGTGTCGAAATTTTGCCGGAAGATAAAATGTCGATCGATGAAAAGCGACCGCTCGCCAAGCTTTACACGGAACGCGAACTCCGCAACAAGAAAACGGTGGAACAGTTCAACGACGGTTCCGCGGTCCGCAACTTTTTGCAAGGCGTTCCCGACAAGGATCTGGACGCTTCGAAAAAGCTTCCGGAACGGGTGAACACTTACGCTTTCCGCAAATTCTTGGAAGAGCCGTTCCAGTACCAGGCGAACCAGAAAATGTACCTCGAAGAAGAGGAAAATTTGCAAAAGATTGCCATGGAACCGGTCGAATGGAACCGTTTGGAATCCAGCTCTGCATTGAAATTCTTTGTGGCGCAGGAACTCGGAATTCCGCAAGAAAAGAAATCCGTTGTGGATAAAGAAACTTTGCGCTTGAACGGGGACTTGCCACTTGGAAAGTTCGGCGAAAATACCTGGAACGATTTGCAGGTAAAAGCGAAGGACTTTGCTAACAAAATTTTGGCGGAGTGCCCGGCTGTGGACTGGAAATTTTCTGCGGAAAATTTTGAAGTGAATATTCCGCGAGAGGGATATGTTTCGTGGACGCTCCTGGCGAATGCGAAGATCGTGGCAAAGAACGCTTTGGGCAACGTGAAACTGTTCGAGGTAACGAGCGGTTTTGCTTCGGTGGGGAAGGTTCTTTCGAATTACATTGCGGCGCTGGGAATGATTGCCAAGGGCCTTGTGACAGAAAATGTTCCGGTGGAACTTCGAACTTTAGACGCGAATGCGCTGGGCGGTAAAGAGTCCAAAAATGCGAAGTTCTTGGTGACGCGGACGCAATCGGGTGCAGTCGAATTGTTGAATGCGCTGTACAAAAAGATGTTCGTGGAGGGCTATCGAAAGGTCGTGCCGATAAAGCTTTTGACGGAAACAGTGGAAAATGTTTACGATTTGAACAATCGCGTTTTGGGTCAGAAGGGAGCCTGGGAATATTTTGCCGGACGTCATGTTTTTGATGCGCGCACGCAAGATGTTTCGGGCTTTAACGATAAAGATCCGAAGAAGTTTGCCGAAGAATGGACGGCGGCTGTGAATGAAATGAAGAGCTTAATG
>JAILDK010000049.1 GCA_024689485.1 Fibrobacter sp.
GCCTTCTCCAAACCTTCTTCCGCCGTTTCCACGTCCACGCGGGTCACGGGCAAAGCTTTCAAAATCTGGATATCTTCTTCCGGGACTTTTTCAATCTTCACATTGATAAAATCCGGATCGCCTTTCGAATGCGTCATGGCGCGATGCACCATGGCCTTGCAAACCTCTTCCACAGCATCGCGCGTCACAATGCGTTCCGCGCCCGAAATGTGCTGTTCCTTTTTGCATTTGCCTTCGCCGATCTGCTGCGAAGCCCGCATTTTTAAGCTGTAATAATCCATGACAGTCCAAATTTAGAAATTTGAACTTTCAAAGCCGATTTCAAAAGACGCTTTTCCGCCTTGCGTTTCATATTTCTATCTTACAAAAAAATACGCCGCGAGGGAAAATGATTCTTGACATTCTGAATAGCATCGATAGCATTCTCTACTATCCGATTCTCATCATCGTTTTAGCCGCCGCTGGAATTTATTTCAGCATCCGTACCAAATTTGTACAAATTCGTCTCTTCAAGGAAGCGATTCGCACCTTGATCGAAAAGCCGGAAGAAAAAGAAGGCGTTTCCTCGTTACAGGCTCTGCTCCTTTCCACAGCATCGCGCGTTGGAACGGGCAACATCATCGGCGTTTCGACAGCCATTTGTTTGGGCGGCCCAGGTGCTGCATTCTGGATGTGGGTCCTCGCCATTCTCGGAGCCTCTTCCGCATTTGTCGAAAGTACCTTGGCGCAGGTGTACAAGAGACGCGATCATAAAACAGGACTCTGCTACGGTGGCCCAGCCTATTATATTGAAACCGCGTTGCACAGTCACAAGCTCGCCCTGCTTTTTGCCGTATTCCTTATTCTCACGTACGCATTTGGTTTCAATCTTCTCTGCTCCTACAATTTGCAGTCCACCTTCGAAACCTACAGCTTCTACAACCCTTCGACGACGCCGTATATCATCGGCATTATTCTCGCCGTACTCGTGGGCTGGTGCCTTTTTGGCGGCGGCAAGCGGATCGTTAAAATCACAGCCATTCTCGTTCCGGTGATGGGTATTTTCTACGTCGCCTTGGCGGTCATCATGTTGGTGCTGCACATCGGTGCGATTCCTTCCGTGATTTCGACGATTCTGGAAGACGCCTTTAACTTCCAGGCGATCGGCGGTGGATTTGCGGGTTCTTGCCTTGTGTACGGAATCAAGCGCGGTCTTTATTCGAATGAAGCCGGTGTCGGTTCCGCGCCGAATGCGGCGGCTTCCGCCCATGTTTCGCATCCGGTCAAGCAGGGCCTTGCCCAGATGCTTTCCGTTTACATCGATACGATCGTCCTTTGCACAGCGACTGCTTTGATGTGCCTTGCCTCCGGTGTCACAGGAGACGCGACCAACGCAGGTGCCAAATACGTGCAGGATTCCATTGCTTCAACCTTTGGCTTGGCGGGACCGATTTTCATTACCGTCGCCATGGCACTCTTCGCCTTCACCACTTTGCTAGGGAACCTGTATTACACGCGTAATGCAATCGCCTTTTTGAATAAAAAGAAATTCCCCGGCAAACCGGCGATGGCGGCATTCCATATTTTCTGCATTTTGGTGATTTTCTTCGGAGCCATTATGCCGATGGACGCCTGCTGGGCGCTTGCCGACATCACCATGGGTGCGATGACGTTGATCAACCTTCCGGCGTGCACCATTTTGGGAAGCGTCGCCTACAAGGCTTTGCACGATTACGAATATCAGCGCGCACAGGGCCGCAACCCGGCGTTCATCGCAAGGCATATCAAGCTAGATCCAACCGAGTTGGATTACTGGAAACACAAAGAAAAAGACGAAAGTCTCTAACGCTCTTATTCGTGGAACTCGTCGTCGCCATCGACGACAGGCGCAGGCTCACATTTGCCAATTAACTGAATCGCTTCGCAAATGCGGTCGAGTTCCGCATCGGTCGTAATCAAAGGCGGCATCGTGTACACGTAATTGCAGAATGGGCGCAGCCAAACGCCCGTTTCACGGATCACCTTCAAAATGTCATCATTCGAAGGTTTCGCCTTCAGTTCCAAAACGCCAATCGCACCGAGAACGCGCACGTCCGCCGCATTTTCCAAGCTGCGCAACGGCTCCAGATTCTGCTTTAATCGAGCCTCAATCCGCTTCACGGAACTTGCATAATCGCGGCTTTCAAAAAGGGAAAGCGACGCGATTCCCGCCGCACACGCAAGAGGGTTCGCCATATAAGTCGGACCGTGCATGAACGCCGAAATTTTACTGTTTGTAATCGTCTCCGCGACCATCTCCGACGCCACACAGGCCGCCATGGTAATGCTCCCCCCGGTCAGCGCCTTACCGATGCACAGAATGTCCGGAAGGATTCCCGCATGTTCCATCGCAAACCGCGGCCCGGTCCTGTAAAAGCCCGAAGCGATTTCGTCTAAAATCAAAAGGATTCCGTAACGGTCACAGAGTTCCCGCAGGCGTTTCAAGTAGCCCGCATTGTACAGCCACATCCCATTTCCACCTTGGAAAACAGGTTCGCAAATGACCGCCGCAATTTCTGCCCGATGTTCCTCAACGACACGTTCCATCGAAGCGAAATCCGCATCGTCCCACGGTTCATCGGCACGGCAATTCGGACGTTCCGCAAAATAATGATGCGGCATAATTCCGCGGAAAAGCACATGCATGCCATCCGGATCCGAAAGCGCCATCGCGCCCGCGGTATCCCCGTGGTAGCCGCCTTTCAACGCGACGAGTTTGCACTTTTCCGGGTGACCCTTGGCGTACTGATACTGCACCGCCATCTTCGCCGCACATTCCACGGCAATGCTTCCGGAATCCGCAAAAAAGATTTTGTTCAATCCCTGCGGCAAAAAGCTCACCAATTTTTCGCCGAGTTCAATCGCCGGTTCATGCGTAAAACCGCCGAACATCACATGGCACATCTTTTCACTCTGCTTCTGAATCGCCTGTACGATTTCCGGAGCATTATGCCCATGCGCCATGCACCACCAACTAGAAACGGCGTCGATCAAATGCAAACCGTCCGCCGTCTCAATCGTCGTTCCGTGAGCTTCCTTTGCCAAGAATCGCGCCGGTGTATTTTTCAGCGCCGCATAAGGATGCCACAGATGTTCATTGTCAAATTGGAGATTCTCTTTAAAATTCATGATTGACGCTCACTTTTTTCAAAGAGAATAATAGCTTTCTCCCGTTCAAATCATTCCGAGAAAATACTGGTGAACCTTGCGATCCAAATCCAGTTCCGGGTGAAAAGCGAGAGCGAGCTGTTTTTTGTATTGCACAGCGACAATCTTGTCACCGATCGACGGAGAATCCACCTCTGCGAGCACTTCCACGCCATCGTTCACCTGATTAATGATCGGGGCGCGAATGAATGTCATCGGAATGTTCCCCACGTGCTTCAGATCGTGCTGCACAAAAAAGCTTCCCAACTGCCGACCGTACGCGTTCCGTTCCACCGTCACAGGGAGCGTTCCAAAGTACGTCGACTTGTCATTCGAAAGCTTTTCCGCCAGTAGAATCAAGCCTGCGCAAGTCGCAAGCACCGGAAGCCCTTCGCGGATCTTCTTCTGCAGAGGCTCAAAAAGCCCGAGATCGCGGAGCAGCTTTCCCTGCACGGTACTTTCACCGCCCGGCAGCACAAGGCCGTCCATCGGGCGGTCCAGATCGCGCAACTGGCGAATTTCAAAAGCCTCGGCCCCCAAGGATTCGAGAACGCGTTCATGTTCAATGAACGCTCCCTGAACCGCAAGAACGCCGATGCGCAATTTTCTTTTTTCCACTACTTGCCTCTTTCCGCCATCAGCAAGGCGATTTCCTGTTCGTTGATACCGACCATCGCTTCTCCGAGATCTTCCGAAAGCGAAGCGATCAGCTTGGCATCGGTATAGTTCGTCACCGCCTGCACAATCGCCGCGGCACGCTTTGCCGGATTTCCAGACTTGAAAATGCCCGAACCCACAAAAACGCCTTCCGCACCGAGCTGCATCATCAAAGCGGCATCCGCCGGAGTCGCAACGCCACCCGCGGCAAAGTTCACCACCGGCAGCTTACCGTGATCGTGCACATAGCGCACCAGGTCATACGAAACCTGCAATTCCTTGGCACGGTTAAAGAGTTCATCTTCACGCATGCTCGTGATTCTTGCAATTTCCTGATTCATCAAACGCATGTGTCGCACGGCCTGCACAATGTCACCCGTACCCGGTTCACCCTTGGTACGGATCATCGAAGCGCCTTCTTCGATACGGCGCAGAGCTTCGCCCAAGTCCTTTGCACCGCACACAAACGGCACTTCAAAATCACGCTTGTTGATGTGGAAAACATCGTCCGCCGGGGAAAGCACTTCGCTTTCATCGATGTAGTCGATTTCAATCGCCTGCAAAATCTGAGCTTCTGCAAAGTGTCCAATACGGCACTTCGCCATCACCGGAATCGAAACGGCATCCTGAATGCCCTTGATCATCTTCGGATCGCTCATACGGGAAACGCCACCCGCTGCACGGATATCCGCCGGGATGCGTTCCAAGGCCATCACAGCAGCTGCACCAGCCGCTTCCGCGATCTTTGCCTGTTCCGGAGTCGTCACGTCCATAATCACGCCGCCCTTCAACATCTGGGCCAAATTACGGTTCAATTCGCTGCGGTTCTGCGTCTTCGTTTCAGTTGTCATAAAAACCTCTCTTGTTTTGGTTCAAGGCGTAATTTAGAACGGGCAAAAGCTCTTTACAACGTTCAAGTTTCTATTATTTTGACCATACCACAATAAGGTCAGTTGCATATCAGATTTTTATATTTCTAAAAGGTCAGGCAAATTTCAGAGGATCCAAGAATGTTCACCTACGACATGTCCAAAGCGGGAAGCGAATCCCTTTACCACTATCTGTACCAGTGCATTCGAAAAGACATTCTTTCCAAAAGGCTCGAATCCGATTCCCGCTTGCCCTCGAAACGAAGCCTCGCCCAAAACCTCGGCGTGAGCGTCGTGACCGTAGAAAACGCCTACGCGCAACTCCTCGCCGAAGGTTACATCTATTCCCTTCCCAAAAAAGGCTTTTATATTGCGCAAATTCAGGCGCCCGCCCAAACAGCCCGCACCGCAGCGCCCGCCAAGCGACCCCTCAAAAGCGCACACAGGCACGCTCCCAACGACGAGCCCGAAAGCCTTGACCCCAAATACATCGCCGACTTCGCAAGCAACGCCGCGGACCTCGAAAGTTTTCCCTTCAGCACCTGGGCAAAGATCACCCGGGAAATCCTCTGCGAACGCCAAGCCGACCTGCTCCGCGTTTCTCCGAGCGAAGGCATCTTTGAACTGCGCAGGGCCATTGCCCACATGCTTCTCGAATTTCGAAACATCCGCGTGGAACCTTCGCAAATCGTGATCGGCGCAGGGACAGACATTCTCTACGGGCTTCTTCTGCAACTGCTCGGCTTTGACAAATGCTACGCCGTCGAAGATCCGGGCTACAGCAAAATTTCCAAGCTCTACAGCCAATACAATGTGGACTTTTGCTACATCCCCGTCAGCGCCAAAAGTTTTGTCGATGAGCTCGAAAAGTCTGCCGCCGACGTGGTGCATCTTTCGCCGTCGCATCATTTTCCCACGGGTAAAGTCATGCCGATCGCCGAGCGTTACCGCTTGCTCAGCTGGGCCACGGCTTCGCCCAATCGCTACATCATCGAAGACGATTACGACAGCGAATTTCGCATGTCCGGAAGCCCCATTCCCGCACTGCAAAACATCGACGTTCTCGACAAGGTCATCTACCTGAACACATTCTCCAAAACGATGACTTCGACGATCCGCTTAAGCTACATGGTTTTGCCAAAGCCTCTCGCCAAAAAATTTCACGAGGAACTTTCCTTTTATTCCTGCACCGTTTCAAACCTTGACCAGTACGCGATGGCGCGCTTTATGGAAGGAGGCTTTTACGAAACGCACATCAACCGCACACGCAATCTGTACCGTGCAAAGCGCGACGCCCTGCTCAAGGCCATTCAAAAGAGCAAACTTTCCAAGCTCGCCACCATCTACGAAGAAGATGCAGGGCTGCACTTTATTTTAGGCGTCGACACAGATCTTTCCGACGCAGAATTCTGCAAAAAGGCGGAAGCGAAAGGAGTTCGCATCCGCGCCTTGTCCGAATATTACTTTGAAGCAGAGCCTTCCCTGCATAAATTCATTGTGAACTATTCCTCGGTCGAAAAAGATTCCATGCCGCGAGCGGTACAGGTTCTTTCTTCGATCGTCGGCTAACTGAAGCCCAGCAAAAGCTACGCGAGCATCGCGTCCAAAAGTTCTGATAGCGCCGCGTTCAATTCCGGAAGGGCGGTCTTTGCCGTTTCCAAAATCTGCGACTTCGACTGCACATATTTCGCCTTGGCAGACAGAGCCTGTTCCAGTTCCTCCGCACCATTTTCAAGCAAGCTGTTCAAGGAATCTTCTGTCGTTTCCAAATGGAACTGCAGGCCCAAGGAACGTCCAATTTTAAAGCCTTGATTGCGGCACGCTTCGCTGTAGGCAATCGATTCCGCGTACTCCGGAATATCAAAGGTTTCGCCGTGCCAATGGAAAGCATTGACCGTAAAACCGTTTTCAAACGTCACCGGGTAAAATCCGATTTCCTTTTCCGGATTCTGACGTATCTGAGCAAAGAAAGCGTTCGCCATAATCTGCGCCCCGAGGCAAATGCCGAGCACAGGCTTTTCTGCCGCAAAGAGTTCACGGCAAAGCTGCTTTTCTTCCGCCATAAAAGGATACTTGTCTTCTTCCAAAGCGCTCATCGGCCCGCCCATCAGAACGGCAAAATCCACGTCCAAGGAACTCGGCACGGGATCGCCCGCATAAAGCTTCACCAGGTGAACGTGATGCCCTTTCGATTCCAAGTAAGGAAGAATTGCGCCGGGGCCTTCAAAAGCAACGTGCTGAAAGATATAAGTTTCCATGCCTGCAAAATAAAAAATCCCCGGCCGCAAAGCCGGGGATTTTTTTCAGTCTTGATCGAATCGATTACTGAATGCGCTTCATCATGATGCGGCGGTTCAGTTCGCGACCTTCAGCAGTGCTGTTGTCGGCAACCGGATCCGCTTCGCCCATACCGACCGCTTCGAGACGGCTCTTATCCACGCCGTTCTTCACGAGTTCGGTGACGACTGCGTCGGCACGCTTCTGAGAGAGCTTCAGGTTAGACTTGTCGTTACCGCGGTCATCGGTGTAACCGAGAATCTGGTAGCGGTCAGCCTTACGTTCCTTCGAGTTCAAGTTCTTAGCGAGTTCACGGAGAGTTCTCTTCGAGTTAGCCGTGAGCTTAGCCTTACCACTTGCGAAGTAAACTTCAAGCTTGATGTCTTCGACCGGGCAACCATCCGCATCCGGAGAACCGGCTTCGAACGGGCACTTGTCGAGGCCAGAGCACTGACCAGCGAACATGTCGAGCATACCCTTCTGAGTGACCCACGGATCGCAGACGCCGTCCGCATCCGAGTCCGGATTGTCGAGCGGGCAACCGTTGTTAGCCACAGAACCCGAGTCAAACGGGCACTTGTCAAGGCCGGTGCAAACATCCGTGAACATGTCGAGCATACCCTTCTGGGTGACCCAAGCATCACAAACGCTGTCCTTATCCGAGTCCGGATTGTCAAGCGGGCAACCGTCGCTCTTCACAGAACCAGAATCATACGGGCACTTGTCGAGGCCGGTGCAGACGTCCTTGAAGACATCCTGCATACCCTTCTGGGTAACCCAAGCGTCGCAAACACCGTCATGGTCCACGTCCGGATCTTCCGTCGGGCAACCTTCCGTTGCGAGCGGACCCTTTTCGTTCGGGCACTTATCGACACCCGTGCAAACGCTCTTGTAATCATCGAGCATGCCGCGTTCCGAGACCCAAGCATCGCAAACGCTATCCTGGTCGGAGTCCGGATTGCCGAGCGGGCAACCTTCGTTTTCAATCGGGCCATATTCAGCCGGGCACTTATCCACGCCCTTGCACTGCTTCACGTTCGGATCGGTCGGATTTTCGAAGAAGTAGCCGAGCTGCTTTTCGGTAACCCAAGCATCGCAGAGACCGTCACCATCGACGTCCGGATCCGGCCACGGGCAACCCTTGTTAGCCACAGGACCAGCTTCACCCGGGCACATATCGTAACCCTTACAGACGTTAGCGAATTCAGCAAGGAGACCTTCGTCCGTCACCCACGGAGAGCAGAGGGAGTCGTTATCCGGGTCCGGGAGCTTGGTCGGGCAGCCGTTGAAGTTCGGCGAACCAGGCTGAGCCGGGCATTCATCGATACCGGTGCAAACGTCAGCAAACTTGTCGAGCATATTCTTCTGAGAGACCCAAGCGTCGCACACGCCGTCACCATCCGGGTCCGGATTGTCGAGCGGGCAACCGTCAGAGCCTGCGCCCTGTTCGTTCGGGCACTGGTCGATGCCTTCGCAGACATCAGCAAATTCAGCATGGAGACCCTTTTCGGCCACCCAAGCATCGCAAATACCATCTTCATCCAAGTCCGGGTTCGGCCACGGGCAACCGTCGTTGCGCTTGTCGCCGCGTTCATCCGGGCACTTGTCTTCGCTATCAGGAACGCCGTCGCCATCGCGATCCGGATCGATCAAGAAGCCAGACCACGTGATACCGCCGAAGCCGTAAGCCTGCGGAACCGTGCGAGCCTTGTAAGCCCAAACAGCTTCCGGCTGACCGTTCGAATTCGTGTGAGAACCGTCGTGCGAGTAACCGCCGGTCACGTGACCTTCCGTGTACTTCTTCGTCACGGCGAAGTGGCCGCCGACCTGAATGTCGAGGTGAGAACCGATGTGGAACACAAGGCCCACAGAGGCTTCGTTCATCGTCATCGGCTTCAAGCCTTCGTAGTCGCCATCAAAGATGTCCATGTAGTATTCACCAAAGATGGAAACGACCGGAAGCGGATAAATTTCGAGACCCGCAGCCACATTATAGAAGCCCGGATAGTCTTCGTTACCCACCGTGAAGCGGTAGCCACCGTTCAAGTGAATGAGGATCGGAGCGGCGTCAATCTTACGCATATCCATCGTTGCAGCGAGGACAAAGCGCATAATTGAATTCTTGTTACCGTAAGCGTAACCGACGCCCGTATTTCGATTGATATAATCCGGTTCGCGGATCCAGAGACCGCGCTTGTTCACGTCCGTCGTCGGGAAATCCATACCGAGGAGCAAGGCGATGTCAAAAAGCTGATCTTCCGGAAGCGGTGCGCGGAACTTCAAGCTAGCACGGAGATTACCGAGGTAGCCCTGGTTTGCAGCATCACCCGCAGAAGTTTCGTTGCCGTTTTCGTCCGTGTAGGAATCGAAACCGACATGATCATAATAAAGCGGAAGCATCACAGCCACGTCCACAATTTCGAACATGCCAAAGGACATGCCGAAGTAGCCGCTTGCGCCATAATATTCAGACACGCCGTTACGACCCGTGTTCGAATAGAAAGCTTCATCCGAGAAGACGCTCTTGTCATTCGAGATATCGCCCAAAACGGTGATACCCAACTGACCATGCTTCATGGACTGTGCTGAATATGTTTTGTCAAAACCGAGTTGTCCGCTCTTGTTAAAGGTTTCGTGAGCCAAAGCCAACGAAGCCGATAAACCAAGAAGGGCCAAACACTTCATACAGTTTTTCATTGGTTCTCCTTCTTTAAACCAATCCAAACCCGCCAACTGCGACGGGCATATTCCTAGGGAGAAAGATAGTTAGAAAAACTTTTTTTGTCTTTATCAATATGTTCCACAGCAACTTCGTTTCCGCATTTTTACATTACAAATTATTGTTTCCAAATCCTTACAAAGCAAAGAGTTCCGGAAATTCCTTGCGCAGGCTCGTAAAGCCCCGGAACGAGATAATCAGATGGTCGAGCACCGGAATTTCCAGGACCTTCCCCGCAAGCACGAGCGAACGCGTCACCTGCTTATCTTCCGCGCTCGCGATCAAAGACCCCGACGGATGATTGTGCGCCACGATGACGCCGCTCGCCCGGTCGCGAATCGCCTCGGCAAAAACCTCCCGGGCGTGCACCTGGGTGCGGTCGGCAAGCCCTTCCGTCACCACGTGAACGCCGAGAATCCCGTTACAGTTACTTAAAGAGGTAACGACAAAACATTCCTGCCGTTTAAACTTAAGGAAGGCGATATGCGGCACAAGCGCGCCGGGAGAAGCGACATTTTGCATTTGCGAGCCAAGAAAGAACCGCCCCGAAAGTTCGAGGCACGCGAGAATTTGTGAAGCTTTCGCCTTTCCAAGCCCTCCGATACGGCAAAGTTCTTCCAAGGTCGGGCGGCGGGCCATGCCCGAAAGAAAGTTCGCGAGCTCTTCCGAAAGGGTAAAAACGTCCTTTTCGAAGGTTCCCCTGCCAAGGATCAGGGCGAGCAGGTCCGCGGTCGTTAAAGATTCCGGGCCTTCCTTTTGCAAGCGTTCCCGGGGAAGTTTGTTTTTGTCACAGACAATCATGCGATTTTCCTCTCTTTTTCAGGTCTTTTTTGTGATTTGGAGCACATCCTTCTATAAAGACGCTCGAAAAAGCGTTTTGTCCACCTCGAAAGCAAAAAAATCTTTTTTCTGTCAGTGTCCTTCATTTTTACAACTTTCACTCCAAAACACCGATTTTTCAAAAATCAAATTCTTCAAAAACCCAAACTTTCATCCAAAAACATCGGATTTTGAAAATTTCCAAAAATTTTTATTTCAAAAATCCATAAAATCAACCACAAACAAGCAAAGTTTTCGATTTTCAAAATTTTTGTTTTTAAAAACCACATATTTTTTGAGCAAAACCCTAGTATCTAAGCAAATCATATTGTATATTTTCCCCAGTAAAACGAATTCAATCTATCGAGAAATAACATGACAAATCACGCATTAAGCGGTGCACAGGTGATGCTCGATTGCTTAAAACGCGAAGGCGTTGACACAATCTTCGGCTATCCAGGCGGATCCGCAATTCCTCTTTTCGATGCTCTCCTCGATTCTAATATCAAGATGGTGCTTTCCCGTCATGAACAGGGTGCAACCCACATGGCGGATGGTTATGCCCGTGCAACGGGTAAGGTCGGCGTCGTGCTCGTCACGAGCGGTCCGGGCGCTACCAATACGTTTACCGGTATTTATACAGCTTTGATGGATTCTTCGCCGATCGTCGTGCTCGCCGCCCAGACGACCACCCCGAACCTTGGTAAAGACGCTTTCCAGGAATGCGACACGAGCGGTATGACTTTCGCAGCCGTGAAGCACTCCTTCCTCGTCAAGGATCCGAACGACCTTCCGCGCGTGGTGAAGGAAGCTTTCCACATTGCACGTTCGGGCCGTCCGGGCCCTGTGCTGATCGACCTTCCGAAGGACGTGACTGCAGGCAACTGCACCGCTTCTTTCAGCGATGAAATCGATCTTCCGGGTTACAAGATTCCGACTCACGCCGATCCGGAAGCCGTGGCGAAGGCTGCTGCGCTTCTCAAGAAGTCCACAAAGCCTCTCCTCCTCGTCGGTCACGGCGCTATCATTTCGAACGCTTCCCGTCAGGTGAAGGAACTCGCCGAAAAGCTGAACGCTCCGGTGGTCGAAACCCTTCTCGGTCTCGGCGCTTTCCCGGAAACGCATCCGCTTTCCCTCGGTATGCTCGGCATGCACGGTACCGCTTATGCGAACAAGGCGGTTCTCGACTGCGATTTGATCATGAGCATCGGTTCCCGTTGGGACGACCGCATTGTCGGTAAGCTCGAAGAATTCTGCAAGGGCGCAACGATCATCCACGTGGATATCGACCCGGCAGAAGAAGGTAAGATTCTGCAGCCGGATGCATTCCTCTGCGGCGATGCCAAGCTCGTTTTGGAACAGCTCCTTCCGCTCGTTTCCCGTCTCGATACGGAAGACTGGGTGAAGACCTGCCAGACTTACAAGAAGCGCTATCCGCTGACCTACCCGAAGCAGGGCGGTCTCCGTATGCAGCACATCGTTTCTACCGTTTACGAACTCACGAAGGGCAAGGCCATCGTCACGACAGACGTGGGTCAGCACCAGATGTGGGTCGCCCAGTTCTACAAGGCCGATTATCCGCGTCAGTTCATTTCGAGCGGCGGCGCAGGCACCATGGGCTTCGGTTTCCCGTCCGCAATCGGTGCGGCTATCGGCGTGAGTTCCGAACTGAACTGGCCGATCTGCTGCTTCGCCGGTGACGGCGGATTCCAGATGACGGAATTCGAACTTTCGACAGCCGCCCTTCACAAGCTTCCGATCAAGATCTTCGTGATGGACAACAAGTACCTCGGCATGGTCCGCCAGTGGCAGGACATGTTCTACGGCAAGCGTTATTCTTCCGTGAGCATGGAAGGCAACCCGGACTTTGTGAAGCTCGCCGAAGCTTACGGAATCAAGGCATTCCGCATCAAGCGCTCCGCCGACGCCGAACGTATCATTCAGAAGGCTCTCGATTACAACGAAGGCCCAGTGCTCATCCACTGCGAATGTGAAGAAGAAGATAATGTGTTCCCGATGATTCCGGCGGGCGCCCCGCTCACCGCAATGATGACGGAACCGCCCAAAGGTCAGCTGGAAAAGCCGACAGGGAGCACCTAACCCATGCCTACATTTGATAAAAACGCATCGGCTCACTGCTTGAGCCTTCTCGTCGCAAACCGCCCCGGCGTTCTCGTGCGCATTGCGCTCGTGTTCTCCCGCCGTGGCTATAACCTCGATTCTCTCGTGGTGTCCCCGACGCTCAATCCGGACTTTAGCCGTATGAACATCGTGGCTCACGGCAACCCAGAAATTCTCGTCCAGATCATCAAGCAGCTCGAAAAGCTCGTCGACGTGATCCAGGCGAAGGACCACACCGGTTCCACCACCGTCGAAAAGGAACTTGCCTTGATCAAGGTCAAGTGCAAGCCGGAACACAGAACGGAAATTCTCCAGCTCTGCGACCACTTCAAGGCGGTTACCATCGATATGACCGAAACCTCGATGATCATCCAGATCACGGGTAACACGGACAAGATCGACGCGATGAAGCACCTCCTCGACAAGTTCGAAGTGGTGGAATACATCCGCACCGGTAAGGTCATCATGCTTCGTGGCGAAGATATTACTTAATCGTAATTTTAACAGCAATCTTCCCAAAAAAAGTCCCGCGCAAGCGGGGCTTTTTTTATATTCAAGCGCATGAAAATATTTGTAACAGGGGTGGCAGGACAGCTCGGCCACGACGTCATGAATGAGCTCGCCAAAAGAGGTTATGAAGGCATCGGAAGCGACATCGCTCCGACATACAGCGGGATCCAGGACTCTTCCCCGGTCACGAAAGCCGCATACCGTTCCATGGACATTACAAATCCCGAAGCCGTGGAAGCGACTCTCACCGAAGTCAACCCGGACGTTGTCGTCCACTGCGCCGCATGGACCGCAGTCGATTTAGCCGAAGACGAAGACAAGCAGGCAAAGGTCCGCGCCATCAACGCCGGCGGCACCAAGAACATCGCCCTCGTCTGCAAAAAGCTGAACTGCAAAATGGTTTACATCAGCACGGACTACGTCTTTGACGGCCAAGGCACAAAGCCCTGGGAACCGGACTGCAAGGATTACAAGCCGCTGAACGTTTACGGTCAGACAAAGCTCGAAGGCGAACTCGCCGTGAGCGAAAACCTCGAAAAGTATTTTATTGTGCGCATCGCGTGGGTCTTTGGGCTCAACGGCAAGAACTTTATCAAGACGATGCTGAACGTGGGAAAGACCCACGACACCGTCCGCGTGGTGAACGACCAGGTCGGCACTCCGACTTACACCTACGACCTTTCCCGCCTGCTGATCGACATGGTGGAAACGGACAAGTACGGTTACTACCACGCGACGAACGAAGGCGGATACATCAGCTGGTACGATTTCACCAAAGAAATCTACAAGCAGGCGGGCCTCAAAACGAACGTTCTCCCGGTGACGACCGCGGAATATGGACTTTCGAAGGCGGCGCGTCCGTTCAATAGCCGACTCGACAAGTCGAAGCTTGTCGCAAACGGCTTTCAGCCTCTCCCGACGTGGCAGGATGCACTTTCCCGCTATCTCAAGGAAATGCAGGACAACGCCTAAGCTTTTCGCTTTCTGAACAAAAAAGACTCGTCCAAGGACGAGTCTTTTTGTTTGAAGTTCTCCAAGAATTACTTCTGTTCTGCTTCCGCCTGAGCCTGGCTCAAAAGGTATGCGTTGATGAAAGGCTTGATCTTTCCATCGAGAACGCCCGCGGTATCGGACGTTTCTTCATTTGTACGCAAATCCTTCACCAGCTGATACGGTTGAAGAACATAGCTGCGGATCTGGGAGCCCCATTCCACCTTCTTCTTTTCGGCGAGGCGCGCATCGCGCTTCGCTTCTTCTTCCTGGCGATAATGTTCGGCGACCATCGTGGTGAGCATTTTCAAAGCCGTGGCACGGTTCTGAATCTGCGAACGTTCCGTCTGGCAGCTGGCAACGATACCCGTCGGGATATGCGTCATACGGACTGCGGAGTCGGTCTTGTTGATGTACTGGCCACCGGCACCCGAAGAACGGTAAACGTCCACGCGGATATCGGCCGGGTTGATTTCGAATTCGATTTCGTCATGTTCCGGGTAAAGGTACACGGCGCAGAAGCTCGTGTGACGACGGGCGTTAGCATCGAACGGGCTGATACGCACCAAGCGGTGAACGCCGATTTCCGAACGGAGGAATCCGTAGGCGTATTCATCCTTGATTTCGATCGTCGCGCTGCTGATGCCCGCTTCTTCGCCTTCCTGGACGTCGATGACCTTAAAGTCCATGCCTTCGCGTTCAAGGAAACGCTTGTACATGCGGAGCAGCATATTGGCCCAGTCATGCGCTTCCGTTCCACCTGCACCCGGGTGAAGGGTGAGGACTGCGGCGCAGGCATCGTCCGGGCCCGAGAGCATCCGGCGAAATTCCATTTCATCGACGCGCTTCAAAAGAGCCTTGTATTCCTCTTCCACATTGTCGAAGAGTTCCTGCGAGTCCGGTTCGGACTTGGCCATTTCGTAAAGTTCCGAAAGGTCATCGCAAGACGTGGAAAGTTCTTTCCAAGCGCCGATGGTCTTTTTGAGAGACGTAATCTTTTTGAGCAAGGCCTGAGCCTTGTCCTGATTATTCCAGAGATCCGGATCGCCGGATTCCTTTTCGAGTACCGAGAGTTCTACTTCCTTAGACTCGAGGTCAAAGATACCCCCGGAGCTTATCGATTCTCACGCGGAGTTCGGTAAGCCCTGTGTGCGAAGTCGTTGCCATTACTTGGCGCCTCCGATGGCACTTTCCGGAGTGTAATCCTTGTTCAGGTACTTGACCTTATACTTCTTCGCGAGTTCGTCCAAGTACTGCTTGATCTTGAGCTGACGTTCCTGTTCAGCCTGGACGCGGAGAATGTATTCGATCTGGACCTTGTAGTTTTCAAACTTGCCGTCGTTCTTTTCGGTGAGCATGAAGATCTGGAGACCTTCGCTCGTGGAGAAGACTTCGGAGATTTCGCCGACGGTGAGCTTGCTGATTGCCTTTGCGAAGTCAGCGCCCTTGCTCTTGGCGAGGAACTTGTTCATGACGCCGCCCGTCTTACGAGCATCTGCGTCGTCGCTGTACTGGGCAGCGAGAGTGGCAAAGCTTGCCTTGCCAAGACGCACCTGGGCTGCGAGACCCTTGAGGAGTTCCTTCTTGTCTTCGATTGCCTTCTTGGATTCACCCTTCTTGCTCTTGAGGAGAATGCGGGCACCGCTGATGGTATCGTTCAGAGGAACCTTGGACTTGTTGAGTTCCCAGTAAGCGGAAATCTGCTTTTCGGTCGGTTCTGCCGGATACGGCACCTTCTTTTCGAGGATGATGTCGCTCTGGAGCTGCTGTTCAATGCGTTCGTTGAACTGAGCTTCCGTGATGCCGCTCTTCTTGAGTTCCTTGTTAAAGACGTCGATGCTCGGATACTGAGCCTTGAAAAGCTTTGCGACACTGTCGATACGGTTCTTCGGAACCTTGATCGAAAGAGCCTTGGCTTCGAGCTTGATGAGTTCCTGACCGACGAGGTTGTCGATCACAGCCCAACGGACCTGCTTCATCGCTTCTGGCGGAATCTGGCGGCCACGCGCCTGAGCCTTGGCGAGAGCTTCCGTGAGGCTGTCCACATGGCCCTGGGAAATACCGGTCTTACCGACCTGGATCACATCAAAATTTTTACCGTTCATGAGCTGAGCCGAACCGAAAGTCGCGCAGACCATGACAGGGATAAGAGATTTCTTAACAAGATTGAAAAAGCGCATAAGCACCCTAGGTTAAATTTTTGACGCCGATAATATAGAAAAATCGGAACTATTTAATTCGAACTGGAAGCAGAACCCGAAGAGGTCTTGCCCTTGACAGCGGAAACCACATCCGGAACGAGATCTGCAATCTTCGAAACGAGATTGTTGTCGCGAGCGATCGGCATAATGCGCACGTCTTCACCCGTAATCACAACAAAAGCGACCGGATTGATGGAAACGCCACCGCCGGAAGCCGCCACATTTTCCTTGTGACCGCCAAGGCCAAAGCCCATCGAAACGCGGCTCACCGGAATGACCGTAGTTGCCCCTGCCTGGATAGGCTTGCCAATCACCGTTTCCGCCTGGGAAACCAAACGGAGCTTTTCGAGAATAGTATCTGCAAGTGTATCTATTTGTGCCATACGATAATAATAGTTATTCCGGAGAATCGTAAACGTCCTGGGCCACTTTTTCAAAGCGTTCCCGGAGCAATTTTGCATCCAAGTGACCCCAGACACAGACGACTCTTCCGCCTTTTAAACGAAGCGCGACGCCGCGCTCCCCTGCCCCAGCGTCAAAACGAACCGTATCCGCCGAAAATTCGACGCGACGGTCCGAACGCTGGATGTTCGCAATCCATTTTTGCCAAGCATCCTGGGCAACATAGCCCCAGCTGCGGGCCGCATTCCAACGCAAATCGTCCCGCTGATAGCCCTGCGCAAGCATCGGGAACTCCGACGGGATTCCCAAAAAGTCCCGCATCTGAATGGAGGTTTCCCCCGGAATGCGGTCCTGAAGCGGAAGGCTCAAAAATTCCTGCGGAAGCCCTGCACGGTAATCCGGGAACGCCTGAACATAATGTTCGAGTTCTGCGCGTTCATGGTTTCGCAAAAGCCCGTAGCGGAACACAAAAAGGCGCTTGCCCGCACGCATCGCAAGTTCTCGGGAATCCCCTTCCACGACCGGGAGCGTTTCTTGCACAAGCCCGCTGTTCAAGTAAAACGCGAGCGCCGCCATGTCCGAAGAAAATTCCAGGATCCGAATGTGAAGCGTATCGCCCGGAGTCGGCGCAAAATCGACTTCCGCCATGTTCGAAATCGCATAGCGGTGCAAATGCCAAGCGTGCGGAACGTGTTCCAGAACGGAATTCGAATCGTAAAGCTGCACACGCACCGGCTGCGATTCCCGGTACAAAAATTTGTACAGATTCAAATTCAGAAGGGTCGAATCCCCTTCACAGGCGCCCAAGAACAACGCACAAAGTAACAGTCCTAAAATTTCAAAAGTTCGCATTCCCTAGTCCACACCTTAACGATAATTTTCTTGTATAAACAAGTCCCTCAAATGCCTGCTGAACGATTCGCCACTGGGCATCGGCTCTTCAAAGAATTGAAAAGCGTGAGCCGCCACGCGGGGATCTTTTGGCGAAAGCGCCTTGCAAATCGAAAGGTTCAGTTTTCGCTTTCGAGGTTCGTCCATGTTTGCGTACCCGATGTCCTTTCCCATTCCCACAAGGCCAATCCAACTGCGCAGTTCAAACGCAAACGGCACCGGGATGATGTCGCCCGGAATATTTTGCCGAGCAAGCCCGAGCCCTCGCGGTGCAGGCGAAAACAGGCGCGAAGTCGCCCAGATTGCCTTGGGGCGGTAAGCGCTCTTGCCCATAAAAAAGATTTCGCCTAAGTCGCGGAGAATGCCCTTGTACTCGGTCGAAGATGCCCAACCGGTAAGCGGAGTCCGTCGACGGACAAAGTTCCCGACGCTCCAGAAGATTCCCGGAACGCTTTCTTCCACAGGCCACGCGAACGTTTTTTTGGCGGAGCGGACCGTTTCAATGATTTCGGCTTCGGTCGGCAGCGGAAACGTCCACAGTCTTTCTGCGGGGAATTTTTGGTAGAGCGCCTGCAAAACCTTTTGCAGCAGCGGTAGCGGGATTTCTTGCGAAAGGCAAGAGCCTAAAAGAACCCAGGCGATTTTCGCTTCCGGGTCTTTCGCCTGTTCGGCGACAGCGACAATCGGGTCCGGTACACTTTCAAAAGACCGCACGAATTCGGCAGTCTCCTTCATGACATCCGGATGTTCCTTTTCCCACTGCATTCCGACTGTTTCTGCTGAATTAAACCAGGCTCTGTCCCATCTTGACCGCCTGTCCGAGCGTCGACTTGAACAGGTTCGGCTGGCGTTCGGCAAGGACCTTGTCCGCAACCAGAATCACGGTACTGCCCATTTCAAAGCGACCGAGTTCCGAGCCGCGCTCAAAGCGGTATTCCGACTCTGGAACGTAATCCACACGCGGAGCCTTGCGGGGAAGCTTGCCCACGTTCGTAATCCAGTTCGGAGCGTAATTGACCACAATGCGGCCCACGTTCGTCGCACCGACCTTCACGAGCAAAAGTTCACCGCCACCGTCCACGGCAATGCGGGTCGTGATGCGTTCATTGATGCAGAAGAGACCTTCCACGCGTTCCACGCTCCAAGGGTTCACCGGCCAGAGCGTTCCCGGGCAATAACTTGCCGAAAGGAGCTTTCCCGCCACCGGGGAATGGATGCGGTGATAGTTGAACGGAGCGAGGTAGATCGTCGCAAAACGTCCACCGTCAAACTGTTCCGCAAGTTCCGGATCGCGAAGGAGTTCCGCGAGGGAATAAGTCTTTCCCTTCGCCTGGATCATTTCTGCATTCTTGCCTTCGAGAATTCCCGTCTGGGATTCGCGGCCATCGACCGGGCTTACGACTTCGGCATCGGCAATCGGGCGGGCGCCTTCCTTGAGCGTGCGCACAAAAAGTTCGCCGATGTTCGCATAGGACGAAAGCGGGGCGGAAGCTTCTTCCATATTCAAAGAATAAGCCTTGGCAAACAGGTTGCGGGCAAGCTTCGAAAGGAACGGAACCTTCAGGTGGACAAGATTACCAAAGAGTCTCGATTCGAGATTCTTCGGCAGGAGATTCATAAACACGTAACGAGGAGAATTCATCATCGCAAAATTATATAACTTTGAGGCAATTCGAAACCAAAGGTTATCATATGGACTATCTATTTTTAGTCGTCGGACTTGCCTTACTTCTTCTTGGAGCAGAATTCCTCGTCGACTCTTCGGTCGCCATCGCCAAACGCGCTCAAATTTCGAGCTTTATCATTGGACTTACGATCGTCGGTATGGGGACCTCGGCGCCGGAGCTTTTTGTTTCGCTCTCTTCCGCGCTTTCGGGCCACGGTGACGTTGCCGTCGGTAACATTGTCGGTTCGAACATCTGCAACATTTTCTTGATCCTCGGCGTGTCTGCCGCAATTACGCCTTTTGCCATTCAAAAAGACATTGTGAAGCGCGACATTCCTTTTGGGATCTTCGCCGCGCTGTTGCTTTTTGTGCTGGCGAACGATTCCCTGATTTTCGGTTCTGCAGAAAGCGGACTTTCCCGGATCGAAGGCATTGTCCTTCTCGTTTTGTTCTTTGCCTACATGGCCTTTACGATTACGAAGAGCCTCAAGAACCGCGGTAAAGAGGAAGAAGAGGAAGCGGAGTCCAAGCTTTCGGGCAAGCCGATTCCCTTGCTCATTCTGATTGCGATTGCCTCTTTGGCGGGCCTGATCGGTGGCGGTAACCTTTTCCTTTCGTCTGCCGAAAATTTGGCGCGCGCCTGGGGCGTAAGCGAAGCGGTGATTGCAATTACCGTCGTCGCCTTGGGAACTTCCCTGCCGGAACTCATCACTTCGATTATCGCCGCTCTCAAGAACAATTCCGAGCTCGCCCTCGGTAACGTCATCGGTTCGAACGTCTTCAACATTCTCCTGATTTTGGGAACCGCCTCGACAGTCCATCCGATCAGCATTCAGGGGATTCGCATGGAAGACTTCGCGGTCATGATCTTTGCCGCGCTCTGCACGCTGGGCGTCGCCTTCAGCTTCCGAAAGTACTTCTTTACCCGCGGCGAAGGCATTTTCTTCCTTCTCTGCTATGCGGGATATACAGCCTACCTGGTGATGCGCTAAATCCGAGATGAAACAAATTCAACTTTCGGATCACTTTACCTTCGGACGGCTTCTGCGTTTTACCTGGCCGTCTATCCTGTTGATGTTCTTCGCGTCGATTTACAGCATTGTCGACGGCATCTTTGTTTCGAACTTTGTAGGGAAAACTTCCTTTGCCGCCGTGAACCTGATTATGCCGGTACTAATGCTGATTGCCGCTGCGGGCGTCATGATCGGTGCAGGGGGCAGCGCCCTGGTGGCCAAGTACCTGGGCGAGCAGCGCAAGAAAAGGGCGAACCAGGTGTTTTCCATGCTGATTTACGTGGCCCTCGCCTTCGGTATCGTCGCCAGTGTCACGGCCTCGGTATTCATGGGCGAAATCGTCACGTTCCTGGGAGCCGAAGGGGAATTCTATTCCGACGCGGTCCTGTACGGACGGATTGCCGCACTGGGAGGCATCGCCTTTATCCTCCAGCACGCCTTCTACAGTTTTTTGGTTGTGGCGGAACGGCCCAAGATGGGCTTTGGCATTACCGTCATTGCAGGGGTCATGAACATTGCTCTGGACGCCCTATTCATTTTGGTTTTCGACTGGGGACTTTTCGGGGCTGCCCTCGCCACAGCACTAAGCCAGTCCATGGGCGGATTCATTCCCCTGGTCTTCTTCTTTGCTCCCAACAAGACAAACCTGCGCCTGGGCAAGGCCTGCTTCAACAGGCGGGACCTGGTGAAAACCCTGACCAACGGTTCCTCGGAACTGGTGAGCAATATCGCCATGTCGGTGGTGAGCATCCTGTACAATTACCAGCTCATCAAGATGGCAGGAGACACAGGCGTTGCGGCCTACGGCGCCCTGATGTACACGAGCTACATTTTCATCACCTTCTTCATGGGCTATGCCTTCGGCCGGGCACCCATCGTGAGCTACCATTATGGTGCCGGCAACACCGACGAACTGAAGAACCTGTTCAAGAAGGACTGCACGATTATCGGTATCGGGAGTGTCCTCCTGACAGTCGCTTCGGAACTGATGGCTCTCCCCCTGGCCAAAATCTTCGGCGGATACGACCCGGAACTTTTCGCCATGATAAAGAGGAGCATTGCCATCTACTCCTTCGCCTACCTGCTCATGGGCTTCAACATGGCCGGTTCTTCTTTCTTTACAGCCCTGAACAACGGGCCCGTTTCGGCGGCCATCTCCTTCTTGCGAACATTGGTCTTCGAGGTCATCGCGGTCCTTACGCTCCCGGTACTTTTAGGACTGGACGGTATCTGGGCTTCGGGAATCGTAGCCGAAATCGCCTCGTTTATTTTTACGGCGAGCTGCATCTTCATTTTCCGGAAAAGATACAAGTATTTGTAGCAATAATTCGGACTATGCAAGAGTTCAATAAGAGGGTTGCAAGGGCTACCAAACTCTTCCTTCTCTGCTATGCGGGATATACAGCCTACTTGGTGATGCGATAACATGGATAATTTATCCAAAATTCACATTTTCTGCTGAAAATTCCTGATATCCTGTAGGATATATTTCTCATACAAAGTAAATGGGAAAGGAGTTTTCATGTCATCTAAAATTTCAACAGCACTCACCGTCACAACCTTATTGTGCAGTGCAGCTTTTGCATTCCATTTGAATGGAAGTGTTTCCGACGTAGACGGAGCAGCCATCCAAGGCGCAAGCATTGCCTTATTAAAGAACGGTCTGACGACCCTCAGCGATGAAAACGGCGAATTTTCTCTTCAAAGCGAAGCCTCCACAAGCACCGCCTTTCAAACGAAACCAATCGAAAAGTCATTCCAGTTTAGCAACGGCGTCCTGAATTTTACATCGGACAACAGTACTCCTTTGCATGTCAAAATTTTTGACCTCATGGGAAACAAAATCGCAAGCAAGAATTTGCACGCTTCCGGATCCCTGGATCTGTCCACCTTGATCAACACCCAAGGTTCTTACATCGCAAGGATCCACCTCGGAAACCAACACGAAATTTTCCGCTTTAACGCAAACGGTTCCCATTCAAGCATCATTGCAAAAGGAGAATCCCAAAATTACGCTCTAACGGCAAATACCGGCAGCGATACACTCCAGGTAGTTGCCACGGGATACGATACCCTGAGTTTGGAACTTTCCAATCTCGATACAACGCTGGATTTAACCCTTTCTAAAACAGCAACCGAGCAAACTTACGCCTTCGGCTATGCGCTCAAAAACACGCCTAGACCCAGCCTAGGTTGCGGCAAAAATTCCACACTTCAGTCGGTTTCTTCTAACAGCAACGCGTTAAAATACAGCATGACCAGCGCTGATTTGAAACGCGAATACTGGGTAACGCTTCCCAAGAATTACGACAACACGAAACCGTACAAAATTCTCTTCGCCATGCACTGCATGGGCAGCTCCGCAGAAGATTTTACAAACCATATCCCCGATCAAGACCATCCTTCGCCTTACTACGGCCAACAGGTCCTTGACGAAAATGACGATTACATCTTTGTAGCCCCTCAAGGCGGAACCGACGGCATGCCATGGCGTACAGACGACAACAAAGACCATATTTTCTTCGATGAGCTTCTGACGCTCCTCGAAAACAATTATTGCATCGACACCTCTCGCGTATTCGTCACCGGCTTTAGTTTCGGATCCATGTACACGAATTCGCTCGCACAAGTATTCCAGCACCGCATTCGCGCAGTCGCCGTTTACGCAGTGGCAGACTGGAACATTTATATTCCTGAAAACGCAGGAAAGCCGATTGCATGGATGGACGTCCACGGCACCCAAGACAATCTGTGCTCTTACAGCCACGTGGATAGTTCCGTCGATCGCATTCTTGCCAATAACGGTCCAAACGGAACAGATGTACGCGGTCAAGAAACCGCCGAAAAATATAGCGGGGGCAACACGCACGTCTGCTATGACTTCAAGAGCGTAGACCCTCGTTTCCCTGTCAAGCTTTGCACATGGGGCGGAGCGCATCAGTGGACTGCTTACGACAGCGGCAACTGGGAAAACACCTGGGTCCCCGAAGCCGTACACGAATTCTTTGAACAATTCTAAGGATTTTATTTCCACAAGAAGCTCGGGTATTTGTAAATTTTTCGGAAGGAATCAAAATTCATGCCTTCCGAACCTTTAACATTGGAAAAGCCCGCGCTTTGGACGCGGAACTTCACGACCTGTGCAGCCGCGAATTTTCTTCTGTTCTTCAGCTTTTACCAGCTGCTTCCGATTCTTCCGCTGTACATTATTGAAAAATTCCAGACGGACAATGCGACGGCGGGCATTATCATTTCGCTGTACACGATCGGTGCGCTTGCCTGCAGACCGTTCGCCGGTTTTTTGGTCGACACGCTCAGCCGTAAGCCGCTTTACTTTTGGACCTTCTTCGCCTTTACGCTCTGCTTTTTAGGCTACAAGACCGTGGGCCTTTTGCCGATCCTTGCCGTGGTGCGTTTTGCGCATGGGCTTTTCTTTGGCATTTCGAGCACGGCGAGCAATACGGTCGCAATCGATTCCCTGCCGGCGAGCCGCCGCGGCGAAGGCATTGGATACTTTGGCATTAGCGTGAACCTCGCCTTCGCCACGGGTCCGATGACCGGCATGTTCCTGTACGAAGCCTTTGGCGATTCGATCGTCTTTCTGATGTCGGTTATTTTGTGCGTCATCGGGCTGATTCTTGTGAAGACCTTGAACGTTCCGCCCAGAGAAAAGAAGCCTCACGCGCCGCTTTCCTTGGACCGTTTCTTTTTGACCCGCGCGATTCCGCAATTCATCAACTTTATCTTTGTGGGCTTTGCCTACGGTCCCGTGACGAACTACATCGCCCTTTATGCGAAGGAGCTTGGCATCGGAGGTTCCGGCTGGTTCTACGCCCTGATTGCGGCGGGTCTCAT
>JAILDK010000080.1 GCA_024689485.1 Fibrobacter sp.
CCGCGATTGCGAAAATCCGCGAAGCGACCCGCATGGCTTACAACGCCCCGGTCGTCCTCATGGTCTGCTACGATTCGTCCATCAGCTACCGCGCAAGCAAGTACAACGATCCGCACGACAGCGGCTATGAAGACGGCAGCATTGTGACGACCCACATGATGCTCGCCGCAAAGGACCTGGGACTGGACACGCTCTGGGCCCGTGGCTTTAACGCTCAAGACATCGAAAAGGCGTTTGATCTTCCTCCGCAGATGAAGCTCGTTTGCCTGTTGGACGTCGGATACGCCGACCCGCAGCACGGCCAGCCGGGTCCGCGCCACAGCCAGCGCATTCCGATGGAACAATTCTCGCAGGAACTTTGATTCCTCGGTTAGCCGTTCCCAATTCCGATGGAAGACGTCGAAAAACATCCTCTGGAACCTTTTTTGCCGAAGAATGCCAAGCTTTTGATGCTCGGCAGTTTTCCGCCACCGCAAAAACGCTGGTGCATGCACTTTTACTACCCGAACTTCATCAACGATATGTGGCGCATTTTGGGAAAGGTCTTTTTCGATGACAGAGATTACTTTGTACTGAAAGCAGAGAAGTCGTTTGACAAAGAAAAAATCATTGACTTTTTGAATGCGGTGGGGATTGGAATCTACGATACCGCGACAGAGGTCAGACGCTTAAAGGGGAATGCCTCGGACGCTTTTCTCGAAGTGGTGAAGCCGACCGATGTGAAGGGAATGCTGAAAAAGCTTCCGCAGTGCAAGGCCGTGGTGACGACGGGAACGCTCGCGACGAAGACCCTTTGCGAAATGCTCGGTGCAGAAGAGCCTGCTGTCGGCGGAAGAAGCCCGTTCAGGCTCGGAACTCGCGAGCTTTTCTTGTACCGCACCCCGAGTTCCAGCCGCGCGTATCCGCTTGCTTTTGAGAAAAAAGTCGAAGCGTACAGGAAGATGTTTTTTGAACTTGGAATGGAAATTATCAATTAACAATTATCAATGACTCTTGTTAATTGTCTAGAACTGGAAGTAAATAAACGGTGGGGAGTCTGCGCTTGAGAACTGGTAAATCACAAAGCACGCGACAACGGCAAAGGCGATCATAGCCCAAACCGGAAGGTGGCAAAAGACCATTCTGTACCAACGTTTGAAATTGTCCGGCAGCCAGTGAATCGCCATGCCGAGCAAGAACACGAGAATAATCGAAAGGTGCGCAAATGCCTGCTGCGGTACAATCGAAAGATCCCACGGGCTTCCAATCTGGTGAATCATGTTGCGGGCGGTTTCCCAGGCGACTTCGTTGGCTTCTGCGGGGTCCAAATTTGAACCGGCGCGGAAGAAGAGGCGCGTAGAAGTGATGAACACAAACGTGAGCAATACATTCCAAACATAACGGAGCTTGGGCAAAGATTTGGTCGCGAAAAGATTGTAGATCATGTTCGCATAAATGCCTAAGAATATCACGCCGCACCAGACCGCCGCAATGCCAAAGACCGGTTCAAAGTGATACTTGCAAGTGATCATTGCCGCCGCGGTAATCACGAACATCAAAATGGCGCGGACTTCAATCTTTTGCTTGCTCCACTGCGTGTTCGCAATCATGCCAAGACCGTTCAAGCCGCCCCAAATAATGAAGTTCCAACTCGCGCCGTGCCAAAGACCGCCCATGAGCTGCGTAATCATCGCGTTCATGTGCTTCGAAATCGTTTTGCGGGAATCCGGCCTAAAGTAAGCCCACAGCCCGAGCGACAGGTACAGCACACCGAGCGCCGCCGCTACCCAAACGCTTCCCGACAGCATAATCGCAATCGCGGAAATCACCGCCGTCCAAAAGAATGTGCCGAATCCCGATCCGCGGTTACCGCCGAGAGGAATGTAAATGTAGTCGCGGAGCCAGCGCGAAAGCGACATGTGCCAACGGTGCCAGAATTCCGCAGGCTTATCTGCCTTGTACGGGGAATTGAAGTTCTGCGGCAGATGGAATCCCATGAGCAGTGCAACGCCCGTCGCAATGTCCGTGTAACCAGAGAAGTCCGCGTACACCTGCAGCGAATAGGCGAAGAGCGCGAGGAAGTTTTCAAAGCCTGTAAAAAGGAGCGGCGTTTCAAAAACGCGGTCCACGAACTGCGTCGCCAAGAAGTCGCTCATGATAATCTTTTTTGCAAGGCCGTTCAAAATCCAGAACATTGCCATGCCGAATTCATGATGCGAAAGGAAGAATTTGCGGTGCAACTGCGGAATGAACTTGTCGGCGCGAATAATCGGGCCTGCCACCAGCTGCGGGAAGAACGTGAGGTAAAATCCAAAGTCAAAAAGGTTCGTGATGGCGGGAACGCTTTTTTTGTAAACGTCCACGCAGTAGCTGATCGCTTGGAACGTGAAGAACGAAATGCCCACGGGGAGAATGATCTGGTCCACGAGCGATTGCGTTTTGAAAATAGAATTGCTCGCCGCGGCAAAGAAGTTGTAAACCTTCAAATTGATGCCGAACAGCTGATGCAAAACGTCCAAGAAGAAGTACGCGTACTTAAAATATCCGAGCGTTAAAAGGTCAATGACGACGAGCGAAACGAGAAGCGCAATCTTCTTTTTGCTCTGCTCCATTTTATACAGCAGCCGTCCGCCGAAAAAGTTCACGACGACGCAGAATACAAGCAGAAGCAGGTAGCTGCCGCTCGTTTTATAATAGAAGAAAAGGCTTGCGAAAAAGAGGAACGCATTCCGCAGCATCACCTTGCTGTGCAAAAAAGTGAACAGCGCAAAGACGACCGCGAAGAAAGCCCAAAAATAGAACTGCGTAAAGATCAGCGGCTTCGACGGGTCAAACAGGAAAATGCTTTGGAGAAGGCTCGTGAAATCGGTCATTTTTTTGCCTTCCGTTTGGGTGCTGTTTTAACAGGTGTAGTCGTTAAATTTTTGGCAGGCAAATTCTTCGGTATCACGGTCACCTTGGGGGCTTCCGGGCGAAGAACTTCTTGCAGAGCGTCGTAAAAGAGGTCGCCCAAAAGTTCATAGCCTGCATTCTTAAAATGGACGTGGTCTTTCTTTGCATAGTCAACGAGATACCATGCGTCCATCGATTTGAAACCACCCATCACCCCGAACATGTCCCAGAATCCGCCCTTGTATTTTTTGGCGAGTTGCTTGCACGCTTCGACGACGAGAAGACCGTTCAAATTCGGCTCGTTCGTCTTTGTGTAAAAGTTGTCGTTGTTCGACATAAAAAGGAATGCCGCTTTGGGCGAAATCTTTCGGATGCGGGTAATCAACGTGTCGTACCGCGCCTTGAAAAGTTCCGGGTCAAAGTCTTCGACATTCGCATCGTTTACGCCGATGGCAAAAATCACAAGGTCCGGGCGTGAAAAGTCCAGATCGTTTTCAAAATGTTCCAGCGAAAGATACGCTTCGAGGTCTGCACCGTTCACCCCGATTGAATTGTACGTGAGCCCTGGAACCGTATCCGAAAGCAGAATCCCGGTGAGCGTAAAGGAAGGCTGCGTCTTAAAAAAGTTCGTGTCTGCAAAAAGCGAATCCTGATGCAGGGAATCAAGCGTCGAAAGGGTATCGCGCAACTTTTTTTCGGCGAGGGAATCTTTCCACGGGAATGTGAGAATTAAAGAGTCCGCACGGCGGGGGAGCGTAAATTCGTAGCTGTTCGACAGCGCATCGTGCTTTCCAAAGTAATGCGTTCCGTTCGAATCGAGCTGTAAAACCGGTTCAATGGAATCCTTGGAAGTTCCAAAGACGCGGACGTGGCTAAAGTACCAGAATTTTTGATCGGGAATTCGACTGTCGAGAATAATGCGCACTTCGGCGTCGGGGTCGATCGTGGTGAATTCAAAGCCCATCGCGCCGAGTTCGACTTGGCGTTCCTTGTAAACGCTGCGAAGCCATTTGAAGTGGCCCTTGCGGCGCGAGGCGTAACTGACGGGCGTGTTGGTGCGTGCCGCCGTGTACGGGAACACAAAGCCTCTGCCTGCTGCAGGGAGCTTTAAGTTTTGAATCAGATGGGCGCGGACACGGTTCGAAATGACGTCTGCCTGGATGTGCGAACCGCCAAGGTGCAGAATGTTGACGTTTCCCTTTCCCGTGTAAACGAGCGAGTCGAGCTTGCGCAAAAACGGGGCAAAGGAAATGTTTCCGCCCGGGAATTCGATGTGATTCTTGGACGTATCAATCGGCAGATTCACCGTGGGAATCGTGTCTGCGAAAAGAGACGCGCTCAGAGCGAGAATGCAGAGAAGCGCGCGGATCATCATTCAGCAGCTCCAAAGTCGTCATCTTCCGGAGCGTCTTCGATCGGCGTCAAAACGAGGGTGTCGTTCTGCTTGACCAGGGTGTCGTTCGTTTTGATGAGTGTGTCGGCTTCGCTTTTGGAACTGTCGGCAAAGGCGTGAATTTCGTTCAGCTTGCTCGAATCGATTCCGTGCTTTTCGCGGAACAGGTAATAGTCGTAGTGCAACTTGAGAGCGTTGTACAAGAGTTCGCCCATGTGAGAGGCGCCGTTCCGTGTAAAGTGAATGTAGTCCGGACCGCCGAGCTTTTGCTTGACCCAGGAAATCATCGCGTTGTGGCTTCCCATGACGCGGTACATGTCCCAGTAGGCGCAGCCGTTTCGCAGGGCGATTTCGCGAATCTTTTCAATCGTCATCGTGAGAGCGGGGAAGCTTGTCCATTTGCCGTTGATCTTTTTCGACATGTCCGCAGGACCGATGAAGAGAATGTCTGCGTCCGGAGCGGCGGCGTGGAGAGCCTTGATCTGCTTTTCGAGAACGCGTTCCACCCAGTCGAGGTTCGACTTGTTGACGCTCGGAACGAGGTTTCCGCCGTATTCCATAATGATGAGCTTGGCGTTCATCGCTTCGAGGGAAGCGCCTAAAAGTTCGCCGTTCATCTTGGTGAAAATCGTGCCCGAGCTGCCGCGCATGGCGACGTTATCGACGGCGACACCGCTTTCCCCGTCCAAGGAAATCGTGTACAGGTCCGCGTTTCCGCGCACGGTCAGGTTCACCGATTCCGTCTCATGCTGAAGGTCCCACGTGTAAACGGAAACCCCGGGGAACGTTTCCACGACCGGTTCGAGCGCAAGGAACTTTTGGGTGCGTTCTTTGTACTCGTCGGGCAGCGAATCTTGACGGATCGTGTCGATGACGGTTGCGGTATAGACGAGTTTCGTTTTGAGGTTCGCCTTGTTCGCGAGCAAGCGGATCTTTTGGAACTTTCCGGCGAGCGGATAATTCTTTTGGTGCAGGCTCTTTTTGAAGGTGAACGTGGCGGAGCCCCGCAGTTCCGTTACCTGGGCGAGCGGACCGTATTTGTTGTGGCGCGCGTGTTCTTCGACGGGCCCAAAGATGCGGTGGCGGGAAAGGTTCCCGATGCTGTGTCCATTGAAAACGTAAGAAGGGATGTCCGCGAGGGGAGAAACCATGCCCGGGCCTGAACCGCCCCAGAGCGCCTGCAAAGGTTCGCGGACAGCCGCCGTGATGCGGTCGCCTTCGAGCTGCGAATCTCCGTAGTGCACAATGTGAATGACCTTGCCCGAGTCCTTCGCTTCTTGGAGACGTTTAAAGAAACGGTCGAACCAGGAAGGATCGTTTGCGGGAAAGTCAAAGCGTGTCGGACCTTGGCGGAAGAAGTCTTCGTAAAAGTTCAGGGAGTCCGCGTATTCGGCAAATTCCCGTGCGCGCGTTTCGGCGAGCATTTTGCGAATCTGTTCTTCGGGGTCAATCTGGGCTGTGTCCGCTTTATCCGTTTTGATTTCTTGAAGGGCTTCAAGAATCGACGGGAAGCGGAGTGTGAAGTTACCGATTTGAACGCCGTCCCTCGGAAATACGAGAGACAGCAGGCCTAGTAACAGGAAAACGGCGGCTATCGAGAGGAACGTGCGGCGAGGCGACATTCGACTTTAAGCCTTGATCTGGGCGATCTCTTCGAGAGAGCCTGCGCCTGGAGTTCCTGTGGTAAGGATCTTGTATTCGTAACCGCTAGCCGGAGCCTTGTCACCGTCCACATAGACGACAACCTTGGCACCCTGGGCGTTCGCCTGTTCCATCTGCTTGCCGAGCTTGGCCGGTGCGAGCGGATGGTTCACGTTGAAGCCGCGGTTGCGCAGTTCACTTGCGACCTGGAAAACCTTGTCCATGTCGTTCGTGAAGCTTGCGACGAAGAAGTCGAGGGACTGCTTGGAAGACGGCAAAAGTCCGCGTTCTTCGAGGAGGTTTGCAAGCACGACGTCACCCATGCCGAAGCCAACGCCCGGAACTTTCTGGCCGCCGAGCTTTTCGGTGAGGCTGTCGTAACGTCCACCGCCCGCGATCGCGCGCATGGATTTGCCCTTGTCGTAAACTTCAAAGACGATGCCCGTGTAATAGGCGAGACCGCGCACAATCGAAAGGTCGAGCGCGACGGATTTTGCAACGCCTGCGGCTTCAAGAGTCTTGAACAGCTGACGGATTTCGTCGAGGGCAGCCTTCGATTCTTCGCTCGAAATCTTGGAAGCGACTTCGTCGATGCCCTTGGAATCCATGAAGTCGTCGAGCTTCTTCGTCTGTTCATCCGAAAGACCTGCGGCGGCGAGTTCTGCGTAAAAATCGTCCTTGCCGATCTTCAAACGGCGGTCGAGAACCGGGTAAACCTTGGAGGTGTCGGCAACGCCGATTTCAGCGAGGAAGACGTTCAAAAGTTTGCGGCTCGAAACGCCGATGCAAAAATCATCCGCCTTGAGACCGAAGTCCTTGAGCATGGATGCGATCGCGGAAAGAAGATCCGCTTCGGCGTAAATGCTTTCCGTTCCGATGATGTCCAGGTTCAGCTGGAAGAATTCGCGGAGACGGCCCTTCTGCGCCTTTTCGTAGCGGAAGAGTCTCGGGAGGCTGAACCACTTGAACGGTTTGCGGAGGGAGTTTCCCTTTTGAATCACGAGACGGGCGAGCGTCGGCGTCATTTCCGGGCGGAGCGCAATGTGGCGGTCGCCCTTGTCCATGAAGTCGTAAAGCTGGCTGACGATTTCGTCGCCGGATTTGCCGGTGTAAAGTTCGAGATGTTCGAACATCGGACCTTCGTATTCTTCGTATCCGAAACGGAGGGCTGCCTTGCGCCAGGTGTCAAAGATGTAGTTCTGAATCCGCATGGATTCCGGGTAAAAATCGCGGGTTCCCTTTGGCAGGGGAGGAGTTTGCATTTTAGAGTTACTCATACGCCCGCAAAGGTAGTAAAATGAGCACCAAAAACGCTTATATTTTTCTATCTTTTAGGGCAAATGACGGGACAATCTAAACCAGAAATTTTGCTTGTGAACGATGACGGATTTGAAAGTCCGTTTCTCGTGCATTTGGCGACTGCCCTTTCGGAACTGGCGAACGTCCATGTCGTCGCTCCGGCGACGGAACAGAGCGGTGTTTCGCATTCGTTCCTGGGCTTTCACGGCCACGAGCTGAAAAAGGTTTCTGGCGATTTTCCGTTTGAATTTCACACGCTTACAGGCACGCCTTCGGACTGTACCAAGTTCGCTCTCACGTACCTGTACCGCGATCTTCCGATCGACTGCGTCTTTTCGGGCCCGAACAAGGGCGAAAATGCGGGAGTCTCTTCCCTGTATTCGGGAACGGTGGCTGGTGCCCGCGAAGCGGCCCTCTGGGGGTTCCCGAGCCTTGCGCTTTCGCTCTGCTACGATGCGACGGAAGCGATGGAAAAGGAACTGCTCCGTTTTGCCGTGGAAGTCGTAGGCAAAAAGCTTTATTCCCAGATTCCGGCGCACACGTTCTGGAATGTGAACTTTCCCGACGAAAATCTGTCGAAGTTCAAGGGCTTTAAGGCGGCGGGTCAGGGCGTTTCGATGTTCACCGACCATTACGAACTGAAAGATGGCAAGTATTATCTTTCGGGGGCAAAGGTGCCGGAACGCTTTGCGGTGAATTCGGACGATTTGCTGCTTTCGCAGGGCTATGCGACGATCTCCCCGATGACGATCGACCAGACCCTCCAAAGCGGGCTCGTTCCTGTACAGCAGGTCGTCAACAAGTTTTTTATACGATAAACAACTAAGGAAAATCAATGGCTGAAGATAACATCAAATTAACCCCGGGCACTCATTACGAGTCCCTCATCGAACGGGATATGCAGGACTGCTATCTGCGTTACTCGATGAGCGTGATTGTGGCTCGCGCCCTCCCGGACGTGCGTGACGGTATGAAACCCGTTCACCGCCGCGTTCTGTACGCGATGCACAAGCTCGGTCTGACATCGGACAAGGCGACGATGAAGTCGGCTCGTATCGTGGGTGAAGTCATCGGTAAATACCATCCGCATGGTGATGCCGCCGCTTACGATACTCTCGTTCGTATGGCTCAGGACTTCTCGCTCCGCTATCCTCTCGTCCGCGGCCAGGGTAACTTCGGTTCCGTCGACGGCGACAGCGCTGCAGCAATGCGTTATACCGAAGCCAAGATGAGCCGCTTTGGCGAAATGATGCTCGAAGACCTCGAAAAGGAAACGGTCGACATGGGCAAGAACTACGATGAAACTCTCGATGAGCCTCTCGTACTTCCTGCTGCGTTCCCGAACCTTCTCGTGAACGGTTCCTCGGGTATTGCCGTCGGTATGGCGACGAACATTCCGCCGCACAACCTGGGTGAAGTCGTTCAGGCGATTCACGCCTATTGCGCAAACAACGACATCACCGGTGAAGAACTTTTGAACTACGTGGCAGGCCCGGACTTCCCGACAGGTGGTATCATCTGCGGTAAGGCTGGCATCCGTGACGCTTATCTCACGGGCCACGGCAAGATCCGCGTGCGCGCTCGCGTCGACATCGAAAAGGATGCGAAGGGCCGTGAACGCTTGATCATCAGCGAAATTCCGTACATGGTGAACAAGGCGATGCTCGTGAAGAGCATGGCAGACCTCGTCCGCGACAAGAGAATCGACGGTATCAGCGATATCCGCGATGAATCTGACCGCGACGGTATGCGTGTGGTCGTCGATATCAAGCGCGACTTCCAGGGCGACATCGTTCTGAATAACCTGTACAAGTACACGCAGCTCCAGGATACGTTCAGCATTTACAACCTGGCTCTCGTGAACCGCACGCAGCCGACGCTCCTCACTCTCAAGGACATGATCCGCCACTATGTGGATCACCGCTTGGAAGTGGTTCTGCGCCGCACCCAGTTTGAACTCCGCAAGGCTCAGGCCCGTATGCACATTTTGGAAGCGCTTCGCATCGCTTGCAACAATGTGGACGAAGTCGTCGCCATCATCCGCGGATCGAACAGCACCGACGAAGCGAAGCAGAAACTCTGCGCCCGCTTCTCGTTCGACGACATTCAGGCTCAGGCCATCGTGGACATGCAGCTCAAGCGTCTCACCGGCCTCGAAATCGAAAAACTCGAAGCCGAATACCAGCAGCTCGTTGAAACGGTCAAGGACTTGGAAGACATCATCGCTCGCAAGGAACGTCGCGTTCAGATCGTTCTCGATTCCCTCGATGCGATTTCCGCAAAGTACGGCGACAAGCGCCGCACCTCGATCGAAGCAGCCGTCGCCGATTACGATTCCGAAGATTTGATTCCGGAAGAAGAACAGGTGATTACGCTCAGCCGCGAAGGTTACATTAAGCGCCTTCCGATCGATACGTTCAAGGCTCAGAACCGCGGCGGTAAGGGCATCATCGGTGCAGGCCTCAAGGATCAGGACAACATCCAGTCGATCTTTACGTCGAGCACGCACAGCTTCCTCCTTGTGTTTACGAACAAGGGCCGTGCTTACTGGACAAAGGTTTACCACCTGCCGGAAGGTACTCGCAACGGTAAGGGTCGTCCGATCGTGAACTTTGTGAACCTCTCGAACGGCGAAAAGGTTTCGGCGATTGTGCCGGTGCGCAAGTTCGGCGGTTACAACTGCCTCATGTTCGTCACCAAGAACGGTGTCGTGAACAAGATGGACTTGAAGCTCTTTGCAAACCCGCGCCGTTCCGGTGTGAACGCGATTACCCTCGATGAAGATGACGAACTCGTGAAGGTCGTTCTCGTCGGCGTGACCGCGGAACAGATGGAAGCCGCAGCCCGTGGCGAAGAAGTCGAAGTCGAAACCGCCGAAAATGCGGAAGCTCCGGAAACGGAAGAAGCAGAAGGCGAAGGCTCCGACGAACCGGTCGACAGCTCGAATATGGCGAAGGACTTGATGATGATCGCGACGAAGAAGGGTCAGGCTTTGACCTTCCCGATCACCGGTCTCCGCACGATGGGACGTGGCACTCACGGTGTCCGCGGTATCCGTCTTGCCGAAGGCGATGAAGTCATTGGCATGTTCTGGCTCAAGAGCGATCGCAAGGTCTTGACCGTGAGCGAAAACGGTTACGCCAAGCGTTCCGAACCGGCTGCCTACCGTATCACGCGCCGTGGCGGTAAGGGCGTTCGCAATTTGAACATCACCGATAAGACGGGTGAAGTTGTCTTTGTGGACAGCGTCGTCGACGATTACGATTTGATCATCACCAGCCGCGAAGGCCAGGTGATCCGTATCCCGGTCGACAGCATCCGTTTGACGGGTCGTGTTTCCCAGGGCGTGAAGGCGATTACGCTCGCCGAAAAGGATAAGGTCCAGGACGCAACCGCTCTCCCGAGCGATGACGACTTGGAACAGGAAAGTATCGAAGGCCAGTCCGAAGCGGCTGTGACCGAAGGTACGCTCCCGGAAGAACCTTCTGAAGATGTCGAATCTCCGGAAGAAGAAGCTCCGCAGAACTAATCCTTTTGAAAGTTCAGAAAGAAGCCCGCAGCGATGCGGGCTTTTTT